>JANTGE010000024.1 GCA_024763085.1 Acidimicrobiia bacterium
AACGAGAACTCGTAGCCGGCTTGGTCGGCGACGGCGACGAGCGCCTTCGTGTCTTTTGGAAAGCACGAACCTCCAAATCCCGGCCCGGGGCTCATGAAGTGGAACCCGATCCGCTTGTCGTATCCCATCCCGAGCAACACGTCCTTGACGTCGGCGCCCACCGCCTCGCACAGATTGGCGATGGCGTTGGCGAACGTCACCCGCGTCGACAAGAACGCGTTGGCGGCGTACTTGACCATCTCCGACGAGACCGGGTCGGTGACCACGACGGGCGCCTGCAGCCCCCGGTAGAGCTCGATCATGGTCTCGGCGGCCTCCTGATCGTCGGCTCCGATGACAACCCTGTCAGGGTTGAGGAAGTCCGAGATCGCCGATCCTTCCCGCAGGAACTCGGGGTTCGACACGACCGTGGCCTGGCTGCCGGCCTGGTCGAGCAGCGCCTGGAACCGGGCGACCGATCCCACCGGCACGGTCGACTTCAGGACGACCACCGGATGGTCGGAAAGCAGAGGAGCGATCTCCGCGAGCACGGACTCGACGATCGACGTGTCGGCCGACCCGTCGTCGCTCTCCGGTGTCGGGACGGCGATGAACACGACCCGGGCGCCGGTGACCGCTTCTTGGTTCGACGTGGTGACGCTCAGGGTTCCCTGGTCGAGCGCCTCTTTGAGAAGCGGTTCGAGACCAGGTTCGAAAATCGGCGACCGGCCTACGCGAAGCTGATCGACTCGGGCGGGATCTCGCTCGCCCAGTCGGACACGATGGCCCAACGTCGCCAAACCAACGGCGGTCGCGAGCCCTACATAGCCGGCGCCAATCACTGCAACATCCATGGCAGGCAACGTTAGCTCGACCTCGAAGCGGCTATGCGTCTCTGCCCACGATCACGATCACGTCGACCGAGTCGGGCACGGTCCCTGGGACAACCTCACCGAACCCGATCTGCTCGGCGACGGCTCGGGCGAGTTCAAGCTTGTCCGACCGGGCAATGATCTCGGTGGTCGAAAAGTCGTTTCGTTCGGCGTCCCCGACGTCGACGACTTCGATGCCGTTGCCTTGGATTTGGTCCGCCATGGCAGCGGCGGCGCCGGCGACCCCGTTGCCGTTGAGCACCCGTACACGGATCGGACCCTCTTGGTGGAATTGCAACGGTTCACCGGCGGCGAAGGCAGCCAGCACGGCCGACGATTCTGGTTCCTTGGGCAACTGGTACGAGCGTCCATCGATGGTCTTTCCATAGGTCGGCAGGGTCTCCGACTCGATGGTCGACGCGTCGAGGCCCCGGAGCGACCAGGCCAGATCCAGGATGTCTCCCTGCCCGAGGGTGGCGTCGACCGTCACATATCCGGCCAGCGCCTCGACGAGCCCTGCCGCGTCCGCAAGCGTCGACGGCCGTTTGATCTCCGCCAACATCGCGAGGATGAGTTGCTGCTGACGGCGTGTCCTGCCGATGTCACTGGCATCGATCGACGTCCATGATCCGTCGATGAACTCCTGATAGTGCCGCGACCTCGCGTAGGCAAGCGCCATTGAGCCGTTCAACCTCTGCGTCCCCGCGTCGGCCCGGAACCCCGACTTGAGGTCGCGGGCTGGATACGGGAACGTCAAAGTCACTCCCCCGAGCTGATCGACAATCGCAGCGAAGCCCGCGAAGTCGACCTCGAGATAGTGGTTGATCGGTAGACCGGTGGCCGACTGCACCGTCTTCACCATCAGCTCACCACCGCCGAACGCGTACGCGGCGTTGATCTTGTTGGTGCCATGTCCCTCGATCTCGACCTTCAGGTCCCTGGGCAGAGACAACACCTGCGCACGGTTCTCGTCGGGATAGAGCTTGAGGAGCATGATGACATCGGCGCGGCGACCCACGGCCGACCCAAAGTTTCCCTCCAGATCTTCTACCCCTTCCCGAGAGTCGGACCCGATGATGAGAAAGGTCACGGCGGCTCGGACGGGCGTCGAACCGTCCGGGAGGGTCTCGTCTGCCTGCGGTGCCGCCGTCGTCGGCGTCAGTGCGCGCACCACGTTCTCATCCCGGTTCAGGTTCTGCTCCACGGATGACGAGATATGACGAAGAGCGAAGAACGCCCCGAACACAACGAGGTTCGCGACGACCAGACCGCCGATCAGAAAGCGACGCGGCCACCGACGGCGACGGGTAGGACCTTTCGACATGAGACGTTTGCAGGGTAGCGAGGTTCCCGCGTCACCGAACCAGGTGCGCTTCCCCGCTCACCAGAATCTCCCTGCCACGAAGGGTCTCGACGTGCAACCGGCCGCTTTCGTCGACCGCCACGGCCAACCCGGAGCCCCCAGGAGTCCAGGTTATCCGCCGTCCGAGCGTCGCGCATGCCTGCCGGTACGCTTCGACTCCCCACGACTCGGGACTGCGATCGGCTCGCTTCAACAACGCGTCGGCCCAACGCTTGCCCAGCTCGACGGCACTCCCCTGTCCGGGGTCTGTCGCCATAAGGCCGATCGCGCGATCAGGAGGTTCCGGCCACCAGAGGTTCGCACCGAACCCCACCACCACAACCTCTCCCCTCACCTCGGTGAGTATTCCCCCTGCCTTCCGTCCGGCCAGGAGCAAGTCGTTGGGCCACTTCAGGTCGACCCCCGGAAACACCTCTCGGGCGGCGAGACCGGCGACGAGGGTCAACCGCGGCCAGGTGACCTGAGGCCACCAGGGCTTGAATGCCAACGACGCGAACAGTCCACGACGCGGCTGTTCCCAGACACGGCCGTCCCTCCCTCGGCCCGCGGTCTGACGTTCCGAAACGACCAGGAGCGGCGTTCCGGTAAATCTGGCGAAGGCGACGTCCTGTGTGGAGGAAACGACGTGTTCGACGTTGAGCGCGTATCGTGTAGCCATCCGGAAAGGTCGAGAGTCAAAGGTCAATATACGCATGGGTACCGAAGAACGCATCGAAGAGCTGCGGCGGCTGCGCGACGAAGCCATCCACGCCGGCAGTGAGCGGGCCATCGCGCGCCAGCACGAGCAAGGCAAGCTCACCGCTCGGGAACGCCTCGCAGCCCTCCTCGACAAAGACTCTTTCCAAGAAATCGACATGTTCGTCCGCCACCAGGCACGCGGTTTCGGCATCGAAGACCGCACGCCTCCCGGCGACGCCGTCGTCACCGGCTGGGGCACCATCGACGGACGGACGGTCTTCGTATTCGCCGAGGACTTCACCGTGTTCGGCGGAAGCCTCGGCAGGGCCGTCAGCGACAAGATCGTCAAGGTGATGGACGCCGCCATGGAGGTCGGTGCGCCGCTCATCGGCCTCAAAGACTCGGGCGGAGCCCGCATTCAGGAGGGCGTCGCCTCGCTCGACGGCTACGGCCGCATTTTCGAGCGAAACGTCCGCGCGTCGGGGGTCATCCCGCAGATCTCGGTGATCATGGGTCCGTGTGCCGGGGGTGCCGTCTACTCGCCCGCCATCACCGACTTCATCTATCAGGTCCAGGGATCCAGTCATCTGTTCATCACCGGCCCCGACGTCATCAAAGCGGTAACCGGCGAAGAGGTCACATTCGAAGCGCTGGGCGGTGCCCTCGCCCATGCGGCCACCTCAGGGGTCACCCACTTCGTCGCGGCCGATGGCAACACCGCCCTCGAAGAGGTTCGGTATCTGCTCTCATTCCTCCCCCAAAACAACTTGGAAGCCCCTCCCCGTTTCGTGCCCACCGATAGGGCCGACCGAGTGGAGTCGATGCTCGATTCGATCATCCCCGACGTCGCGACCCATCCCTACGACATGGTCGAGGTTGTCGAGCGAATCGTCGATGATGGCGAGTTCTATCAGGTGCATGCCCACTGGGCGCAGAACATCATCGTCGGGTTCGCCCGTCTCGACGGACACACCGTCGGGATCGTCGGCAACCAACCGTCGGTGCTCGCCGGCACACTCGACATCGAAGCGTCGACCAAGGCCGCCCGCTTCGTCCGCTTCTGCGACGCCTTCAACATCCCGCTGGTGACCTTCGTCGACGTGCCCGGCTTCCTGCCAGGGGTCGACCAAGAACACGGCGGCATCATCCGCCACGGCGCCAAGCTGCTGTATGCCTACAGCGAAGCCACCGTCCCGAGAGTGACGGTCATCACCCGCAAGGCGTACGGCGGCGCGTACGTCGTCATGAACTCTCGGGGAATCCGGGCCGACCTCGTCTACGCGTGGCCGTCTGCCGAGATCGCCGTCATGGGCGCCCAGGGGGCCGTCAACATCATCTTCCGTCGTGAACTCGCCGGAGCCGACGACCCGGATGCCCGCCGCGCAGAACTCATCGATGAGTACGAGCGCCAGTTCAACAACCCGTACCGCGCCGCGGAACTCGGCCTGGTGGATGAGGTGATCGAGCCTTCACAGACACGACCGAAGCTGATTCGGGCGCTGGAGATGCTGCGCACGAAGCGCGAGTCGCTTCCTCCCAAGAAGCATGGGAACATTCCACTGTGAGCCCGAAAGTGTCCCCACGCCCGATCGAGTCGCTCCTGGTCGCCAACCGGGGCGAGATCGCCGTGCGGATCATCCGTGCCGGCAAAGAGATGGGTCTTCGCACCATTGCCGTCTACTCGGAGCTCGACCGGGACGCCCTCCACACACAGCTTGCCGACGAGGCGTGGAACATCGGTCCGGCCCCGGCCGCAGAGTCGTACCTCGACGCACACCGGATCTTGCGGGTCGCCAAAGAGGCAGGAGCCGACGCCGTCCATCCGGGGTACGGGTTCCTGGCCGAGAACGGCGAGTTCGCCGAGGCTGTCGAGGCGGCCGGCCTCGTCTGGGTGGGCCCACCGGCAGACGCCATCGATCTGATGGGCTCGAAGCTGGCAGCCCGCCAGGCGGCGATCGATGCCAACGTGCCGGTCGTCCCGGGAACGACGGAACCGATCGAGTCGCTCGAGGACGCTATCACCACCGCCGCCGAACTCGGCTACCCGGTCGCCGTCAAGGCCTCGTATGGTGGCGGCGGTAAGGGTCTGCGAGTGGTGGCAGACGCCACGGAACTGCAGGCCGCCATCGACGGTGCCAGGAGGGAGGCAGAGGCGTACTTCGGCAACCCACAGATCTACCTGGAGAAGTACCTCGAACAGCCCCGGCACATCGAAGCGCAGATCTTCTCCGATCAACACGGACACCATGTGTTCCTGGGAGAACGGGACTGTTCGCTGCAACGCCGGCATCAGAAGCTCATCGAAGAATCGCCGGCGGTCGGCATCACCGAGAAGCAGCGGCGTGCCATCGGGCGAGCGGCAACCTCCCTCGCCAAAGCCGTCGGCTACCGCAACGCCGGAACCGTCGAGTTTCTCCTCGACTCCAGCGGGGATTTCTACTTCCTCGAAATGAACACTCGACTCCAGGTCGAACACACGGTGACCGAGATGGTCACGGGCATCGACCTGGTACAGGAACAGCTCCGGGTCGCCGCCGGCGAGCCGTTGACTTTCACGTCGCCGAAACCGTTTGGCCACGCCCTCGAGTTCCGCATCAACGCTGAAGACCCGGCCCACGGGTTTCTCCCCAGCCCCGGCCGCATCATCGACTACCGGGAGCCTGCCGGTTTCGGCATCAGAGTCGACTCGGGCGTCCACGCCGGTTCCGAGATCAGCCGCTATTACGACACGCTCATCGCCAAACTGGTGGTGTGGGGTCAGGACCGCTCGCAGGCGCTTGCCAGGGCACGACGGGCGCTGCGCGAGTTCCTCATCGTCGGTGTCCCAACCACCATCCCGGCCCACCTTCGTCTCGTCGACCTGCGCGAGTTCCAGGAGGGTCGCCACCACACGAAACTGGCCGAGTCGCTCGACTTCTCGGACCTGGTGCAGTCGGTGTCGCCTGCGATGCCCGAGGACGAAGAAGTGGCCAGACGGGAGCTGACCGTCGAGGTGTCGGGCCGACGGTATGTCGTCACATTTTGGGCACCGGAACCGGCAACCAATGGACGACGGAAGGTCGCCCGAAAGCCGCCGAAGCTCGACCGGGCCCAGCCGCTCACCGGTGACGATGCCGGCATCATCACCGCTCCGATGCAGGGCACCATCGTGAAAGTCCACATCGAAGTCGGTGACCGGGTGCGGGTAGACGACCCGATCTGCGTCCTCGAAGCGATGAAGATGGAGAACGAGGTGCGGAGTCCGGTCGATGGGGAGGTCGTCGACGTCAAGGTGCGGACCGGCGACACGGTCTCGACGGGACAGGTGATCGCCGTCATCCGGTAGCGCCGACTGCCTGGCGGCGCTCGCTACCCTCTGTCCTCGGCGTATCAGGAGGACCCGTGACGATCGAACAGCTGGCCGCCAACACCCTTCGAGGCCTCGCCATGGATGCGGTGCAGAGAGCAAACTCCGGACACCCGGGGATGCCGATGGGCATGGCCGACATCGCGGTGGCGCTCTGGTCCCGCTTCTTGATCGTCGACCCTGACGATCCCACATGGCCGGACCGCGACCGGTTCGTCCTGTCGAACGGCCACGGGTCGACCCTCCTCTACGCCCTCCTGCACGTATCGGGGTTTCCGGTGTCGATGGATGACATCAAGGCGTTCAGACAGTGGGGATCGCCGACGGCGGGCCATCCCGAGATCGACCAGGAACGAGGCATCGAGATGACGACCGGGCCCCTCGGTCAGGGCTTCGGCACCGCCGTCGGTATGGCCATCGCGGAAGAACATCTCCGGGCTGTGTTCGGACCGGAGCTCGTCGACCACCGCACCTTCGCGTTCGTTTCCGACGGCGACCTCATGGAAGGCATCTCGTCGGAGGCGGCCTCACTCGCCGGCCACCTCGCACTGGGGCGGCTGATCTACTTCTACGACGACAACCACATCTCCATCGACGGCGACACATCGATCACCTTCACCGAAGACGTCGACGCCCGCTTTCGAGCGTTCGGGTGGCATGTCGTCGACGTCGACGGTCACGACCAGACGGCTGTCGCCGAAGCGACCCGAGAAGCGCTCGCCGTCACCGACCGGCCGTCTCTCCTTCGCTGCCACACCCACATCGGGTTCGGCGCCCCCACCAAACAGGACACTCCCGAGGTGCACGGCTCACCGCTCGGCGAAGAGGAGCTCCGGGCGACGAAGGAACTCCTGGGCTTGCCTCCGGACGTGGACTTCTGGGTTCCTGACGAGGTGTACGAGTTCTTTCGCGGGTCGATGCAGCGGGGGTGGGACGCCCACGCCCGTTGGCGCCATCGTCTCGAGGAAGCAGACAACCAGACCATCGCCCTGTGGAACACCTACCACTCCCCCGGATCGGTCACGCTCGATCCCCCAGAGTTCAAGGAGAAGCTCGCGACGCGCGCCGCCTCGGGCATGCTCTTCGATCAGATCGCGTCGAAGCTTCCCGGCTTCGTGGGCGGCGCTGCCGATCTCGTCGCTTCGACGAAGACGAAGATCTCCTCGTCCGGCTACTTCTCGAAAGAGGACCGAGCCGGCCGCAACATCGCCTACGGCATCCGCGAGCACGCCATGGGCACCATCACCAACGGGCTCGCCATCCACGGCGGCCTCCGACCATACGGCTCGACGTTCTTCGTATTCAGCGACTACATGCGCCCGGCAGTGCGGCTCGGTGCCCTCATGGAGACCCCATCGATCTGGGTGTGGACCCACGACTCGATCTTCCTCGGAGAGGACGGGCCGACCCACCAGCCGATCGAGCATCTAGCGTCGCTGCGAGCCATGCCGAACCTCTGGGTGGTTCGGCCGGCCGACGCCACCGAAACCGTCGAGGCATGGGAACTGGCACTGAATCGGACCGAGGGGCCGACAGCGCTGGTGCTGTCCCGGCAAGGGGTGCCGACGTTGGAGCGGTCTACCGGCGGCGTGGCGAAGGGCGGCTATGTGCTGCGAGATGGCAGCGACGTCGTGATCGTCGCCACGGGTTCGGAGGTGCATGTTGCGTTGGGGGCAGCCGATCTGCTCGAGTCTCGTGACGTGTCGGCCCGGGTGGTGTCGCTGCCCTGCTGGGAGGCGTTCTTCGAACAGCCCGCCGATTACCGGACTTCGGTGCTGGGTGACGGGATCCCCCGGGTGTCGGTGGAGGCCGGTTCGACCTTCGGATGGGAACGCATCACCGGCAGCGACGGCCTCACCATCGGCATCGACCGTTTTGGTGCGTCGGCCCCTGCGGCCGTCCTTGCCGAGCAGTTCGGGTTCACCGCCGAAGCGGTGGCGGACCGGATCGAAGGGTGGCTCGGTACCCAGTACTGAGTACCGAGTAGCCCGACCTCCGGTCGGGCTACTCTGCCGCGTCGACCAGGCTCTCGCTGAGCGACGGATGCACCATGAGCGTCTCCAGGAGCGTGTCGACCCGGAGGCCGCCCTGGACGGCCAGTGCGAGAATGCCGATGAGTTCCGAGGCACGGTGGCCAACGATGGTGCCGCCCAGCACCACGTGGGTAGCCGGGTCCGAGATCATCTTGACGAACCCGCGGGTTGCCCCGTGAATGATGCTGCGCGGGTTTGCCGAGAACGGCACCTTGGTGATTCGGACCTTGCGCCCTTCGGCGGCCGCATCCGCCTCTTCGAGACCGACAGAGGCGATCTCCGGGTCGGTGAAGATCGCCTCCGCCACCTTTGAATAGTCGATCGGCTTGATCTGCCTGCCGGTGAGATGTCGGGCGATCTTCCGTCCCTGCATCGACGCTACAGACGAAAGCGGCAGCTGTCCGGTGACATCACCCGCCGCGTAGATGTGCGGTACGGAGGTTCGCTGGTATTCGTCAACCTGCACATACCCACCGAGTTTCATCTCGACGCCGGCGGCGTCGAGTCCGAGGTCGGCTGTCAGCGGGACGGACCCGATGGCGAGCATGGCGTGGCTGCCGACGGCCTGCCGTCCGTCTTCGATGTCTACGACGACCTCGTCGCCGTGCCGGCTGATCCGATTCGCCCGGGCACCCTTCATGAGTACGACGCCCCGCTCGAGGAAGTCGGCTTCGAGAACGGTGGCCACTTCGGGGTCCCGGTGCGGCAGCACCTGCTGTCTCGACACGATCAAGGTCACCCGGCTGCCCAGGAACGAGAAAATGTGGACGAACTCGACGCCGGTGACGCCTGAACCGACGATCACCAGATGCTCGGGGACCATGGACAGGGAGTACGCCTGCCTCGTGGTGAAGATGCGGTCTCCGTCGATGTCAGCCCATCCGGGAGCTCTGGGCGCCGATCCGGTGGCGATGAGGGCCGCGTCGAAATCGACCTCACGGGTGCCTCCGTCGGCGAGGTCGACGGCGGCCCGATGTGGGCCGAGGAACCGGCCGCGGCCGCGAACTATGTCGACACCTTGCGAGGTGAGGATGTTCACGATGTCGGCCGAGAGGTTCGTCGAGATGGTGGCCATGCGCCGGTTGAGCACCTCGAGGTCGACGCCGGCGCCCTGGTCTTCGATGCCGAGCTGCTGCGCGGACCGGATCGCCTCCATACGAACCGACGTCGCCGCCATCGTCTTCGACGGGATGCAGTCGAGCAGGTGGGCCCCTCCGCCGACGATCTCGGCTTCGACCAAGGTCACGTCGGCGCCGAGCCGGGCGGCGACGGTCGCTGCGGTGTTG
Organism: Acidimicrobiia bacterium; assembly: GCA_024763085.1. Lineage (GTDB taxonomy): Bacteria > Actinomycetota > Acidimicrobiia > Spongiisociales > UBA4744 > JANTGE01. The sequence continues at coordinate 9,558 of JANTGE010000024.1, forward strand.
CCGGCGGGACCGCCGCCGATGATGAGGAACTTCATGGCCGGTACTCCCCGAACACGTCGCGGAGGGCCGCGCTCACTTCGCCCAGGGTTGCCGACCGCATGAGAGCCTCCTTCATCGGGTAGAGCAAGTTGTGCGTACCTTTCGCCGTCTCCCGGATCCGATCGAGCGCCTCGGCGACGGCTGCTTCGTCCCGGGAGGCTTGGAGCTCCCTGAGCCTGGCGACCTGTTCGTCGCGAATCGACGGGTCGACTTTGAGGACCGGCACCGGCTCTCCCGGCTCGTCATCGACGAACCGGTTGACACCGACGACGATCTGTTCTCCGGTTTCGATGCGTTTGGCGGTCTCGTAGGCGGCGTCTTCGATGGCCCGTTGCGGAAACCCGGCTTCGATCGCTTTGACGGCACCGCCGAGTGCCTCAACTTCGTGGAGCAGTTCGGAGGCTCTTGCTTCCAGCTCGTCGGTGAGTGCTTCGACGAAGTAGGAGCCGGCGAGCGGGTCGACGGTGTCGGCCGAACCTGACTCATAGGCGATGATCTGCTGGGTCCGGAGGGCGATCTTCGCCGATTTCTCGGTTGGCAGCCCGAGCGCCTCGTCGTAGGCGTTCGTGTGGAGCGACTGGGTGCCGCCGAGGACCGCCGACAGGGCTTCGAGGGCCGTGCGGACGATGTTCAGCTCCGGCTGCTGCGCGGTGAGGGTCGAACCGGCCGTCTGGGTGTGGAATCGCATCCGCCACGAGGCAGGCTTGGTGGCTCCCATCCGCTCGCGCATCAGCTTCGCCCACATGCGGCGAGCCGCCCGAAACTTGGCGACCTCCTCGAAGAGCAGCGAGTGGCCGTTCCAGAAGAACGAGAGACGCGGCGCGAACTCGTCGATGTCGAGCCCGGCGTCGACCGCCGCCTGCACATAGGCCAGTCCGTCGGCGATGGTGAATGCCAGCTCCTGAGCGGCGGTCGCTCCGGCCTCCCGCATGTGGTAGCCGGAGATGGAGATCGTGTTCCAGGAGGGAAGCTCTCGTGCGCAGTAGGCGAACAGGTCGGTGACGAGCCGCATCGACGGCTGCGGCGGGTAGATGTAGGTGCCGCGGGCGACGTACTCCTTGAGGATGTCGTTCTGCACGGTCCCCCGGATCCGTTCGGCCGGCACCCCTTGCTCTTCGGCGACGATCTGGTACATGAGCAGCAGGATGGCGGCGGTGGCGTTGATCGTCATCGAGGTCGACACCTCGCCGAGCGGGATGCCTTTGAAGAGCCTCCGGAGGTCGTCGACGGTGTCGATCGCCACTCCTACTTTGCCGACTTCGCCTTCGGCCATCGGGTGATCGGAGTCGTAGCCCATCTGGGTCGGAAGATCGAACGCGACCGACAGTCCGGTCTGGCCGGCGTCGAGGAGTGCCCGGAACCGCTCGTTGGTCTCGTCGGCGGTGCCGAAACCGGCATATTGACGCATCGTCCACAGGCGGCCCCGGTACATGGTCGGGTACGGACCACGGGTGTAGGGATACTCGCCGGGCCGGCCCACCTCAGGGGGGACCTCGGTTGCTCCGTAGACGAGTTCGATGTCGATGCCGCTCGGTGTGCGGCGAGGGTGCGCGGTTTGGTCCGAGTTCATGGGTAACCTGATGCTACGCAACTTTGTTGGCGTTCCCTTCGTTTCTTTTCACAATGGCAGAACCAATTCATCAACTTGAACGTCGTGAGGTCTCGAGCCGCTGGTTCGTGGCCCTGGCGACGTTGCTGTCGGTGGCGCTGTTGGCGTCTACCTGGCTGGCCCTGTTTTCTTACTTCGGTGCGACCTCTGCGTTCGGTTTGTTCACCGATCTCGAAAAGAGGTTCGTCCCTGACGTCCAGGGCATGGCCCTCGACTTCCCGGACCTGTCGCGGGTCTCTTCGATCAGAACGCTCGACGGAGTGAAACTCGCCGAACTCGACGACGGCAAGAACAGCCGGCCGGTGAAACTCGAAGATGTCCCGCAGATGGTCGTCGACGCTGCACTCGCCGCCGAGGACGCCGACTTCTACGAGCATGAAGGCGTCGACTTCGCCGCGATCGGTTCGGCGTTTCTCGACAACCTGCGAGGTGTCACCCGCGGCGGATCGACGATCACCCAGCAGGTCGTCAAGCAGAACTTCGTGGGCAACGAGGTCACCATCAAGCGCAAGATCCGAGAGGCGATGGTCGCCGTCGAACTCGAGCGGCGCTACACCAAAGACCAGATCCTCGAGTACTACCTGAACTCTGTGTACTACGGCTGGGGCGCCTACGGCGTGCGGGCCGCCGCCCAGGAGTACTTCGGCAAAGACCTCGACGAGTTGACGCTGGCCGAGGCGGCGGCGCTGTTCGTGCCGATCCGCAACCCCTCCATCTACGACCCTCGCCGCCAGCCCGAGTTCGTCGAGAATCGGCGCAACGACGTGCTCGACACGATGGCCACCCACGGCATGATCACCCGGGAGCAGGCAGAAGCCGCCAAGAAGCAGCCCCTCGTCATCCAGCCCCACACCCGCTTCCAGGGCCCAGCAGACCACGTCGTCGCCGAGGTGAAACGACAGTTGTTGCACGAACCCGAGTTCTCATTCCTGGGCGCAACCGTTGACGAACGCAAGAAAGCGGTATTCGGGTGCCCATCCGACGACATCGACTGTGTCGGCGGCGGCGGGCTGACCGTCTACGTCACCATCGACCTGCCACTGCAGGAGAAAGCCAATGACATCCTCGAAACCTGGCTGCCGTTTACCGACCCGAGCACACTGACTCAGGAAGAGATCGACGCCTGCATCGCCCGGTACAACGCCACCCGGACCCCGGTGCCGGAGCTCGACCGGCTGCGGTGCTCGGTGACCGGTGCCATCTCGATGGTCGACAACGTCACCGGCGCCATCAAGGTGATGTCGTCTGGACTTCCGTTCGAAGTAGAGCAGTTCGACCTGGCGCTGCAAGGCCAACGCAACCCGGGGTCCTCTTTCAAGCCGTTCGGCCTCGTGGCCGCCTTGGAGTCGGGCATCTCCGAGCTTTCATTCTGGGACGCCCGCAGTCCCCTCGAAGTCGAATGTCCTTACCCGTGCAGTGACGACGGGTCGAACATTTGGACGGTACGGAACGCCGGTGGCAACATCGACCACGGCCTCACTCTCTACGACGCCACCCGACGATCGGTCAACGTCGTCTACGCGCAGGTGGCGAGAGACGTGGGCCCGGCCCACATCGTCGATGTGGCCCGCCGTATGGGCGTCCGCAAGGGCATCCTCCCGCAGGTGTATTCGATCGTCCTCGGGGCCGGCAACGTCGCACCGATCGAGATGGCTTCGGCCTATTCGAACTTCGCCACCAACGGCCTCCATGCCGATACCTACCTCGTCGAACGGATCGAAGGACCCGACGGATCGGTTTTGTATCAGCATGTGTCGGATCGGCGGCAGGTGATGGACCCTGCGGTCATGGCGGCAGCCCGCCGCCCCCTCACCAAGGTGCCGACGAGCGCAGGAACCGCACCTCGGGCCAACATCGGTCGGCCACAGGGCGGCAAGACGGGCACCCACCAGAACTACATGGACGCCTGGTTCGTCGGGTTCGTGCCCCAATACTCGACCGCCGTGTGGGTCGGGTATCCGGACTTCCAGTATCCGATGCGCAACGTGACGATCAACAACCAGTTCTACTCCCGGGTGTTCGGCGGCACCATCCCTGCACCGATCTGGGCCGAGTTCATGCAGGAAGCCCTCGCCGACGAACCAGTGCTCGACTTCCCCGAGGATCCACCAGGGGTAGGCAAGTACTTCGTCGTACCCGAAACCGACGTGCCCCTGGTGCTCGGCATGCTCGAAGAAGACGCCGTCGACACCGTGTACCAGGCCCACCTGCAGCCCGTGGTCGAACAGGTCGCCTCGATCGAACCTGTCGGCACCGTCGTCGGCCAGGACCCGGATCCGAGTGCGGAAGGTGCGCCTTCGCCGATGACGGCGAAGCAGGGAACTCAGGTGACACTGTTGGTTTCGACCGGCGAACCGCCGAGCGCACCCCTGCCCGACTTCGCCGGGCTGTCGGTCGACCAGGTCATCGCTGCGCTCGAGCAGTTCAAGACCGACACCGGCGTCGAACTGTCCTTTATCGTGAGTTTCGTCGAGACGAGCGAACCGTCGCTCGTCGGCGTCGTCGTCACCACCTCGCCGACGCCAGGATCGGTTGTCACCTTCGGTGACGAGATCACGCTGTTCGTCGGCGTCGAACCGCCGCCACCTCCGCCTCAGCCTCCCGGCAATGGTGGGGGCAACGGTAACGGCGGCGGTTAGACCCCGGCGGCTGCCAGAAGGCTTTTTCGCGATCTCGACCCCACCACTTGACGTTGCGTAACGTTATTTGATAGTTCTCTGCCCATGGATACGGTGTCCGGGAACGATGTTCGTCCTCCCGTCGCGACGCACCCTGCGCCGCTCCCGGACACCGCTATCCGAACCTCCGCCGGCCGACGTTCAACCGTCACGCCGAATCTGCTGCCGATCGCCGCCGGCGTCCGGCCTTCCGATCCGTACGTCCGTCGCTATTGGACGGCACTGTTGGGCCCGACCGCGGTGGAGGAGCTGCTCCGGCTCATCGTCGCCGCGGAGCGCAAGACGTCGATCCGGCTTCCCCACCGACTGGCACAGCTCGCCGCCGAAGGTCTCGTGACCTTGAGCCGGGAAGAGGTTTGGGTATCTCCACTGGTGCCTCGACTCGGTCCCCGTCAGCTCCGCCGTCTTCCGCCTGCACTGCGGGCGGAACACGCGAAGCTGACACACAAAGCTGACGGCTGATAGCTGACTGCCGCCAGTACCCTGCTCCCATGACGCACGACGAGTGGATGGAGTCGATCCGGAACCGAATCCGGGAGGTTGGTGTCAACCAGATCGCGGACCGTCTCCCGGGCACCATCGTCGACGTGCGCGAGTTCGATGAGTACGCCCGCGGAACACTCCCGGGCGCTGCATGCCTGCCACTCGGCAGTCTCGTCGACCACATCGACGAGCTGGCCGAAGACCCAGGCATGGAGATACTCCTCGTCTGCAATGTCGGCAACCGCTCGGCCGTTGGGGCCGTGTTGCTGCAACAGCGCGGCTTCACGAACGTGGTATCGCTGCGGGAAGGCTTCGAAGGCTGGAAGGCGGCGGGCCTCCCAATCGACCGTCCCGACGTCCCGATCACCAATCGGCTGGCCCGCTACGGCCGCCACTTGATCCTCCCCGGAGTCGGAGAAGCCGGCCAGCAGAAGCTGCTCGACTCCAAAGTGTTGATCGTCGGCGCAGGAGGACTCGGATCGCCTGCGGCGATGTACCTGGCGGCGGCCGGGGTCGGTACGATCGGCCTCGTCGACTTCGACGTGGTCGACGTCACCAACCTGCAACGCCAGATCCTGCACACCACCGACCGGATCGGCGAGCCGAAGGTCGAATCGGCCCGGGATACCCTCGTTTCCCTCAACCCGGACGTCTCGGTGATCCCACACCAGGTGCGCCTTGGAGCCGACAACGTGCTCGATGTCATGTCGGGCTACGACGTCGTCGTCGACGCTACCGACAACTTCCCCACCCGTTACCTCCTCAACGACGCCTCGCTGCATCTGCGGATCCCCGTGGTGCACGGGTCGATTTTCCGTTTCGACGGCCAGGCTTCGGTCTTCGCCCCCTACGAGGGGCCCTGCTACCGCTGCCTGTTTCGCGAGCCGCCACCGCCGGAGCTGGCCCCCTCGTGTGCAGAGGCGGGTGTGTTCGGCGTCCTACCCGGAGTGATCGGTTCGATCCAGGCGACCGAGGTGATCAAGCTCCTGCTCGGACTAGGCCGACCGCTCGTCGGGAGGCTGTTGTTGTACGACGCCCTGGAGCAAGAGTTCCACGCAGTTCGCCTCCGGCCTGACCCCGAATGCCCGGCCTGCTCCAATCCGGATCGGCCCCCACAGATCGTCGAGTACGACCAGTACTGCACCCCGGCGGGCTCGGTTTCGAGATAGCGCTCAAGGATCCCCCCGATCCCGCCGATGGACTCAGTGTGAGGAAGTCGCTGGGCATTGCTCTTGTCGCCCTGGTGGTGTTCGCCCTCTTGCCCGTCTCGCCTGCATCCGCCGCTGACGAGACCTACGACCTGGTGTTTCCCGTCGCCGGCACCAACTACTACAGCGACACGTGGGGCGCCGCCCGCTCTGCAGGGCGCACCCACCAGGGAACCGACATCATGGCGGACAAGATGACCCCGATCGTCGCCGCCGCCGACGGCACCGTCGGATGGATGCACGACGAACAGGGTGGCAAGTGCTGCGCCATGGCCCTCAACCATGACGACGGCTGGGCATCGTGGTACATCCACATGAACAACGACACTCCCGGTACCGACGACGGTCAGGGTTGGGGGTTTGCCCCGGGCATCACCACCGGAGTGCACGTGAAGGCGGGTCAGCTCATCGGCTGGGTCGGCGACAGCGGCAACGCCGAGTGGACCGCGCCCCATCTCCACTTCGAATTGCACCTGCCCGACGGAACCCCCATCAACCCGTATCCGAGCCTGGTGGCCGCCGAGACCGGACCGCTGCCCCGCCTGGCAGGGGCCACACGTTACGGCACCGCCGCGGCGATCTCCCAGGATGCATTCCCTGACGGCTCAGACCACGTGTACCTCGCCACCGGGACTGCGTTCGCCGACGCGCTGATCGCCGGCCCGATCGCCGGCATCGCAGGAGACCCCATCCTTCTCGTCATGCCGGATCTCGTCCCCACGGAGACAACCCAGGAACTCCAACGGCTCGCTCCGCGATCCATCACTATCCTCGGCGGAGAGGCGTCGATCTCCGGCTCGGTCGCCGACCGTCTCGCCACGCTCACGTCGGCTGAGATCGACAGAATCGCCGGCGCGAGTCGGTATGAGACCGCTGCGAAGATCGCAGCGTCCGGCTTCCCGAATGGTGCTGACGTCGTATTCGTTGCAAACGGTGACGCCTACCCCGACGCCTTGACCGGTGCCGCGGCGGCAGCCAAGGGTGGCGGTCCGCTTCTGCTGATTGAACGCGACGAAATCCCGGAGGCCATCGCCGACGAGCTGGTGCGTCTCAACCCGACCCGGATCGTGATTCTGGGCGGGACCGGAGTGGTCTCGCAGGAGACAGAGGCGACGCTCGGAACGTTCGCGGCCACGGTCGACCGGGTCTGGGGAATGGACCGGTTCCTCACCGCTGCAGCGATCGCCCGGACGTTCTTCCCCGATGGGGCCTCGACCGTCTACATAGCCACAGGTTGGAACTTCCCCGACGCCCTGGCCGGAACGCCGGCAGCCGCCAAGAGTAACGCGCCGATCCTCCTCACCGCCGGGAGCACGGTTCCAGCGGCCACTGTCGACGAGCTGGCCAGGCTCCGCCCTGACACGATCGTCATCCTCGGTGGTACCGGTGTCGTCCCCGTCTCGATCGAATACGTGCTCCTGAACGCCATCAACTAGGAAACCCCCGATCGCGAACCGAGCCACGCGTACACTTTCGAAAGGTGAGGAAGAGGCGTATCAACAAGGGCCTGGCTGCAGCGGCGATCACAGGGCTGATACTGGCCCTGCTTCCCGCGCCCGCCATTCCCCGGAGCGAAGCCTGGGCATCGGTGACCGAACAGCCGGTCGCATTCAAGACCAAGGGCGACATCCGAGAGTCCCAGATCGTCGAAGGCCCGTTCACACTGGTCGGTATCGCCTGGGATGGGGATGGACCGTCCGAGCTATATGTCCGGACGCGGTCGACCGGACGTTGGAGTCCGTGGAGGGCCCTCGAGACCGAGGATGACCACGGCCCGGATGTCGATACCCGCGAGCAGGCACAGGAGCGGCACGGTTCACAACCGGTCTGGGCCGGCAAGTCAGACGCCGTACAGTTCAGAATGCGAGGCGGGAACCCTCACCGGGCAGCCGTCACCTTCGTCGACACCACCGATCGCACGAAACCGCTCTTCCGGAGGCTACGAGACGCATTCGCACAGACACCGGCAGGTGCGGCACCGGCGCAGCCAGGCATCCATCCCCGTTCCGACTGGGATCCTGCCGGTGCGTGCGCGCCGCGAGAGCCCGCCTCATATGTACAGGTCACCACCGCGTTCATCCATCACACGGCGGGATGGAACACCTACACGCAGGCCGAGGTCCCCTCGTACATCCTCGGCATCTGCCTCTATCACCGCAACACCCGCGAATGGAACGACATCGCCTACAACTTCCTCGTGGA
>JANTGE010000025.1 GCA_024763085.1 Acidimicrobiia bacterium
CGCGCCGATCGCGATGGACGAGGGCCTCAAGTTCGCTATTCGGGAAGGTGGCCGCACCGTCGGTGCCGGCACCGTCACCAAAATCATCAAATAGGAAAAGAGCGACCACATGGCTGAAGGACAGAAGATTCGGATCCGGCTCAAGGCCTACGACCACGAGGTGGTCGACGAGTCGGCGCGCAAGATCGCCGAAACCGTCGTTCGCACCCAGGCGAAGATCAAAGGCCCGGTGCCGCTGCCGACCGAAATCCATCGGTACTGCGTGATCCGGTCGCCCCATGTCGACAAAGACTCCCGGGAACACTTCGAGATGCGCATCCACAAGCGTCTGATCGACATCCTCGAGCCGACGCCGAAGACCGTTGACTCGTTGATGCGCCTCGACCTCCCGGCAGGCGTGGAAGTGGAGATCAAGCTGTGAAAGCGATCCTCGGAGAGAAGCTCGGCATGACCCAGGTGTTCGATGAGGACGCCCGGGCTATTCCGGTGACCGTCATCAAGGCGGGGCCCTGCCGAGTCGTGCAGATCAAACGGCCCGAGACGGACGGCTACGGCGCCATCCAAATTGCCTACCGCGAAGCCACCAAAGGCGTGAACAAGCCGATGGCCGGCCACTTCGCGAAGGCGCAGGTACCGCCGTCCCGCCACCTCGTCGAACTCCGCGTCGACGATCCCGACACCTACGAGATCGGTCAGGAGATCACCATCGCCGATGTGCTCGCCAAAGGAGCCAAAGCAGATGTTGCCGGCGTGTCCAAGGGCAAGGGATTCCAAGGTGTCATCAAGCGGCACAACTTCTCCGGTCAGGGAGCGAGCCACGGTGTGCACAAGGTGCACCGGGCACCTGGCTCCATCGGAGCGTGCGCGACGCCGGCACGGGTGTTCCGCGGTAAGAAACTGCCGGGCCGCATGGGCGGTGAGCGGGTCACGATGCTCAACCTCGACGTTGTCGACGTCGACCCGGAGCGAGGACTCGTCATGCTCGGCGGGTCGGTCCCGGGCCCGAAAGGCTCAGTGGTACTGGTACGAGAGGCGGTGAAGGCCCGTGGCTGAGACCCCAACGGCACAGCTCTACGCAAACGACGGAACCCTGAAAGGCGAAGTCGCGCTCGATCCGGCCGTCTTCGGGATCGAACCGAACCGTCCCGTCATGCACCAGGTGGTCACTGCGCAGCTCGCAGCGGCACGCTCGGGCACCGCGTCCACCAAGACCCGTGCCGACGTGCGCGGCGGTGGTCGCAAGCCGTGGCGGCAGAAGGGGCTAGGCCGAGCACGGCAGGGTTCCATTCGGGCGCCCCACTGGGTCGGCGGCGGCGTGGTCTTCGGACCGCATCCCCGGTCCTACCGGCAGCGGACACCGAAGAAGATGCGGCGGATCGCCCTCTACTCGGCCCTGTCGGCCCGAGCCTCGGAAGGCGCGGTCAAGGTCGTCGAGACGATCGACTGGGCCGAACCGAAAACGAAGCTCGCCAAGGGACTCCTCGAGGCGATGGGTGTCGACGGCAAGGCGCTCGTCGTGCTCGGACGATCCGACCGGACGGCCCACAAGTCGTTCCGCAACCTGCGGGGCGTCGCCATCGTCGAGCCCGGACAGATCAACACCTATGACGTGCTCTGGTCCGATGTGGTGGTGTTCACCACCGACACGGTCGGTTCGGTCACCGGAGGGCACGCCTTCGAGGTGAGCGAAGACGACTTCACACCGGACGAAGGAGGTGATGCGTGATGAAGGATCCTCGCGACGTCATCATCCGACCGGTGGTGTCCGAAAAGTCGTATGACCTCATCGAACATCACAACACCTACACCTTCGAAGTCGATCTCCGGGCGAACCGTACCGAGATCGGCAACGCCGTGGCCGAGATCTTCGACGTCACGGTGCTGAAGGTGAACACGATGAACCGCCGGGGCAAGCAAAAGCGCACCGGCTGGGTCGTCGGACGCAGAAAAAACACCAAGCGGGCGCTGGTGACGCTCTCGCCTGGTGACACGATCGACATCTTCGGGGTGTAGCGATGGCCATCAAGAAACAGAAGCCAACCTCTGCAGGCCGTCGCTTCCAGACGGTCGCCGACTTCTCCGACCTGACGAAAAAGAAGCCGGAGAAGGGGCTCATCGACAAGAAGTCCTCCACCGGAGGCCGGAACGTCTACGGCCGGGTGACCTCACGGCACCGTGGCGGCGGTCACAAACGCCGCTACCGGGTTGTCGATTTCCGACGGACCAAAGACGGCATCCCCGCCAAGGTGGCTGCCATCGAATACGATCCCAACCGGAACGCCCGCCTCGCGCTGCTGCACTACGCCGACGGGGAGAAGCGGTACATCCTCGCGCCCGTCGGAGTGAAGGTCGGCGACGTCGTCGAGTCGGGTTCGTCGGCCGAGATCCGTCCCGGCAACGCTTTGCCGCTTCGGAACATCCCGGCGGGCACGATCGTGCACGCGATCGAAATGCGGCCCGGCGGAGGCGCTAAGATGGCTCGCTCGGCGGGAGCGTCGGTGCAGCTCATGAGCAAAGAGGGCGACCGTGCGCTCCTGCGACTGCCCTCGGGAGAGATGCGGACCGTCCTGTTGGACTGCCGTGCCACCGTTGGGCAGGTTGGCAACACCGAGGCCGAACTCGTCAAGATCGGGAAGGCCGGCCGCAACCGCTGGAAGGGCGTGCGCCCCCAGACGCGCGGCGTGGCCATGAACCCGGTCGACCATCCGCTGGGTGGAGGCGAGGGTCGGTCGTCCGGCGGCCGCCACCCGGTCAGCCCTTGGGGTAAGCCGGAGGGCAGGACGCGAAAGAAGAACAAGGAAAGTGACAAGTACATCGTGCGGCGACGGTCGCGGAGAGGACGGAGGTAGGAGATGGCGCGGAGCCTGAAGAAGGGTCCCTTCATCGATGAGCACCTCCTTGCCAAAGTGGAGGAGCTGAACCGGAAGGGCGAGAAGCGGGTCATCAAGACCTGGAGCCGCCGGTCGACGATCATCCCGGAGATGGTCGGCCACACCATTGCGGTGCACGACGGTCGCAAGCACATCCCGGTCTATGTGACGGAGTCCATGGTCGGACAGAAGTTGGGCGAGTTCGCGCCGACCCGGACATTCCGCGGTCACGCCGGCTCGAGAGAAAAGGCAGCGAAGAGACGATGAAGGTACGAGCGGAAGCCAAGTACGTCCGTCAGTCGCCATACAAGGTACGGCGGGTGCTGGACCTCGTTCGGGGTCTCCCGGTCGAGGAGGCGCGCCATGTGCTGACCTTCACCGACCGGCGCGCAGCCCATCAGGTCAAGAAGGTGCTCGACTCGGCGGTGGCCAACGCCGAGCACAACCACGCGCTCGACGCCGACGAGCTGTTCGTCGCCGAAGCCTTTGCCAACGAAGGGCCCACCTTGAAGCGGTGGCGGCCTCGTGCCCGTGGGCGGGCCACCCGCATCCGGAAGCGGACCAGTCACATCACCATCGTCGTATCCGAGGAGAACGAATAATGGGCCAGAAGACACACCCCTACGCGTTCCGCCTCGGCGTGGTCACCGACTGGAAGTCGCACTGGTATTCCGATAAGGACTACACCGACCTGGTCAACGAGGACTGGCAGATCCGCGACTACCTGCAGAAGGAGCTGCGTCGCGGCGCCATCTCTCGTGTCGAGATCGAACGCACCCGCGACAAGGTCGTCGTCGAGGTGCACACGGCCCGGCCTGGTGTCGTCATCGGCCGTCGGGGTTCCGAAGCCGACCGCATCCGAGCGGGACTCGAGAAACTCACCGGCAAGCGCATCAAGTTCAACGTCCGCGAGGTCAGCGAGCCGGACACCGACGCCCAGATCCTCGCCCAGAGCGTCGCCGACCAGCTCGAAGGCCGCGTGTCCTTCCGGCGCGCCATGAAGCGCACCGTCGCCGCCGCGATGAAGGCCGGCGTGCAAGGCGTGCGAGTCGAGTGCGCCGGCAGGCTCGGCGGATCCGACATGGGTCGCCGCGAGTGGTACCGGGAAGGCCGGGTGCCGCTGCACACCATCCGTGCCGACGTCGACTATGGCGTCGCTACCGCACGTACCACCGTCGGCGCTATCGGCGTCAAGGTGTGGGTGTACAAGGGCGACCTCGTCACGTCACTGAAAGCGACCCGCGAGAAGCTGGCTGCGGAAGCCGCGTTGGCTTCGGGCAAACCGAGCCGGGTCGCGCCGGCGAAGGCTCGCGCCGAAGAAGCAGCCGGCACCCGCAAGAAGCGGCGGGTCATCGAAGCAGGAGGCGGTCGGCGGGTCGTCGAGGCCGGAGGCGGCAAACGCAAAGAAGGCCGTCGCGTCGTCGAGTCGGAGACAAAGAGAGTTTCGGCCGAAGAGGCCGAGGACGCCTACCGCGAAGACCTCGAAGTGCTCGATGAAGCCGGCGGTGTCGTCGAGAAGACGGAGCCGGTGGCCACGGCAGAAGCAACCGCCGGGTCTGAGGAGACCGCGGCCCCCGAAGCCGAGGCGAAGACTGAAGAGACGGTGGAGGAGCCGGCAGTCGAAGCGGCCCCCGAGGCTGTGAAGACGGAAGAGACCGTTGAAGCGCCGGTCGAGGAGCCACTCGAGACGGCTCCCGAAGCCGAGGCGAAGGCCGAAGAGACGGTGGAGGCTCCTACCGACGAGCCGGCCACGGACGACGCGAGTGAGAACACCGCCGAAACGAAGACCGAGGGAGACGAGTAGCCCATGTTGATGCCGAAGCGTACGAAGTACCGCAAGGTGCACCGTGGCCGCAGGACCGGCTTCGCCAAGGGCGGAACCAAGGTCTCCTTCGGCGACTACGGAATCAAAGCGATGGAAGCAGGCTGGATCACCGCACGGCAGATCGAGGCGGCCCGTGTCGCCATCACCCGAGCCGTCAAACGTGGCGGCAAGGTGTGGATCACGATCTTCCCCGACAAGCCGGTGACCCAGAAGCCGGCCGAGACCCGGATGGGGTCCGGCAAAGGCAACCCGGAGTTCTGGGTGGCCGTCGTGAAGCCTGGACGGGTCATGTTCGAACTGTCCGGCGTCGACGAAGACCTCGCCCGTGAGGCAATGCGCCGGGCCGGCCACAAGCTGCCCATCAAAACCAAGTTCGTGACCAGGGAGGAAGCGTGAAAGCATTCGACTTGCGCGAACTCACCACATTGGAGCTGCAAGAGAAGCTCGATGAGGCCAAAGCCGAGCTGTTCAACCTGCGCTTCCAACTGGCGACGAACCAGCTCGACAACTCGTCGCGGCTTCGCGAGGTGCGCAAAGACATTGCACGGATCCAAACCGTGATGCGTGAACAGGAGATCGAGGCCTGGCGGGCCCAGATGGAGGAAGGTGCATGATGGAGGAGCGAGGTCGACGCAAGACCCGGGTCGGCGTGGTCGTCTCCGATGCGCGTGACAAAACCGTCACCGTGGAGGTCATGCAGCAGGTCCGTCACCCCAAGTACGACAAGATCGTGCGACGCCGCAAGCGGTACCACGTCCACGACGAGGCCAACGACGCCCGCGTAGGCGACACGGTCCGCATCATGGAGACGCGTCCGCTGTCGAAGACGAAGCGGTGGCGCGTGGTAGACATCGTGGAGCGTGCCCGATGATCCAGCAGGAATCCAGGCTCAAGGTTGCCGACAACACCGGAGCCCGCGAACTGCTGTGCATCCGGGTGCTCGGCGGATCCAGCCGGCGCTACGCCGGGCTCGGCGACGTCATCGTCGGTACCGTGAAAGATGCCATTCCGGGCGGGTCGGTGAAGCGAGGCGACGTCGTCAAGGCAGTTGTGGTGCGCACTGCCAAGGAGGCGCGACGCAAGGACGGTACCTACATCCGGTTCGACGACAACGCGTGCGTCATCATCGACAACAACCAGCAGCCACGCGGCACCCGCATCTTTGGTCCGGTCGCCCGTGAACTGCGCGACAAGAAGTTCATGCGAATCGTCTCGCTCGCTCCGGAGGTGCTGTGATGCGGTTGCGAAAAGGCGACAAGGTGAAGGTCATCACCGGCAAAGACATCGGCGTCGAGTCGCGCGTCGTGCGGGTCATGCCGAAGAAGAACAAGGTCATCGTCGAGAACGTCAACACGGCGAAGAAGCATCAGCGTCCCCAGGGACAGACGATGCAGGGCGGCATCATCGACAAGGACATGCCGATCGACGCCTCCAACGTGATGATTGTCTGCGACGAGTGCGGTCCTACCCGGATCGGCTATCGCGTCGACGACGACGGCATCAAGTACCGCGTCTGCGTCAAGTGTGGAGGTGAGCTGTGACTCCTCGACTGAAAGAGAAGTACCACGCCGAAGTGGTGGAGAAGCTCGCCAAGGATCTCGGCATCGACAACCCGATGGAGATCCCGACGCTGGAGAAGATCGTCGTCAACATGGGCGTCGGCGAAGCCGCAGGCGACTCGAAGCAGATCGATGCCGCCATGGAGGAGCTGGCCGTTATCACCGGGCAGCGCCCTCGCCTCAACCGCGCCAAGAAGTCGATCGCCGGGTTCAAGATCCGGCAGGGCATGCCGGTTGGCGCCTCGGTGACCCTGCGAGGCGACTACATGTGGGAGTTCTTCGATCGGCTGATCGCCATCGCTATCCCGCGGATCCGGGACTTCCGGGGCCTCAACCCGAAGTCGTTCGACGGGAGCGGCAACTACAGCTTTGGGGTGACCGAGCAGCTCATCTTCCCGGAGATCGACTACGACAAAGTGACGGCAATCCGGGGTATGGACATCACGATCTGCACCACGGCGAAGAACGATGAAGGGGCCAGGGCGTTCCTCGATGCCTTCGGGTTCCCGTTCCGGAAGGAAGCGAAGGTCTGACCATGGCGAAGAAGAGTTGGATAGCGAAGGCGAACCGCAAGCCGAAGTACAAGGTACGGGCGTACAACCGCTGCCGTCGTTGCGGCCGGTCCCGTGCCTACCTCCGCGACTTCGGCATGTGCCGAATCTGTGTACGGGAACTCGCCCACAAGGGCGAACTCCCTGGCGTGAGAAAGGCGTCCTGGTAATGATGACCGATCCCATCGCCGACATGTTGACGAGGATCCGCAACGCGGCCCGGGCAGGAAAGCCGCAGGTCGTGATGCCGTCGTCGAAACTCAAAGAGCAGGTGGCCAGGGTGCTGGTCTCCGAGGGCTTCATCGAGGCCTACAAGACGGTCCCGGCGCGGGTCGGCAAGGAACTCCACATCGAGCTGAAGTTCGTCCAGGGCCGCGAGCCGGTCATCAAGGGTGTACAGCGCGTCTCGACGCCTGGCCGTCGGGTGTACCGCGGCGCCGACGAGCTGCCTCGGTCCCATGGCGGGCTCGGAGTCATGGTCGTTTCGACGTCCCAGGGTCTCCTGCCAGACCGTGAAGCCAGGCGCCGGCGCCTCGGTGGCGAAATCATCTGTGAGGTGTGGTGACATGAGTCGAGTCGGAAAACAGCCGATCGTCTTGCCGAAGGGCGTCGACGTTGCAGTCGACGGCCAGACGGTGACGGTCAAGGGTCCGAAAGGCACCCTGACCAGGACGTTCCACGACAGGGTGACCGTCCAGGTCGCCGACGGTATCGCTACCGTGGAACGGGCAGGAGACGACCGCCAGACCCGTGCGTTGCATGGACTGTTTCGGTCACTGCTCGCCAACATGGTGACCGGCGTGTCCGAAGGGTTCCGCAAAGAGCTCAGCATCGTCGGTGTCGGCTACCGTGCCGCCGTGCAGGGACGCGCCGTCGAGCTGCAGGTCGGCTACTCGCATCCTGTGAAGATCGAGGCGCCCGAAGGGATCGACTTCGAAGCCCCCAACCCGACCCACCTGGTCGTGTCCGGCATCGACAAGGAGCTCGTCGGGCAGGTCGCCGCCAATATTCGCAAAGTACGTCCCCCGGAGCCCTACAAAGGAAAAGGCATCCGGTACGCCGACGAGCATGTTCGGCGCAAGGCAGGGAAGGCAGGAGTCGCACGATGAGAGGATCCCGACAGGACGCCCGGCGTCGCCGGCATCATCGGGTGCGCAAAGCCGTCCACGGGACGGCGGCCCGGCCGCGGCTGGCAGTGTTTCGAAGCAACCGATACATCTACGCGCAGATCATCGACGACGACCTGGGGCGAACCCTCGCAGCGGCGTCGTCACAGGAACAGGCGCTGCGCGACCGTACGCTCACCGCGGAGACAGCCGCCGAGGTCGGCCGGCTGATCGCCGAACGGGCAAAAGAGGCAGGGATCGACTCGGTCGTATTCGACCGGGGCGGCTTCCCGTTCCACGGACGAGTGAAGGCCCTCGCCGACGCTGCCCGTGAGGCCGGACTCGAATTCTGAAGAGGAGACGCATGGCTGAAACGCAGCAACAACTCGACGAGCGGGTCGTCCAGATCAACCGAGTGGCCAAAGTGGTCAAGGGCGGACGGCGATTCTCGTTCACCGCGCTCGTTGTCGTCGGCGACGGCAAAGGCCGCGTCGGAATCGGCTACGGCAAGGCCAAGGAAGTCCCCGCCGCGATCCAGAAGGGTATGGAGATCGCCCGCAAAGAGATGCAGGAGATCCCCATGGCCGGTACCACGATCATTCACAAGGTGATCGGCGAACATGGGGCGAGCCGGGTGCTCATCAAACCGGCCGCGCCGGGCACCGGCGTCATCGCCGGCGGCGCCGTCAGGCAGGTGCTCGAGGCCGCCGGGATCCGCGACGCGCTCGCGAAGTCACTCGGATCACCCACCCACTTGAACGTGGCACGGGCGACCATGAACGGACTCCTCGGCCAGCAGCGACCCGACGTGGTCGCCAAAGCCCGAGGCAAGAGCCCCGACGACATCGTGCCGCCAGGGCTGCTCGCCGCCTACCGTACGTCCGAGATGCTGCGGGCAGGAGAGTGAGATGGCAAAGCAACTGTCGGTGACCCTGGTGAAGAGCGTGATCGGCCAGAAGCCGAAGAACCGCGCCACGGTGCGGAGCCTCGGCCTGCGCCGGCTCAACCAGACGGTGGTTCATGAGGACACACCGGAGATCCGTGGCATGCTGCACAAGGTGCAGCACCTGGTAGAGGTCGAAGAGAAGTAGCAAGACGAGTCACGGGTCCCGGACGGGACACCGTCCGAGACTCTGGGAGACTGAGATGGCTGACGAGAGCAAGACACCGTTGAAACTGCACCACCTGCGCCCGGCGCCCGGTTCCAAGAAGCCGAAGCGTCGGGTCGGCCGCGGCGAGTCCGGTCGCAGAGGTAAGACCGCCGGCCGCGGAATGAAAGGCCTCAAGGCGCGCAACAAGCTGCGGGCAGGGTTCGAAGGCGGCCAGATGCCGCTGGCTCGTCGTCTTCCCAAGCTGCGGGGGTTCAAGAACCCCAACAAGGAGTACTTCGCACTCGTCAACGTCGAGACGCTCAACGAGTTTCGCAAGGGATCCACGGTGACGCC
This sequence comes from Acidimicrobiia bacterium, assembly GCA_024763085.1. GTDB lineage: Bacteria > Actinomycetota > Acidimicrobiia > Spongiisociales > UBA4744 > JANTGE01. The sequence goes on from JANTGE010000025.1 coordinate 9,357, forward strand.
CGACGACCTCAGGGACCGCGGTCTGATCAAGAAGCGGGGCAGGGTCAAGGTGCTCGGCGAAGGGGAACTGAAGAAGTCGCTGACCGTCCAGGCTCACGCCTTCAGCAAGACCGCGATCGAGAAGATCGAGGCAGCCGGCGGTCGAGCCGAAACCCTCGAACGGTGATCTGATGCTCTCTGTCTACCGCTACATGTTCAAGATCCCCGACCTTCGGGGAAAGATCTTGTTCACGCTCATGATTTTCGCCGTGTACCGGCTCGGCGGGGCTATCCCTGTGCCCGGGGTGAGCCTCTCGGCAGTGCAGGAACTGGCTGCCCAAAGTCAGCAGGCCGGCATTCTCGGACTGTTGAACCTGTTCTCCGGTGGTGCCCTCGAACGATTCTCCGTGTTCAGCCTCGGCATCATGCCGTACATCACCGCGGCGATCATCATGCAGCTGCTGGCGGTAGTCATCCCGAAGCTGCAGGCTCTGCAGGACGAAGGGGAGGCCGGACAGAAGGTCATCACCCAGTGGACCCGATACATCACCGTCGTGCTGGCGTTGCTGCAGTCGACCGGCCTGACGTTCCTCTTCGCCCGGGGAACCCTCACCGCCGGTATCTCGCTGATACCGGACTACTCGCCGGCACGGGTGGCGCTCATCGTGTTGACGATGACGGCCGGTACGGCGTTCATCATGTGGCTCGGCGAGCTGATTACCCAGCGAGGTATCGGCAACGGTATGTCGCTCATCATCTTCATCGCGATCATCGCCGGGCTGCCGTCGAGTTTCTCGCTCATCTGGGCAGGCACGATCGGCTCAGGTCGGCCAGGCGGAGCCCTCATCTTCGCCCTGTTCATCGCCATCTTCCTGGTGCTGATCGTCGGCATCATCTACGTCGAGCAGGGACAGCGTCGGATCCCCATCCAGTTCGCCAAACGGGTGCGGGGTCGCCGGGTGCTCGGAGGCCACTCCACCTACATCCCGCTCAAGGTGAACACCGCCGGTGTCATCCCCGTGATCTTTGCCACGTCGGTGATGTACTTCCCGGTGCTGCTGGCAACGGCGATTCCGACCGCCGGCGGAGGCTTCCTGGCCTCGATACGGACGTGGATCGACGTGCACATCGGCAACAGTCAGGGAACGAGCGTCGTCTACATCTTGATGCTGTTCTTCCTCATCATCTTCTTCACGTACTTCTACACCGCCATCCAGTTCGACCCGGTGCGGCAGGCAGAGATGCTGCAGCGCCAGGGCGGGTTCATTCCCGGGGTGCGCCCCGGCTCACAGACGGCCCGCTACCTGGAGCACATCCTCAACCGGATCACCCTGCCCGGATCGATCTTCCTGGCGGTGGTATCGGTGCTGCCCGCCATCGCCAGCGCGATCTTCAATGTGCGGGTCGGGTTCTCCGGCGTGTCCATCCTGATCGTCGTCGGTGTTGCTCTCGAGACGATGAAACAGATCGAGAGCCAGCTGACGATGCGGAACTACGAGGGCTTCCTCACGTGAACGCCGGCCGGTATGTGTTCCTCGGCCCACCCGGCGCCGGGAAAGGCACGCAGGCCGATCTCGTCGCCGACAAACTGGGCATCCCGCACATCGCTACCGGCGACATGCTTCGCGACGAGGTGGCGAGAGGGACCGACCTGGGCCGGCAGGCGAGAGCCATCATGGAAGCCGGAGATCTTGTTCCCGACGAGCTCGTCATCGCCATGCTGGCGAGGCGATTGGAAGACGCCGACGGGTTCATTCTCGATGGTTTTCCTCGCACCGAGCCGCAGGCGCTTGCATTGGACGACTTGCTCAGAGACCGGCCGCTCGATCGGGTCGTCAGCCTGGACGTACCCGACGAGGAGATCGTCCGCCGGATCAGCGGCCGCCGGGTGTGTCCCAACGGGCACGTGTACCGGATTCCCGACCATCCACCACGGAACGACATGGTGTGCGACGTCGACGGTCTACCGGTCGAGCAACGTCCTGACGATCGGGAAGAGGTGGTACGGAACCGGCTGGCGGTCTACCGACGCAACACCGAACCGCTCATAGAGTTTTACCGACAGCGAGGCCTTCTTGCCGAAGTGTCGGGGGTCGGCACCATCGACGAGATCCAGCATCGAATTCTGGACGTGCTGTGATCACCATCAAGAACCGTCGCGAATTCGAGAAGATGGCGTTCGCCGGGGAGACCGTAGGCATCCTGCTCTCCAAGGTCCGAGAAGCGGCGAAGCCCGGTGTGTCGCTCATCGAGCTCGACGAACTGGCCGCCGAGATCATCGAGTCAAGAGACTGCAAACCCTCGTTCCTCGGCTACCACGGATACCCGGCACACATCTGCACCTCACCGAACGATGTGATCGTGCATGGGATTCCGTCCGACTACCGGTTGCGTGAAGGCGACATCCTCTCGATCGACGCCGGGGCCATCTACGAGGGTTACCACGGCGACGCAGCTTTGACCTTCCCGATCGGGGAGGTTTCCCGAGAGGTGCGGGTGCTGCTCGAGACCACCGAAGCCGCGCTTTGGGCAGGGATCGAACAGGTTCGCCCCGGCGGCAGGCTGGGAGACATCGGTCACGCCGTAGAGACCGAAGCGCGGAAGCACGGTCTCGGGGTCGTCCGTGAGTACGTGGGTCACGGTATCGGCCGGCAGATGCACGAAGACCCCCAGGTGCCCAACTACGGCAAGCCGGGAACCGGCATGAAGCTTCGCAAAGGGATGGCCATCTGCATCGAGCCGATGTTCAATCTCGGTAGCGGTGATACCAAGGTGGATACGGACGGCTGGACGGTACGGACGGCCGACGGTAGCCTGTCGGCACACTTCGAACACACGATCGCCCTCACGGACGATGGGGTTCGGGTGCTGACAGAAGTACCCGATTTGGGCTATGACGTCCAAAACGGCTAATGTTGCTGTCCGGTCCGACGGACCGATCCGGGTATCCACCAGTTCGAGGCATGTCCTCGAATGTGCCCGATACTTCGTGGGAGAACTGACATGAAGGTGCGCCCTTCGGTAAAGAAAATGTGTGAAAAGTGCCGGATCATCCGACGCCGCGGACGCGTCTGGGTGATCTGCGAAAACCCGCGTCACAAGCAGCGTCAGGGGTAGCTATGGCCCGTATTGCAGGAGTCGACCTTCCAAGAGACAAACGAGTCGAGATAGGCTTGACGTACATCTTCGGCATCGGGCGCACCCGCGCCCTCGAAATGTGCGAAGCCCTCGGTATCGATCCCGGGACCAAGGTTCGGGATCTCACCGACGACGAAGTTCTTCGCATCCGGCGCTTCATCGACCAGAACTACCGCGTGGAAGGCGACCTGCGGCGCGAAATCGCCCAGAACATCAAGCGGAAGATCGAGATCGGCTCGTACCAGGGGATCCGGCATCGCCGCGGCCTGCCGGTACGGGGCCAGCGGACACACACCAACGCCCGGACCCGAAAAGGGCGCCGGACGGCTATTGCCGGAAAGAAGAAGGTCAAGAAGTAGATGGCGACACAGCAGGGCAAACGGGTCCGCCGCCGGGAGCGGAAGAACATTCCCCACGGGCAGGCGCACATCACCGCCAGTTTCAACAACACCATCATCAACATCACCGACATGCAGGGCAACACGATCGTGTGGACGTCCGGCGGCTCGGTCGGGTTCAAAGGGTCCCGCAAGTCGACGCCGTATGCCGCGCAGGTCGCCGCGGAAGAGGCTGCCCGGCGCGCCGGTGAACACGGTGTCCGGAAACTCGATGTGATCGTCAAAGGCAGCGGAGGCGGCCGCGACACCGCGGTCCGAACCCTGCAGAACATGGGCATGGAGGTGACGTTCATCAAAGATGTCACTCCGTTCCCGCATAACGGTTGCCGGCCGAAGAAGAAGCGGAGGGGCTGAGATGGCTCGCTACACCGGACCAACCCACAAGCTGTGCCGCCGCGCCCGCGAACCGCTCTGCCAGTCGAAGCGGTGCGCAGTGGAGCGCCGCCCCTATCCGCCGGGGGAGCATGGTCGGGGCCGCATTCGCGAGACCGACTATCAGATTCAGCTTCGGGAGAAGCAGAAGCTGCGCGCCATGTACGGGGTGCTGGAACGCCAGTTTCGTCGCTACTACAAAGAAGCTGCCCGCCAGAAGGGCATCACCGGCGAGAACTTGCTCCGCATCCTCGAGAGCCGTCTCGACAACGTGATCTATCGGGCCGGATTCGCCGCGACGCGACCGCAAGCTCGTCAGCTCGTCAACCATGGTCACGTCCGGGTGAACGGCAAGAAGGTCGACATCCCCTCGTACCAGGTTCGTCCGGGCGACGAGATCACGTTGCGGGAACGCAGCCAGAACCTCATCGTCATCGAACACGCCATCGCGACCCTGGACCGATCGCTGCCCGAATGGCTCGAGGTCGACGCCGACAATCGCAAGATCGTCGTCAGTGACCTGCCGAATCGGGCGCAGATCGACACCCCGATCCGCGAACAGCTCATCGTTGAGCTGTACTCGAAGTAGGAGCTCCACCGTGTTGATCGTTCAACGTCCCCAAATAGAAGAAGAACACGTATCGGATCTCCGCTCCCGGTTCATCGTCGAGCCGTTGGAGCCTGGTTTTGGCTACACACTGGGTAACACCCTGCGCCGCACGCTGCTGTCCCGGATCCCCGGTGCAGCCATCACCACCGTTCAGATCGAGGGCGTGGAGCACGAGTTTTCCACGATCCCCGGTGTGGTCGAAGACGTCGTCGACTTCATCCTGAATCTGAAGAAAGTCGTCCTGCGGATCGATGCTTCGGAGCCGCAGATGCTCTACATCTCGGCGAAGGGCGCCGGAGCGGTGACGGCCGGTGACATCAAGGCGCCGCCAAGCGTCGAGGTGGTCAACACCGACCTGCACCTCGCGACGCTGTCGTCCGGAGCCCGGCTGGAAGTGGAACTGACAGCGGAGCGTGGAGTGGGTTACCGCTCGGCCGAGCAGAACAAGGCGAACGACGTCATCGGCATCATCCCGATCGACTCAGTGTTCTCGCCGGTGCGCAAGGTCACCTACCGCGTCGAATCGACGCAGGTCGGCCAGATGACGAACTTCGACCGGCTGGTCCTCGACGTGGAGACCGACGGTTCGTTGGAGCCTTCGGAGGCCGTGTCGTCAGCCGGCAAGACGTTGCGCGAACTGCTTGGTCTGTTCGCCGACATCGGCGAGGGTGAAGGGCTGGAACTCGGCGATGTGGCCATTGCCGAAGCCGTCTCACCCGACCTCGAGCTGCCGATCGAAGCGCTGGACTTGTCCGAACGGCCTCGCAACTGCCTTCGCCGGGCGCAGATCGAGACCGTGGGTGAGCTGGTCCAAAAGACACCCGATGATCTGTTGGCTATCACCAACTTCGGTCAGAAGTCGCTCGACGAAGTCGCCGCGAAGCTCGACGAGCTCGGGTTGAGCCTCAGCGGACTGGGTGGGGGAGGCGAGTAATGCCTCGTCCACGCAAAGGCCCCAGGCTCGGTGGCAGCCCGTCCGCGCAGAAAGCGATGCTGGCGAACCTCGCCGCGTCGCTGTTCTGGGAGGAGAAGGTCACCACGACGGTGACGCGTGCCAAAGCGGTGAAGCCGCTCGCCGAGACACTGATCACGAAGGCCCGCAAGGGCGACCTGCACGCCAGGCGCCAGGTGCTGAAGACCATCGGGGACACCGAGGTCGTCACCAAGCTGTTCGACGAGATCGCCCCTCGCTACGCCGACCGGCCGGGCGGCTACACCCGTATCGTTCGGGTCGGTCCGCGCCGCGGCGACAACGCCGAGATGGCGATCATCGAGCTGGTGTAGGTACTGAGTACCAAGTACTGAGTACCAAGTACCGTCGTCGAGCGGAATCGGCGACCAGACGCAGACCGAAAGGGCCGGTGCCTGTGGAGAGTTCTGATCGGACGACTCTGCGGCGTCACCCTGAGCGTGGCAGCCGCGACCCCGCCGCCGTCTCCTCCGTCCTCGACGAAGCACTGGTCTGTCACGTCGGGTTCACCGACGCCGAAGGCAGGCCTGTCGTGATCCCCATGATCCATGCCCGCATCGGCGACCGCCTCTACCTGCACGGTGCCCGGGCGAGCAGAGCGATGCAAGCCATCGGATCCGGCCGTCCGCTGTCGGTCACCGCGACCATCGTCGACGGCCTTGTGCTGGCGACGTCGGCATTCGCCCACTCGATGAACTACCGATCGGTGGTGCTCTTCGGCGCCGGTACGCCGGTTGTCGATCTGGGAGAGAAGCAGAGAGCGCTCGACGCCATCACCGACAAGGTCATGCCGGACAGAAGGGAAGACCTCCGCCCGATGACGTCGAAGGAGATCGCCGCAACCGCAGTCGCCTCCATCGCCATCGCCGAAGCAACGGTGAAACAGCGATCCGGACCGTCGAACGACGACGAAGACTGGCCCGTGTGGACGGGCGTCGTTCCTTTGCGAATCGTCGCCGGCGAACCGGTCCCCGATCCGGGATGTGACCGACCGACACCCAGCCACATAGCGGCGTACGTGAAGCGGCAAGAGTCGGCAGACGCCTGAATCCCGACTACCCGATACCAGGTGCCGGGTGCTGACGCCGGGCAACTGCCCGGCATCTTCAATGCGTCAACGTCAGCACGATCATCGCCAACGAGAACAGGACCGCCAAGACGAGACCCGCGATCGCCCACTTCGGGGCGACATACAGCAGATTCTCGGTGGTCGGATCCAGAGGCGGCGGCTCCTGCGGCTCCGACGGCCAGTTCGGTTCGAGGATCGACCGGGCCAGATCGGCATCTCCAGGCTCCACGAACAGGTAGACCGGCAGGCCCGGGTAGGTGCCACCGGCATCGTCGGCCATGACGAGCGCCCGGACGCCTTCGGCCTCGAGGGCAGCTCGGGCCAGGTCGGCCTCGGCTCGATGGGAAAACTGGGCGATGCGCTCCATACCGCCACGATACCGGTCCGTCTACCGTACCGGCGATGGATATACAGCAGCTCCGGGAAGCACTTGCAGAATTCGAACCGGCCGATGACCGGGAAGCCGACTACCTCAGCCAGATCATCGACCTCATCGACCGGGTGGACGAACCGTGTTCGCGGTACACGTTCGACCCCGGGCATGTCACCGGGAGCGGATTCGTCGTTTCCCCGGACCTGCAATCACTCCTGCTCGTCAAACACCGGAAACTCGGATGGTGGTTGCAGCCGGGAGGGCACATCGAACCCGATGACGACGACGTCGTCGCGGCGCAGCGGCGGGAGATCGAAGAAGAGACCGGCCTGCAGGAACTCGAATGGCTCGGCCTGTTCGACCTCGACGTGCACCGATTTCCGGCACGTGGATCGGAACCGGCCCACCTGCACTTCGACCTTCGGTCCGCCTTCGTGGCAGGAACGTTCGACGTCGCGGCGGGCGACGGGGCCGACGACATCCGATGGTTCCCGTTCGACGAGGTGCCCCGGCGAGACCCGTCGATCATCCGGCCGTTGGGCAAGCTTCGGCTTCTGACCGACAAACGCTGAGCGACTGGTACGCTCGCCGACATGGTCAAACAGATGATCCGTGCCGCTCGTCTCGACAGGCGCTTCTACACGGAACTGATCTTCGACGACTACGCCACCGGCAACGCGGTGCTGGTGGTTGCCGCCGTGTTCTCTGTCGTCGCCGCGGGGCTGCTGCTGCAGGTGCGCCTGTCGCTCACCGGTGTCCTGCTGGTCATCCTCGGGGGGATCATCGGTTGGCTGGTCGCTGCAGGAGGCCTGTGGCTTGCAGGCGTCAAACTCCTGCATGGTTCGGCCCAATTCCAGACGGTGTTGCGCCTGGCAGGTTTCTCGCACGTGCCGCTTCTGCTCATCCCCATCGCGCTCTTCGTTCCATCTCCGTTCAGTGTCCTGATTGCCGCGGTCGGCATCGTCTGGTTCGTTGCCGGGTTGGCGACGGTCGCCGTGGTCCTGTTCGACTTCGATCTCCAGCGCGCCGCCGGCGCGGCGCTGATCTCGGCAGCGGTGTGGTGGATTGCTCAGCTGATCGGGATCGGACCCGACCTGCCGGTTGTCTTCCGCTACCTCTGATGCCCGTCTACCGACTGCAGATCGCCTACGACGGCACCGACTTCCACGGATACGCCGCTCAGCCGGGGTTGCCGACGGTTCAAGGAGTGTTGGAAGAGGCGTTGACTCGCCGCCTCGGGCCGGTGGCGACGGTTGTCGCCGGCCGAACCGACGCCGGTGTTCATGCCCGCGGGCAGGTGGTCAGCTTCTCTTTGGAACGACCGACCGACCCCGATCTGCTCGTGAGGGCACTCAATCGGATGTTGCCGGACTCG
>JANTGE010000026.1 GCA_024763085.1 Acidimicrobiia bacterium
AGAGGAACCGTTTCAGGATGTCGTTGCCCCTCGGAGTGTGGGCCACCTCCGGGTGGAACTGCACGCCGAACAGGCCCCGTTCGGGAGCCTCCATCGCCGCGACCGCCGCCCCGGGGGTGATGGCGACCGTGTGGAATCCAGGAGGCGGCTCCTCGACCGCGTCGCCGTGGCTCATCCAGACGTCCTGCTGGGCGGGAAGTTCACGGAACAGGGTCGACGGCGCGGTCACTTCGAGCGGCGTCTTCCCATATTCGGCCGTGCCGGTACGGGACACCGTTCCGCCGAGTTCGTCGGCCATCAGTTGATGGCCGTAGCAGATACCCAACACGGGTATCTGCAGATCGAAGATGGCGGGATCGATCCGGTAGGCCTCCTCGGCGTAGACCGACGCCGGCCCTCCCGACAGGATGATCCCGACCGGTTCCCTCGCGGCGACGTCGGCCGCGGAGACATCTCGAGGCACGATCTCGGAGAACACATGGGCCTCCCGCACCCTCCGAGCGATCAGCTGAGCATATTGGGCACCCAGGTCGACGATGACGACCCGGTCGAAGTCGCCTCCGGAAGCCTCACCGCGCGACCCCATCAGGCCATCCCGACCCGCTGTGCCTGCTGCAACGCCTTGCCTTCGGTCTGCAAGGACGGGGCGATCATCACCTCGGCTTTCTGGAACTCTTTGAGGTCCTTGTAGCCGGTGGTCGCCATCGACACCCGCAACGCTCCGAACAGATTGCGGCGCCCGTCGTTTTCGTGGGCTGGACCGACGAGGATCTCCTCCAGCGTCCCGAGGGTGCCGACCTGAACCCGGGTACCACGCGGCAACGTCGGATGGAATGTCGCCATACCCCAGTGCGACCCTTTGCCAGGTGCTTCGGCAGCACCCGCCAGCGGCGACCCGATCATGACGGCATCGGCCCCACACGCGATCGCCTTCGCAATATCGCCGCCGCGACGCATCCCACCGTCGGCGATGACATGGACGTAGCGACCGGTCTCGTCCAGGTACCGGATTCGGGCGCCGGCGGCGTCGGCGATGGCGGTGGCCTGCGGCACACCGATGCCAAGCACACCTCTGGTCGTACAGGCGGCACCAGGGCCGACCCCGACGAGGATCCCGACCGCGCCGGTACGCATGAGGTGCAGGGCCGTCGAGTACGACGCGCACCCACCGACGATAACCGGCAGTTCGAAGCTGGCGATGAACTCGTGCAGATCCAGCGGCTCTTCACGGCTCGACACATGCTCGGCTGAAACCACGGTGCCCTGCACCACGAGGATGTCGAGTCCGGCCTCAACCGTCAGATGTGCGTAGTCGCGAACCCGCTGCGGTGTGAGGCTGGCCGCTGTCGTGATGCCGGCGGCCCGCATCTCTTCGATACGACGGCCGATCAGCTCAGGTTTGATCGGCGCCGAGTAGATCTCCTGCATCCTGCGAGTCGCCTTCTCGGGAGGGAGTTCGGCGATCTCGTCGAAGTACGGTTGCGGATCCTCATACCGGGTCCACAAGCCTTCCAGGTTCAGCACGCCGAGGCCGCCGAGCCGTCCGATTTCGATGGCGGTTGCAGGACTGATCGCCGAGTCCATCGCCGAGCCGAGCATCGGCAGCTCGAACCGGAATGCGTCGAGCTGCCACGAGATGTCGACATCGTCGGGGTCTCGGGTTCTCCGGCTGGGGACGATGGCGATGTCGTCGAACCCGAACGCCTGCCGACCCGACTTGCCGATACCGATCTCGATCTCCACGTGGCTCCTCCCGCTGAGGAGGGCAGCGTACCAAAGGGAATCGGTACTCAGTTCCTGGTACCAAGTACCGGCGTGGCCGGCGCCTCGCACCGCATACGGTTACCTGCACGCCAGACGCTAGCCTGGCCATCCGTGATCCAACCGACACCGACCCGCCGCTTCAGCTACTGGGATTTTGCTCTGGTCTTCCTGGCCGGCCTCGTGGCGTCGATCATCGCGACGGCTGTCGCCATTGCGATCGGGGCGCTTCCGCTGTCGGACCTCATGAACGGTATCGTCCCGGCGCGAGCCACGTTCTTCATCCTGCTTCCCGCCCAGATCTTCGGGGAGGTGCTGGCCCTGGCCATCATCTCCGCCCGACGCGGCACCGGGAACCTCACCACCGATTTCGGACTCAAGATCGACATCAGGGACTGGTACTTCATCTTCCTCGGCGCCGCCCTGCTCCTCGGCCTCGGACTGGCCTTCTCGCCGCTCGCCAACCTCCTCGGTGTCGACCAGAACCCGCAGGACGTCGTACAGATCGCCGAGTCGGCCAAAGACTTCGCCACCAGAGCCATGGTGCTCGTCGGCGTCGTCATACTCGGCCCGGTGACGGAGGAGCTCCTGTTCCGCGGCCTGCTCCTGCGCACCCTGCTACAGAAGCGCTCTGCGAACACGGCAATCGCCATCCAGGCCCTCGTGTTCTCCCTCTTCCACCTCCTCGACGGCGGGGCGATCGAGGCGGCCCTCATCATCATCCCCGAGCTGTTCATCGTCGGAGCGGTGCTCGGCTACCTGGCGGTCAAGGGCGGCAGCCTGTCCCGGCCGATCTTCGTCCACGCCGGGTTCAACCTGGTCACCGCCCTGGCACTGTTCTTCGTCCCGAACCTGCCGTTCTAAGTACTCAGTACTCAGTACTCAGTACTCGAACCTCAAAACCCCATCTTGGCCCGGACCGACGCCATCGAGTCCTCGGCCCGTTCGCGGGCCACTTTCGCGCCGTCGAGCATCAACGCTTCGACGTCGGCGTCTGCCAGCGCCGTGTAGGCGTCCCGGATCGGCGCCAACCCTTCGATCACCGCGTCGGCCACCGCGTCCTTGAAGTGCCCATAGAGCGTGTCGTGGTATTCGGCGACCAGGTCGTCGATCGAACGACCGGTGAACTGCGACATGATTTCGAGCAGGTTCGAGACGCCGGGCTTCTTCTCCCGGTCGTATTCGATCTCATGCCCGGAGTCGGTCACCGCCGAACGGATCTTCTTGCGAATCACCTGTGGCGGGTCGACCAGCAACACCTTGCTGCGGGCGTCCGGGTCGGTCTTCGACATCTTCGAGGTCGGATCCTGCAGGGACATCACCCTGGCGCCCACCTTCGGCGTGATCTGCTCAGGCACCGGGAACTCCTCCCCGAACCGGTTGTTGAACTTCTCGGCCAGGTCCCGGGTCACCTCGAGGTGCTGGGTCTGGTCTTCTCCAACCGGCACGGCGTGCGCCTTGTGCACCATGATGTCAGCTGCCATCAGCACCGGATAGGCATACAGGCCAAGGTTTCGGCCGGCCTTGTCAGACTTCTCCTTGAACTGCGTCATCCGGTTCAGCACCCCCAGCGGCGTGAGGGTGGCCAACAGCCAGGCAAGCTCCACATGCTGACGCACCTGACTCTGGTAGTACAGCAGCGAACGCTCAGGGTCGATGCCGATGGCGAGGAGCAGCTTCGCTGTCTCCACCCGGTCACGCCTCAGGTCCTCTGGTTCGTACGGAACGGTGATGGCGTGCAAGTCGACGACGCAGTAGATGGCGTCATAGTCGTCTTGCAGCAACACCCAGTTGCGCAGCGCGCCGAGGTAGTTCCCGATGTGAATGTTTCCGGTCGGTTGCAGTCCCGAGAAGACCACTTTGCGTTCCACAGTTCCTCCAAGAAAAGCGCCGGGGCTGGGGGCCGCCGGCGATACAGGTTCTACGACGCGACGGGCGGCCTCAACGACGAGACCACCAGACGTGAACGAGCGACTTCATGTGGCAAGGTTACCGGACCGACCAACCCGAATCCACCGTCAGAGCCGAAGCCGAGCGTGGCCGCCCTCCACTTCGAAGCCCGCCCCCTCGTACAGCGCGACAGGACCCGGGTAGGCCGTCGCGTCGTCGCGCGCCTCGGGGTTGGGGAACCCCTCGACGGCGGTGCACCCCCGCTCCCGGGCCATTGCCACCGCAGCGTCGAGTAGCTTCCTGGCGATCCCATGGCCACGGAACGGCGGCGCCACCTGGAAGCAGCGAGTGACCAACACCTCCTCGTCTTCGTCGCTTCCGGTGACGTGCTCAGGGAACTCTCGCCGCAACGATGCGTTGCACCAGCCGACCACCTTGCCGTCGACATACGCCACGATGCCGGTGGTGCGCCCCTCCCCGATCCGTCGCTCCAGATCGGCCCGGTTCTCCTGCCAGGTGCGGGTGCCCCCCTGTTGACGGTCGAGGTGATGGACCATGCAGTAGCAGAACGCCCACTCGGGTTTCCCGGCGAAGGCATCACGATCGAAGAACACCAACACATCGTCGAGGATCTCCGGGCCGACCGGCATGGTGGTCACCGGACCGATCGTTTCTCGCCGCTGCGTGTCACCCGAGAGCCGGTCGAGCGCGTCGAAGTAGTTCCGAACGTTGACCTGTTTGATGCCGTACTCCGCGTGCTCGCCTTCGAAGTGGTCCGATACGAGAGCGACGAGGGTCTCCCGATCCTCGGCAGATATCGAGGTGTTGCAGAAGTCGCAGGTGAACGCGGGCATGCCACCAACCTAGCCGGTGGGATATCAGCGGGTTTCGCTACGGTGGTGCCATGCAGCGGATCGTCGTCACTCGCCGGCTTCCAGGCGATGCCCATGAGCGGATCCGTGGTAGCGCAGACGTCCGGGTCTGGCCGGACGATCGTCCGATCCCACGGGACGTACTCGAGCAGCAGGTCGCCGACGCCGATGGCCTCCTCTGCATGCTCACCGACCGGATCGACGCACCCCTGCTCGAACGGGCACCCTCACTCCAGGTAGTCAGCACCATGGCCGTGGGCACCGACAACATCGACGTCGACGCCTGCACCGAGCGCGGCATCCGGGTCGGGAATACACCGGATGTGCTCAACGGCGCCACGGCCGACATGGCCATCGCCCTCCTTCTGGCTGCTGCCCGCCGTATCCCCGAAGGAATGACCTACGTTCGGGAGGGACGCTGGCGACGTTGGGAACCCGAGCTGCTCCTCGGCGCCGAAGTGCACGGGTCGACCCTCGGCATCGTCGGCATGGGCCGCATCGGCACCGAGATCGCCCGCCGCGGACTCGGATTCGGGATGCGGGTCCTCTACCACAATCGCCACAGGCGACCAGAGATCGAAGCGCAGCTCGGCACCCTCTACCGGTCGCTCGACGAACTCCTCGCCGAATCCGACCATGTCGTACTCTCCTGCCCCCTCACCGAAGAGACCTACCACCTCATCGACGCTCAGGCCCTCGACCGGATGCAGCCAACCGCGACACTCATCAACATCGCCCGAGGACCGATCGTCGATCCGCGCGCACTCGAACATGCCCTCCGCACCGGACAGATCTTCGCCGCCGCCCTCGACGTCACCGAGCCGGAACCGATCCCGGCCGACGATCCCCTGCTCGCCCTCCCCAACTGCCTCATCGTCCCCCACCTCGGGTCCGCCACGCTTCAGACCCGAAAGGCGATGGCCGATCTGGCGGTCGACAACCTCCTCGCCGGTCTTCGCGGCGAACCGATGCCGGCCTGCGTCAACTGCCACCTGATCGGGCGATAACCTACCGGCCATGGACCCGTCCGCATACCACATGACCCCCGACGAGTTCCGGCTCAACGCCAGACTCGTCATCGACTGGATCGCCGACTACCTCGAACGTGTCGAGGAGTACCCCGTGTTGTCGCAAGTGGCACCAGGGGAGATCCGGGCCAAGCTCCCCGACCGCCCGCCGGTTTCCGGAGAACCGTTCGACACGATCCTCGCTGACATCGACGATATCGTGCTGCCTGGCATCACCCACTGGCAGTCCCCGAACTTCTTCGGCTACTTCCCGGCCAACAGCTCCGGTCCGGCCATCCTCGGCGAGCTCCTCTCTGCAGGCCTGGGCATCCAGGGGATGTTGTGGGCGACCAGCCCGGCGGCGACCGAGCTGGAGACCCACCTGATGGACTGGCTCGTCGAGATGCTCGGACTCCCGGAACGGTTCTTGTCGACGTCCGCCGGCGGAGGGGTCATCCAAGATTCCGCCTCGTCGGCAACCCTCGTCGCCATCCTGGCGGCCAGGGAACGCGCCACCGGTTTCGAGTCCAGCCATCGAGGTACCGACCCGGACCTTGTCGTCTACACGTCGAACCAGGCCCATTCGTCCGTCGAGAAGGCCGCCCGGATCGCCGGATTCGGCACCGACAAACTGCGGCTCGTCGAAGTCGACGACACCTACGCAATGGATCCGGAAGCTTTGGAAGCCGCCATCGCAGCCGACCTAGCGGCCGGTCTGAAACCGACCGCCGTCGTCGCCACCGTCGGGACCACCTCGTCGACGGCGATCGATCCGGTTCGTCGGATCGGCGAGATCGCCCGCCGGCACGGGATGTGGCTCCACGTCGATGCCGCACTGGCCGGGACCGCGGCGCTGCTCCCGGAGATGCGATGGCTCAACGACGGAGTCGACTTGGCCGACTCCTATGTGTTCAATCCGCACAAGTGGATGCTGACGAACTTCGACTGTTCGGCGTTCTTCGTCGCGGACCGGTCGACGCTGATCCGGTCGCTGTCTGTGCTCCCCGAGTACCTACGCAACGAGGCATCCGAGTCGGGAAAAGTGTTCGACTATCGCGACTGGCAGATTCCCCTGGGCCGGCGGTTTCGGGCTCTCAAGCTGTGGTTCGTGATCCGCCACTACGGGACCGAGGGGCTCCAGGCGGTCGTTCGAGAGCATCTGCGACTCGCTCGAGCGTTCGCCTCGTGGGTCGAAGCCGACCCAGACTTCGAACTGGCTGCGCCGGTGAGCGTCAATCTGGTGTGTTTCCGCCACGTGGGCGGCGACGACGTCAACGAGCGGATCCTGGAGACGCTGAACCGGTCGGGCGACCTGCTCATGACCCACACCAAGCTGGACGGCCACTACACACTGCGGATGTCGATCGGCCAGACCAGAACCGAGGAGCGCCATGTACGCCGTGCCTGGGACCTGATCAAACAGGCAGCGGGGTAGCCGCGGGACCACTCCTGTCGATGCTGTCGCGTTTCACTGCGGCAGCCACTGACAAGAGGCCTACGGACATGAACGCGGCAAGCCGAGCAGCTCCCGCACCATCCAGGCGGTCGCGCCCCACAACACCTCGCCGTCGATGTCGTAGAACCACACTGGATGACCTCGCCACTCTTCGCAGCGCCAACCGGACTCGTCCGCCAGGTCCCGCAAGGTCGGCTGCAGGACGGCATCCACCTCCCGGGGTGAAGGATGCAGGGTCGGCACACCGCCGAGGAGGCCCACCACGGGAACCACGGGTAGCGAATACTGCACCGTGTCGACAGGAGGCAGGAACCCGACGACCTCCACCTGGCCGGGCGTAATCCCGACCTCTTCTTCTGCCTCCCGTAGCGCAGTCTGCACCGGTCCGGCGTCGGCCGGGTCCGGACGGCCACCCGGGAATGCCAGATGGCCGGCGTGGGTAGGCATCGTCATCGGCCGCTTGATCAACACCAGCTTCTGCTCGCCGGCGTCCTCATAGACCGGGATCAAGACAGCAGCCGGTATCCCCGCCACGTCGGGCAGGTCTCGAATCACACCGGGCAGCAGGCTCTGCATCCCTTCATCGTACGACGGCCGATAGGCTGTGCACTCATGGACGCCCTCTCCACACACCCGCGTTTCTCGGAGCGGTTTCTGCTTCGCCCGTTCGAACGCCGGGACGTGAAGCCGATCGTCGAAGCAGTCCAAGCTTCCTTGCCGGAGCTTCACGAGTGGCTGCCATGGGCGCGCCCGGGATACAACAAGGATGACGCTCAGGCATTCGTTCGTGACAGTCAACGGTCGTGGAAAGAAGGAAGAGCGTTCGACTTTGTGATCCGTCGCCCTTCAGAACCGACCCGGCACATCGGCAATATCTCGGTCTGGCATGTCTCAAAGGCGTTTCACACCGGCGAGATCGGCTACTGGGTGCGGACCGACGAGACCGCGCACGGCATCGCCACCGAAGTGACCAGACGGATGCTGCAGGTGGCCTTCGACGAGCTGTCGATGCACCGCGTCATCCTCCGCATCGCTGTCGGCAACCGGGCCTCCGAACGCGTCGCCCAGAAGCTCGGGTTCACCCACGAGGGCGTCCTCCGGGAGGAGATCAAGGTGCGTGGCCAGTGGCTCGACCACATGGTGTGGGGACTCCTCGAGCACGAGTACCGGAAGCTGGCGGCTCCGCAGGCCTGACGGTCACGCTCACTGCGACTCGGTGACCTCCACTACGGAAAACACGGCGCCCTGCGGATCGGCGAAGGTCGCCATGGAAGGACCGCCAGGTGTCTCGAACGGCTCCACGAGGACTCGACCTCCCAAGCCCTTGACGGACTCTGCGACGGCCCGGCAGTCATCGACCCCGAAGTAGGTGTGCCAGCGGGCCGCCGCGTCGGCACCCGACATCAGACCGCCAACCGGCCGGTCATCGACCAGCAACATCGTGTACGTGTCGTCACCATACGGCCGGGTCGAGGTACCCACTCCGACGACGGCGCCGTAGAAGGCTGCCGACGCCTCCGGATCGGGGCTGTGCAGCTCCGACCACGCAAACCCGCCAGGTTGGTTGACCACCTCTGAACCTCGATGCGCGAGCGCCTGCCAGAAGCCGACATGCGCTCCCTGCGGATCGAAGACGAACGACATCTTGCCCATCCCCATCGCTTCCATGACCGGCATCATCACCGACGCCCCGGCGGCGACGGCCGCTTCCGTCGCAGCGTCGCAGTCATCGACCGCCAGGTAGGTCGACCAAGCAGGAGGGAAGCCTTCCGGTCCCCTGGCGAGCCCGGCCACCGGTTCGCCGTCGAGCTCGATCATCGTGTACGGCCCGCCGGCTTCAGGGGCGATGTCGTTGAACTCCCAACCGAACAGCGTCGAATAGAACGCCTTGGCTCCGTCGAGATCGGTCGTGGCGAGGTCGACCCAACACGGGGTTCCCTGCTTGTAGGCGGTGGGCTCCATGGCGCTCCTTTGATCGGAACTCCAACCTATCGCACCTCGGCCGCTAGCTCCCAAACCGTGGGCTGCAGGGATCCAAAATGGATCCCTGGAACCCTGGGTTCGAGGGATCCAAAATGAGCCCCTGGAACCCTGGGTTCGGGGGATCCACTATGGACCCGTGGAGCCCAGGGTTCGGAGGGATCAAAAAGGCGGGGCCCCGGAGGGCCCCGCCAGATCGTTGCGATCGGTCGAGCTTAGAAGTCCATCTCGGGCGCGCCGGGCATCGCCGGGGCCTTCTCGGGCTCCTTCTTCTCGACAATGAGCGCCTCGGTGGTGAGGAGCAGGCTGGCGATCGACGACGCGTTTTGCACCGCCGACCGGGTCACCTTCGCCGGGTCGATGACGCCGGCGGACAGCATGTCCTCGAACTCGCCGATGGCAGCGTTGAAGCCGATCAGCGGCTCTTCGTTGCGGACACGTTCGACAACCACGCCGCCCTCATAGCCGGCGTTGACGGCGATCTGCCGCAGCGGCTCTTCGAGCGCCTTGCGGACGATCGTCCGTCCGGTCTTCTCGTCGTCGGTGCCGCCGCGCATCTTGTCGACGACTTCCTGGGCACGCAGCAACGCCACGCCGCCGCCGGGGACGATGCCCTCTTCGACAGCCGCACGGGTCGCCGACAGGGCGTCTTCGATGCGGTGCTTCTTCTCTTTGAGCTCCACCTCGGTCGCAGCGCCGACCTTGATGACGGCCACGCCGCCGGCGAGTTTCGCGAGCCGCTCCTGGAGCTTTTCGCGGTCCCAGTCGGAGTCGGACAGCTCGATCTCGCGCTGGATCTGCTTGATCCGAGCCTGGACGTCCTCCTGCGAGCCGGCACCATCGACAATGGTCGTGTCGTCCTTGGTGACGACGACCTTGCGGGCACGGCCCAGCATGTCGAGGGTGACGTTCTCGAGTTTCAGGCCGACCTCTTCGGAGATGACCGTACCGCCGGTGAGGATCGCGATGTCCTGGAGCTGCGCCTTGCGCCGCTCGCCGAACCCGGGCGCCTTCACCGCCACCGACGAGAACGTGCCACGGATCTTGTTGACGACCAACGTGGCGAGCGCCTCGCCCTCGACGTCTTCGGCCAGCACCATGAGCGGCCTGCCGCTCTGCATGACCTTCTCGAGGACCGGCAGCAAGTCGTTCACTGCGGTGATCTTCTGGTTGGCGATGAGGATGTAGGGATCCTCGAGCACCGCCTCCATGCGATCAGGATCGGTGACGAAGTAGGGCGAGATGAAGCCCTTGTCGAACTGCATACCTTCGGTGAACTCGAGCTCGATACCGAAGGTCTGGCCTTCTTCGACGGTGATCACGCCGTCTTTGCCGACCTTGTCCATCGCTTCGGCGATGCGCTCACCGATGGTGGCATCGGCCGCCGAGATGGCCGCCACATGGGCGATCTCGTCGCGGGACTCGATGTCCTTGGCGAACTCCTCGATGAACTCGACGACCTTGCCGACCGCCTGCTCCATGCCCCGCTTCAACTCCATCGGGTTGGCGCCGGCAGCGACGTTGCGGAGACCTTCACGGACCATCGCCTGGGCGAGCACCGTCGCGGTGGTGGTGCCGTCGCCGGCGACGTCGTTGGTCTTCGTCGCGACTTCCTTCGCGAGCTGGGCGCCCATGTTCTCCCAGGCGTCCTCGAGCTCGATCTCTTTGGCAATGGTGACGCCGTCGTTGGTGATCGTGGGGGCGCCCCACTTCTTCTCCAACACGACGTTGCGACCCTTCGGGCCGAGCGTCACCTTGACGACATCGGCCAGCTTGTTGACGCCGGCCTCGAGGCCGCGCCGGGCGTCCTCGTCGAATTTCAGTTCTTTTGCAGCCATGGGACCTCCTACTTGACCACAGCGAGCAGGTCACGAGCGGACAGCACGAGGTACTCGTCGCCCTCGAGCTTCACTTCCGTCCCCGCGTACTTCGAGTAGACGACGATGTCGCCTTCCTTCACCTCGAGGGGAACGCGCTCGCCGCTGTCGGTGAGCTCGCCAGGGCCTACAGCCAGCACTTCGCCGAGCTGCGGCTTCTCTTTTGCCGTGTCTGGAATGACCAGACCTGAGGCCGTGCGGGCCTCCTCCTCATCCTTGGGCTTGATGACCACTCGGTCGCCCAGAGGCTGGAGTTTCATATAGAGCCTCCTTCGACTCGCCGTTAGCACTCCAGTGTCTTGATTGCTAAAGGCTAGCACTCCTCCGACGGGAGTGCTAGTTGGCGATCAGAGGCCTCTGCGCTGCAGCCAGCGGGTTACATCACTGGGCGAAATGATGCCGACGAGCCGTCCAGCGTCGACCACCACCACCCGCCTACCGCCGCCGGCGAGCCGATCGATGAGATGATCGACTGGAGCGTCGACCGACACGGCATCGCCGGGTTCGAGCGGTGTCATCGCTTCGGCGACCGTGACGACCGGCCACTGCGCCCTCGGGTACTGCCGCAGATGGGCGAGGGAGAGGGTGCCGCGTACACGACCGTCGAGCACGACGGGAAACACCGAGTAGTTGTGGGCCATGATGTAGTCGTCGAAGGCTTCTTGCAGCGTGATGTCGCCTGGCAACGCCACCGGGGTCGGGGTCATGAGCTGACCGGCGGTGACCCCGACGAGTCCCTCTTTGACCTCCATCTGCACCCTGGCGCTGTTCGCCGCCTGCATGAGGAACCAGCCGAGCAGCACGTACCAGAGCCCACCGAGGTCACCGGCGAACAGCACGTCGAACAGTCCGAGCGTGATCATGACAAAGGCCAGCGCTCGCCCGCCGGCGATGGCGATCACCGTCGCCCGATGCCAGTTTCCGGTGACCCTCCAGACAATCGAACGTAGGACCCGTCCCCCATCGAGGGGGAAGCCCGGCAGCAGGTTGAACAACCCCAGCGCCGCGTTGATGAACGTCAGTGTCGCCGGGATCATCGCGACGACCGCCGCCCCTTGCTCCCCGGCCGGAATCTGGTCGAGACGGCCGCGGAACACCATGTCGACGGCACCCTGCAACGCCGCCCGGCCGTCGGGCAGCACCATCGTGACCAGGTAGAAGACTGCCGCGAGCACGAACGAGGCGAGCGGACCGGCGATGGTGATGGCGAACTCGTCCTGCGGACTCGACGCCTCCTCGGAGATCTCCGAAACGCCACCGAAGATGAAGAGGCGGATCTGTTTGACCGGGATGCCTCTTCGGATCGCCACCACCGAGTGACTCAGCTCGTGGATGAGCACACTCGAGAAGAAGAGCAGCGAAGCTACGAGCGCCGCGGCCCACACCGACGTTGCCGTCACCGACGGAGCGAGCAGCCGGAACTGGCCCCAGAACGCCCAGGTGATGAGGAAGAAGATGACCAACCACGACGTGTCGATGATGATCGGAATGCCGAAGATACGACCGAGCTTCACGCCGCCGTGTTGCTGCATGTCACCTGCCGAGTTTCATGGCCGGATCGACCGACTCGCTCCATGCCGAGTAGTCGCCCCGTTCGAGATGGAAGGCGCCGGCGACACCGATCATCGCTGCGTTGTCGGTGCACAGGATCGGGTCGGGCAACAAGAGCCGGACCCCGCGCCGGTTGGCCTCGGCCGCCATCTTCTCCCGAAGTCGACGGTTGGCAAGCACCCCGCCGCCTCCTGCCACGGTCGTCGCCCCGGTGTCTTCGACCGCGTTGAAGGTCTTGGCTACGAGGACATCGACAATCGCCTCCTGGAGCGAAGCGGCGACGTCTTCGATCGGAGGCAGGGTGCCGGACTGGCGTGCCTTTTCGATGAACGTCACCACCGACGTCTTCAGCCCTGAGAACGAAAAGTCGTATCGCCGATCGGCGAGCGCCCGGGGGAACTTCACCGCCTCCGGGTCTCCGCTCGCCGCCAGCCGGTCGATCTCCGGTCCGCCCGGATAGCCGAGTCCCATGAAGCGGGCGAGCTTGTCGAACGCCTCACCGGCAGCATCGTCGATCGTCTGCCCGAGCACCTGATAGTCGCCCCAGCGGGGAACGTGCACGATCTGGCTGTGCCCCCCCGAGGCGAGCACCACCACCGCCGGCGGCTCGAAGTCGGCATGTTGGAGACGAGGAGCCATGAGATGCCCCTCCATGTGATCGACCCCGACAAACGGCAGCTCACGCGCCCAGGCGATCGCCTTCGCGAACGAGAAGCCGACGAGCAACGCGCCGACGAGCCCCGGCCCCTGGGTGGCTGCCACGCCGTCGAGCTGGTCGGGATGCACCCCTGCTTCGGTGAGGGCACGGTGGGTGAGGGAGCGAATGGACTCGACGTGCGCCCTGGCGGCGATCTCCGGTACGACTCCGCCAAACCGCGCATGCAGCTCCACCTGAGAAGCCAGCACGTTGGACATGATCTCGGATCCGCGCACCACCGCGACGGCGGTCTCATCGCAGCTCGTCTCATAGGCCAGAATGAGCGGGTTCATCGGAGGCTCCTCCTGATCTCGCCAATCCTGGCCTGATAGTCGTCACCGTCGATGTCATGCACCCACATGATCAGGGCGTCTTCCGTGCCGTAGTAGCGCTTGCGCACCCCCACCGGCGCCATACCGAACCGCCGGTAGAGGTCCTGGGCGGGACGGTTCGAGGCGCGCACCTCGAGCGTCAGGTGTTTCGCTCCGACGGCGACGGCGTGATCGACCAGGTCGAGCATGAGCCTGGTGCCGAGCCCCCTGCCCTTTTCGGCGACGGCGATGGTGACCACGTGGGCCTCGTCGGCGACCCACAGCAGACCGGCGTACCCGGCGAGCCTCCCGTCGGCGTCGCGGGCGACGACGTAGTAGCGGGACGGCTGGGCGAGTTCGTCGCGAAACACCTGTTCGGACCAGGGTTCGGGAAACGTGGCCTCTTCGAGCGCGCGCACGTCGGCCAGGTCGTCGAGGGTCATGGGGGCGAGGGTCATCATGCCGACCATGGCCCCTCCTTGCGCAGCTGCTTCCAGTTGATCTGCACGTCCGCTTCCCGCAGATAGGCAGGCCGGACGTCCTCGGCGGCAGGGAACTCGCCGCGTTCGGCGGGTCCGGCCGCGAGGCCGAGCACTGCCTCTGCAGACGGGAAACGGGGCCGGCCCGACTTGATGCGATGGAGACCCCGCAGGACCGTCTCGGGAAGCGCCTCCCAATCACCGACGACAAGTGCGTTCTGCGAGTCTGACTCGAGCAGAGCCCGCAGGTGGTCGGGTTTGACCAGTTGCGGTGCGCCGTCGCGGACGACGCCGCCTGGGACCGGCTGATATGAGGCGACCGCGAACTCACCTCGCCGCACGTCCACCACCGACCAGATGTGGCGGTGTCGAGTGGTCGCTTCCAGAGCGACGGCGTCGAGCGATGTGACCGGCACCAACGGCACCCCTAGCGTCGCCGCCAATCCTTGCGCGGTGGCCAGACCGACTCTGATGCCGGTGTAGAGGCCGGGGCCGACGTCGACGGCGACGGCGTCGATGTCTGAGGGGCGCCAGCCGGCCTGGTCGAAGAGAAAGTCGAGAGCCGAGACGACGAACGAGGCATGGCCGCGACGATTCACCTGTGACGCAGAACCGACCGGGGTGCGACCTTCACCGAGCGCAACGGACGAGGCGGGCGTCGAGGTTTCGATGGCGACGAGTTTCATGACAGCACGTCCTGGAACGGGCGAGGCGCCCATGAGGTGCCGTGGGGCTCGAAGGTGATCTGACGCTCTTCGTCTCCGGTCACGTCGATGACGATCCGGAGGTACTCGCCTGGGATGGCGCCGGCGACTGCGTCTCCCCACTCGATGGCGAGCACGGCATCGCGAGCCTCGTCGAAGAGGTCGAGATCGAGGACCTCGTTGAGGCTGCCAAGCCGATAGACGTCGGCGTGCACGAGCGGGATGAACCCACCGTCGTAACGGCGCGCTATGACGAAACTTGGACTGGTGACCGGTTCGTCGATGCCGAGCCCTTCTGCGAGGCCGGCGACGAAGGCGGTCTTGCCGGAGCCGAGCGGACCGCAAAGAAGGAGCACGTCGTTGGGACGCAGCAGGCTGGCGAGGCGACGCCCCACGGCTCGCGTCTGTGCATCGGAGACGGTCGTGGTTTTCATCCGAACAGCCCCAGCTGCTCTGGCTCGTCGGCCGGTTTCGGCTCGGTAGAAGTCTCGAGTACCTGCTTCATGATGGAGAAATCTTCGCGCATCTGGTCGAGTACACGATCTCCAGATCGGAGCGCGGCGGCGGGATGGAACGTCGGGACGACAGTCCTTCCCCACCAGGGATATGTCTGGCCACGGAGCCTGGTGATGCCGGTGGTCGTCTTGAGCAGCAGCTTCGAAGCAAAGTTGCCGAGCGTTACGACGACCTTCGGATCGACGAGTCTCAGCTGTTCGGCGAGATAGCCCTTGCAGGCTTCGATCTCGTCGGGCCTCGGGTCCCGGTTGCCCGGTGGCCGACACTTGACGACGTTGGCGATGTAGACGTCGCTGCGGTCGAGTCCGACCTCGTCGAGAAGCCGGTTGAGTAGCTGCCCGGCCGCACCGACGAACGGGACGCCCTGCTGGTCTTCGTGGAAGCCGGGGCCTTCCCCGATGAACATGACCGACGCGTCCACGGTGCCGTCTCCGAACACGACGGTGGTGCGAGTCTCGGCGAGCCGGCAGGCGGTGCATGCCTGCACGCGGCTCTCGAGCGCTTCGAGGGCTTGCTGGGCTGTCGTCGTCACCTCGTCTCCCCGGTTACGGCGGACGCGATCGCATGTCCGACGGCGACGAACGCCGCCTCGGCAAGCGCATCGAGGTCGACGTCGAGCGTGCCACAGGACACGGCAAACGCGGCATCGCCATCATATCGGGTGTGGCTGGGCCGCACACAGGCTCCGAGAGCGTCGTGCGACCGGACCGCGAGCCGGGTGAGTTCGCCGCGAGACAGGTCGGCGTCCGTGGCGACGACGATGAGGGTGGTGGCGGTGCCCGGGGCCGGAGGGCTCTCCGGCGGCATCGTCTCATGGGGCCCGCCGGTGAGCGGCGTCCCGTCGAGGCTGAAGACATCTCCGGTGGCGTTGAGTACGACCAGAGCACCGACCGTGGCGCCGCCTACCGTCACTGCAGCAGAGCCGAGGCCGCCCGGACGTGGCGCACCTCGCCAGATGCCGACCATCGCCCCGGTGCCGGCACCGACCGGCCCGGAAGGAACCGGGTCTGCGCTGCGGCTGCGGTAGGCGACGGCGCCTTCATCAGGACCCGGCCGGACCGTCGGGTCTCCATTCCACAGGTCGTAGATGACGGCGGCCGGGACGATCGGTACGACACCGGCGGGCGTCGGCTGGCCCCGGCCTTCGGCTTCGAGGGCTCCCATGATCCCGTCGGCGGCGGCGAGGCCGAACGCAGACCCGCCGGTGAGCAAAATCGCCTGAATCGTCTCGACGAGCATGCCGGGCCGAAGCAGGGCGGCTTCTCGGGTTCCGGGCGCGGCGCCGCGCACTTCGAGCACCGCCCGGTTCGGTTCGGGGAACGAGACCACGGTGCAGCCGGTTTTCGCTTCCGGGTCGGACCAGTGTCCGACTTCGACGCCGGGGACGGCGGTGATGGTCATCGATACCTCCTGGGCAGCCGGGGACCGATCTGGCAGACGACCTCGTAGGCGATCGTGCCGATCTTCGTGGCCCACTCTTCGGCGGTGATCTCTTCGTCGCCCTGACGACCGAGCAGGACGACTTCGTCGCCGATCGACACATCGGCGTCCCCGACATCGACGACGATCTGGTCCATGGTGACGGTCCCGGCGAGCGGGTAGCGCCTTCCGCCGATGAGCACCTCTCCGGTATCGCTGAGCGCCCGGGGCAGTCCGTCGGCGTAGCCGATCGGGACGGTGGCGACGGTTCGTGTTCCTTGGAGGGCTCTTCGCCTTCCGTAGGACGGCCGGGTGCCGTCGGGGTAGGTGCGGGTCATGGTGACGTGGGAGATGATCTTCATTGCCGGTCTGGTCGGCGCTTCGATCCCCGAAGCAGGGGGAATGCCGTAGAGGCCGATGCCGATGCGCACCATGTCGAAGCGGGCCTCG
>JANTGE010000027.1 GCA_024763085.1 Acidimicrobiia bacterium
GGCAGGTCCCCGGCAAGGCGGTCGGCAAGTTCGCCGGTCCCGTCCGGAGACGCGTCGTCGACGATCATGACCCGGTACCCGTGTGCCGCTACTGCGCCGACGATCGCTTCGAGGTTCTCGCGCTCGTTGTACGTCGGAAGGACGACGAAGACGCCTCGTCCAGGTTCAGCCGGCACAGTCTTTGCAGATCAGCTTCTTGCGGTCGGCCAGCTGGCTGATCCGTTTGACCAGAAAGCAGGACGAGCAGACGAACTCGTCGCCCCTGACCTCTTCTGCGTCTACATCGAGGAGGAGCTCGGCGCGACGCAGCGCTGCCAACTCGGCGGCTTCGTCCACCGGGAGGGTCTCCGCGGCCTCTTCTTCGAGGAGCTCCAGCTCCTCGGCCTCCAACTCGTCGAGTGCCTCCGGGATGTCCGAGTCCTCTTCTTCGGTTTCCGCCTCGGATTCGAGTTCGTCCGCAGCGGCGTCGGGATCGATGGCCTCATCGTCGGCGACGTCCGCTACCTCCACATCAGCCAGGTCCTCCAGATCGTCGTCGAGGGCCTCGTCGTCGAGGGCCTCGTCGAGGACGTCGTCGGTGATGTCGTCGGCCATGGTTCCTCCGCTAGGGGCGGCGAGAGTATAGGCACCCGTGGCGGCCTTCGGGCGTCACCCGACGATGCTGACCCGCTGGTCGCGAAAACGCCCCTCGACGGACCCCGTCCCGAAGAACTCGCCGTCGGCTTCGACCGGCCATACCGGATCGGCAGACAGCCGGAAGTGGCTCGGTTCGAAGCACCGTATTCTCTCGTCTGCCAGGTGCCTGCCGGTTTTCGCCAGCCACCAGAGTCGTGGAATGTCCTTCTTGGTCACATTGAAGATTTGCACGTGAAACCGGCGGTCCGTCGGGTCGGTGTCAGGTGCGATGTTCCACCCGCCGGCGAAGAAGCGGGCGTTGGCAAACACCGCCAAGAGGCCCGGCCCTTCATAGCTCCCGGCGTCGCTCTCGAAGCGAAGCATGCCCTTGGGAAAGCGGGGGAATTCCAGCGCCAGCGACACGTGGTACTTCCAGGCACGAAAGCTTCGCGGCAACCGCATCGAGCGGTACAGGACGGCGGCGGTGAGCCCGGCCTCTCCCACATTGACGAAACTCCGCCGGCCCCACGGTCCAGAGAGTTCGGCGACGTCGATCTGGTACTCCTTGCCGTCGGCAAGTACCTCGACCGCTTCTTCGAGATGTTCCGGGATGCCGAATGTCCGTGCCAGGTCGCAGCCAGACCCGCCCGGAAGGATCCCCACCTTTGGAGGTTCATCCCAGCTGTGGGCAAGCAGCGACTCGACCACCAGGTTGACGGTCCCGTCTCCCCCGACGGCGACAAACCGCTCGTACCCTTCCTCGACGCCGCGATCGACAGCGGCCACCATGGCGGCAACTCCTCGTGGCACCACGACAGTGGCACGAATCCCTGCCCGCTCGAGCGCAGATCGCGTGCGAGCTTCGAGAGACCGCCCATGCCCGGCCTCGGGATTCACCAACACCAGCCAGCCTCTCATACCATCCCTCCCGCGGCGACGACTCCCCGGTCGATCTGCCGAACGGCCGCCTTGACACTGCCTGACAACGTAGCGTCCGCATCGGCAAGTTGTCGGAGCACGTCGATGAGTTGGCGAAACACCCGTACCGCGTCGCCTGCCGAACCGACATCAAGGATGTCTTCGAGATTCGCGCCGCCCGCCCATGCGTACGCTGCCGTCGAGAAGCCGGGCTCCGGAGGTCTCGTCGGCGGTAACCTCCGTCGACGCTCCTCCTCTTCGAGTTCTTCCCACACCTCGAAGACCGCTTCGGTTCCGGCACGAACCGGCTCTGTCGGATAGACAGCCTCACCTTCTTCCTCTCGCCGGGGTTCATAGACAAACAGCGACACCAGTGCCGCCAGCTCGGAAGGGGTCCTGTCGGCGAAGACGCCTCTTCGGAGGGACTCGGCCAATACGAGGTCCA
Source organism: Acidimicrobiia bacterium (assembly GCA_024763085.1). Lineage (GTDB taxonomy): Bacteria > Actinomycetota > Acidimicrobiia > Spongiisociales > UBA4744 > JANTGE01. The sequence goes on from JANTGE010000027.1 coordinate 1,979, forward strand.
ACTCGTTGTAGAGTCGCCGTAGGGCCTCTCCCCGTTCGGTGAGGGCCCAGTCGGCGACGTAGCCCCACGCCTCGAGCAGGTCGAGAATGGCGCGGAATTCCCGCACGAGCCCATGGTCCTCCGCACGTATCTGCTTCCGAAGCTTCTCGGCCTCTCGCTCCGCTCGAAGAGCCTTCTCGGCCAAGGAGAGATGCTTCGGGAGATCCGGACACTGCGCCACTGGATGATCGATCGGTTCCTGGGGACGAGCAGCGACGATCGTCTCCTCCGGGGCGAAGTGCCGCAGCTCCACGGCCAGCCGGCGCAGCATCGACCGGTCCTTGGGGTTGAATGGCCGAGGCAGACCGAGCATGCCCAACCGGGTGACACCTACGGGGAGATCACGCTTTCGCATGCGTTGCAGCGTGCCGTCCTCATCGACCACCAGCAGCCCTTCCCCACCGGACCAGGCCTTGAACACCACATACCGTCCCTGACGCCTCCCGCCTGGGATCTCGAACACGGTCCCCGGACGCATGTGCACCGTTCGCTTCGCCGTCTTCGCCTCGTCTGCCTGTCGGGAACGCAGCATCTCCAAGTAGGCAAACACATCGCCTCGCTCACAGGTGGCGTCCTGCCGTGCCTGTGCGGCTTCTCGTTCCCGTCGAGCCAACGCTTTGGTGAGACGTCGCGCCGATCTGCTGCGTTGGTAGTGGCCGAACGATGCCTCGAGGAGTCGCTCGGCCCGATCCGGCGGATAGGTGGCCACCAGGTTGACGGCCATGTTGTAGGTAGGACGAAACGCTGACCGCAAGGGATGAGCACCTGTGGTCGCCAACTCGCGGATGCGGTGCAGGGGAAGGTAACGGGTGTGGAGGACGACGGCGAATCCCTCCTCGTCGATGCCACGCCGGCCCGCCCGTCCGGTGAGCTGGGTGTAGTCGCCAGGCTTGAGCACCTCGTGGGTTTCACCGTTGAAACGACTCAACGACTCCAGCACGACGCTGCGCGCCGGCATGTTGATCCCGAGCGACAGCGTCTCGGTGGCGAACACCACTCGGACGAGGCCTTCGGAGAAGAGTTGTTCAACGGTCTCTTTGAAGGCAGGGACCATCCCTGCGTGGTGGGGAGCAACGCCGGCAGTGAGCTCGGAGAGCCAGCGTTCGTAGCCGAGTGCGGTGAGGTCCTCGGCTGCGAGGTGGGCAGTCTTGGACTCGGCCACAGCCACGATGCGGGCTCGCTCTTCGGCGGTCGTGTAGAAGCGGCCGGCGTCTACCAATCGGCCTGCGGCGTCCTCGCACCCGGCCCGGCTGAAAATGAAGTAGATCACGGGAAGAAGGTCACGCACCTGAAGGGCATCGATCGTTTCGACTCGTCGGGGCGTTCCATATCGGCGCGCCTTCTTGCCGCTGAGCCTTGCCTCGAGGCCTTTCCGGGCGAGGGGTTCGATCAACACGACGTCGTTCCACCGGTCCTTGATGCCGTACAGGTTGGTGAGCGGCACCGGCCGCGTGGTCGCCTCGATGAGGTCGACCGCGCCCCGCCGGGTACGAATCCACGCTGCGAATTCGTCGGCGTTGGAGATCGTCGCCGAAAGGCATACGAGACGGATGTGGGGAGGCGCATGCACGATGATTTCCTCCCAGACGGGCCCGCGGAGACGATCCTGCAGGTAGTGGACCTCGTCGAGGACGATGTAGTCGACTTCGTCGAGTTCGTGCGGCGAGGCGTAGATCATGTTGCGGGTCACCTCGGTGGTCATCACCACCACCGGCGCCTCGCCATTGATCGAGTTGTCTCCGGTGAGCAGACCGACGTTTCCGTACATGGCTCGAAAGTCGTTGTACTTCTGATTGGAGAGCGCCTTCAGGGGGGTGGTGTAGAACACCCGTCGCCCCCTGGCAAGGGCGTCTTCGATGGCCTGCTCTGCGATGAACGTCTTGCCGGAACCCGTCGGCGCGGCGACGACGACCGACCGGCCGCGCTGAATCGACTCGACGGCTTCGAGTTGGAATGGGTCAGGGGTGAACGTCATCGACGCAAGATGAGTTTGACGAGCCAGATGGTGATTTCGTAGAGAAGGTAGAGCGGCACCGACAGTGCCGTCAGGGTGAGCGGGTCACCGGTCGGGGTTACGACGGCGCCGACGACCACGATGATGAGGATCGCCCAGCGACGGCCCCGTTTGAGCTGATCGGAACCCACGAGACCCACCGCGGCTGCGGCGAACAGGAACACCGGAAATTCGAAGGCTACGCCGAACACGAGCAGGAATCTGAGGGTGACGGAGAAGTAGTCACTGGCTCCGATCATCGAGTTGAGGCCCGGTTGAATACCGAGCAGGAACTCCAATCCTCGAGGCAGGATGTAGTAGCCGAAGACGACCCCAGCGGTGAAGAGTACGACCAAGGCGGTGACGATCGGGATCGTCCAGCGTCGTTCCCGTTTGGTCAGTGCAGGGTTGACGAAAGCCCAGATCTGATAGAACACCACCGGGCTGGCCAGCACGAGCCCCCCGAACAGCGACAGTCGCATCGCCACCGAGAACCCCTCGGTGACTTGAAACTGGTTGAGTGCATCGTCTCCCAAGGCGATCTGGTACGGCCTGGTGAGCACGTCGAAGAGCCAGCCTCGAAACACGAAGGCAACGGTGGCCCCGACGGCGACGGCGATCGAGATCTTGACGATCCTCCAGCGGAGCTCTTCGAGATGTTCCAGGACCGGACGGGGCTGGTCGTCGGTCATGACGTCTCCTGCTCATCGTCCGTCTCTTCGTCGGCGGCATCGGGTGCCGGTGAAGCGTCGTTGGAGCCCGTCGTTGCCCCTGTCCCGGCGTCGCGCACCGTTTCGTCGAGGGAGCGCTGCATGTCATCAAGAGGCTGTTTCAGCTCTTGGAGCGGCTCTTTGAGCGTCGAGACCTCTTTCGAGAGGCTCCTCTGCAGTTCACCTGCGGTCTGCTGGATCTCCCTGACCCATCGCGCCAGCTTGCGCGCCATGTCGGGCAGCTGCTTCGGGCCGAATACGACCAGAGCGACGAGGAGGATGAAGATGAGTTCCGTAGGGCTGACGTCGAACACGCCAGCATGTTAGGGCTGTCAGGACGAAGCGAGTTGCCGCCAGAAGTCTTCTTCCTGGTCGAGTGCATACACGAACCGGTCGATTTCGTCGACGGTGATCGGCCCGAGGTCGGGCGCCTTCACCTCGTAGGCGACGCCGGTGGCGAGGAGGACATTGACGACCCTGGCGTTCGCGGGCCGCCGCTGCTCTGCACCACAGATGGGGCAGTTGAAACGGTAGCTGCCGGACTCTTCGGTAGGGTCGAGCTCCAGGGCCAGATCCGCCGGCCGCAGCTCCACGTCTCCACAGTGTCGGCACGTTGTCTTGATGGTGGTCATTCGGTGCTCCGCTCACCTTGCATGCCTCGGATATCGGCGCGTGGCGGTCGGCCCTGAAGGACTATTGGGAAATGGTCACTCCGTAGCGGGCGAGGATTCGCCGCCGGAGATCGTCGGTTGCAGCCTGGGCTTCGTCGCCTTCGACGATCCGGCCATGCGTACCGAGTCTGAGCATCAGCCGGGCGATGATCGACGGGTCGGAAGCGAAGAACCGCACCCGCATGAGGTCGTCTCGCTGTTCCACGATCTCAACCGGGTAGTACTCGGCCACCCAGTACGCCGGCGGGTCCAGCTCGATCACCGCGACGGCATCCTCTGGCGAGGCGACATACGTGACGTCCGGCTCCGGGGGTTCTGCGGGCGGCTCGAATCGTTCCCGTAGAGGCGTGGCGGTGCGGATTCGGTCGACCCGGAACACTCGACGGGCGCCGGCGAGTCGACAGAAGCCGGTCACATACCAGTTCCCCAAGGTGGTGAACACGAGCCACGGTTCGACGATGCGCGTCGTGGTGGAGCCGTCGCCAACCGCCGTGTACACGATCTCGACAGGATGATGCTCTTCGGCGGCCTGTCGGAGCACCCCGACGAGTTCCGGCTCGGCGGCGACCTCGATGGCGAGCTCATCGGTGACACCAAGCGCCGACGTCAGCTTGTCGACCGCTCGTTCCAAAGCCGGCGAGGCCTGGCCGGTCGCCATGAGCATGGTGCCGGCGGCGACCAGTCCGAGTGCTTCGCCGGCTTCGAGCCGGAGCGGCCTGGCGAAATAGTCGGCCATCTCGATCGTTACTTCTCGTTCGTCGAGATAGACGTCGATGAGATCGCCGGGGCCGTACCCGGGGAGGCCACAGACGAACACGAGGTTGAGGTCGGCCACCAGTTCGTCTCTCCGGTAGCCGAACCGTTCGCACACCTCGTCGAGCGGCGCACCGGGATGTTCGATGACCCACGGCACCATCGACAGCAGCCTGGCCAGCCGCTCGGCGGTTCGGCTCATGGCGCCACCTGTTCGATGAACCGTTGGCGAAGGTCCTCTGGGGTCAGAATCTCGGCGGAGTCTTCGAAGGTGATGAGCCAACCGAAGAATGCCGCCGGATTGGCAACCTCGATCGTGGCGACCACGCCGCCGTCCTCCGCCCGTTCGACCGATCCGCCGAGTTGGCGTTCCGCCCACCAGGCCACCCGCTCGTCGAATCGCACCGTCGCCGTTACGGCCTGGTCCCCGATGGCCCAAGGCTCGTCCGGGACGGCAGCTTGGAGCCGGAAGCCCGGCGGCCGCTCGAACGCTCCCGGTTCGCCGGCTTCGAACCGATCGGCGCGATCCATCCGGAAGGCTCGTATCTCCCCGCCCTCTTTGCCGATGAGGTACCAGTGGCCTCGCTGATGCAGCAAGCCGTATGGTTCCAGGACCCGAGATCGGCCGCGATACCTGAAGCGAAGGACCTGTCGCTCGGTGGCGGCTTCGAACGCAGTGGAGAGGTTCTCGGCACGCATGCCCAGTTCGGCGCCGAGCGGCTCTCCCCCACCGGCGGGACCCAGGCCACCGAGCTTCATGAGCGCCTCCGGACCGACGGTGTGGCCGCCGAGCCGTACGGCTTGCGACGCGATGGCCAAGGCGAGGCGTTCCTCGTCGGTGAGGTCGACCTCAGGGAGACGGTACCGTTCCGGATCCACCGAATAGCCGAACTCGACCTCCCACACGTCGGTCGGCCGCAGCTCGAGAGGAATCCCCATCGATCGGAGTAGCTCCTTGTCCCGCTCGAACATGCGGTGGAAAGCCTCGTCCGAGTCCTGGTCGTATCCTGCGACCGTCTGCCGGATCTCATCGGCGGTGACCGGACGATCGGCCGTCAGCAGGAACGCAAGTAGGTTGAGGATGCGCTCCATCACTCGTCGCATGGGCCTACTGTACGACGCCGCCGAACCGAAGTCACCCTTCCCAGGCGACCATCCAACTCGGAGATCCACAAGGTGGCGGCCAGACCCCGTCCGTTGACGCCACGGAACTCACAGAGCTTCGATGAGGCGTCGCACCCGATCGTCGTCCGACTGGAACGGGTCTTTGCACAGGACCGTCCGTTGGGCATGATCATTGATCTTCAGGTGTACCCAGTCGACGGTGAAGTCCCGGTTCGCCGCCTTGGCCGCCCGGATGAAGCTGCCCCGCAGATGGGCACGAGTGGTCGCCGGCGCATCGGTCATCGCTTTGTCGATGAGCGCGTCTTCGACGACGGTCGCCATCATGCCTCGCCGCTCCAACAGGTGGTAGAGACCGCGGCGTGGGTCGATGTCGTGGTAGGCGAGGTCCATCATTGCCAGACGAGGATCGGAGAGCGCCAGGTCGTGACGGTTCCGGTAGGCGTCGATGAGCTTCCATTTGGCTACCCAGTCGACCTTGTCGCCGAGACTCAATGGGTCCCGTTCCAGCCCTACCAGGAGGTGTTCCCACCGGTGGACGGCTTCGAGAATCTGCGGCGGGAAGCCCGCGACACGGGCAAATCGTCTGGCGGCGTCCAGATACTCCCATTGCATGTCGAGGGCCGACAGCTCACGGCCGTTCGCCAGCCGGACCCGGCGACGGCAGGTCGGATCGTTGGAGATGTCCCTGATCGCCCTGATGGGGTTTTCCAACTCGAGGTCCCCGAAGGCGAACCCTTCCTCCATCATCTGGAGGAGAGCCAGGACGGTACCGACCTTCACCGCCGTGGCGTATTGGGACATGTTGGAGTCGCCGGCGATGACATGGAGACGCCGATAGCGTTCGGCGTCTGCGTGCGGCTCGTCCCTCGTGTTGATGATCGGGCGGCTTCGAGTCGTCGCCGACGAGATGCCCTCCCAGACATGTTCGGCCCGTTGCGAGATTGCGTAGCGGGTACCCCGGGCGGTGTGAATGAGCCGGCCGGCGCCGGCATAGATCTGGCGGGTAATGAGGAACGGCAGCAGCGTGTTCAACACCGTCGCGAAGTCGTCGTCCCGGGCGATGAGATAGTTCTCATGGCAGCCGTACGAATTCCCGGCGCTGTCGGTGTTGTTTTTGTAGAGGTGGATTTCGCCTTTGATGCCTTCTTCTCGGAGGCGGCGTTCTGCCCCTTCGGCCAGGTCCAACAGGATGCGCTCTCCTGCCTTGTCGGCGGCGACCAGCACATCGATGTCGTCGCATTCGGGTGTGGCGTATTCCGGGTGACTACCCACATCCAGGTAGAGCCGTGCCCCGTTTTCGAGAAAGACATTGGAGCTGCGTCCCCAGCTGACCACCCGGCGGAACAGGTAGCGGGCAGCTTCGTCGGGGCTCAACCTTCGCTGACCTCGCAACGTGCAGGTGACCCCGTATTCGGTCTCGAGCCCGAAGATACGTCGTTCCACGATTCGCAGCGTACCCCGCCTACAGGAATGTGGGTGCCGACGTGGTCAGTCGACGTCGATCTGTTCGAGACGTCGGAAACACCGACGACCGGCGCCCCGTTCCAACACCGCGGCCTCCCAGCCTTCGATCTCTCGCTCGACGACCTCCCGGAACGCCGAGGCGGCGTTTCGCATGGCGGCTTCGAGAGACGCCGACGGATCGAACCTGGCTCGCATCGCCTCGGTGAGTGCCTCCGCTTGGCCTCCGATGGCACACGTTCCCTGCTCGTCGGTCAAGGTGCCGTCGTAGGTGATCTTGTAGAGATGATTCGGCGCCCCGTTGACGCCCACCTCTGCGATCAGCACCTCCACCTCGTACGGCTTCATCTCGTGCGTGAAGATGGTGCCGAGCGTCTGCGAGAACGCATTGGCGAGACCCTTGGCGGTTACGTCGGTTCTTCCGTAGGTGTAGCCCTTTACATCGGCATGCCTGATGCCGGCCACCCGCAAGGCTTCGAACTCGTTGTATTTGCCGACCCCGGCGAAAGCGATCCGGTCGTAGATCTCGGAGATCTTGTGGAGCGTGTCGCTGGGGTTCTCCGCCATGAGCAGCACACCATCTGCATACTCGACAGCGACGATGGCCCTGCCTCGGGCGATGCCCTTTCTGGCGTACTCTGCACGGTCCTTGACGAGTTGTTCGGGGGGAACGTAGAACGGCATGCTCATCGCACGTCCTCCAATGCGCTCCGGGCGATGTCCGCGATGCGGTCGTCTTCTCCCTCGGTGAGACCGTCCGCGGTCACCTTGACGACGTTGGGAAGGATGCCGCGCTGCAGGTCCGGCCCGCCGGTGGCCGTGTCTTCCTCCGCTGCGGCAATGAGCGCTCTGATCGCGGTGTCGAGCGCCTCTGGTTCCGGCATGTCGGGACGATATGCCGTCTTGAGGTAGGACTTCGCTTCCCGCCCTCCAGATCCGGTAGCCGCGTAGTCTTGCTCCTCGTATCGGCCGCCTACGACGTCGAAGGTGTAGAGCCGGCCGACCTGTTCATGTTCGTCGAAGCCGCAGAACAGCGGGACCACAACGAGCCCCTGGAAGACCAGAGGAAGCTGCTGACGAACCATACGGGCCAGGTAGTTGGCTTTGCCTTCGAGACTGAGTCGTACTCCTTCGAGCTTCTCGTAGTGCTCGAGCTCGGTCTGGAAGAGTCGCACCAACTCGATGGCCAGGCCCGCGGTCCCAGAGATGGCGATGGCCGAGTACTGGTCTGCCGGGAACACCTTCTGGATGCGCCGATGAGCGATGGTGTGACCTTCGGTCGCCTGCCGGTCACCGACCATCACGACCCCGTCGGCATAGCGCAAGGCCAGCACGGTCGTGCCGACAGGTGCGGCCAGATCACCGGCCGGGCCGGTCTCCCAACTGGGGAGTTTGCCGAGTTCCGCCAGCAGATCGGTGAAGCTGACGCCCGGATCGCCGTTCATTCTCCACCCTTCTGCACGTAGTTCTTGACGAACTCCTCGGCGTTCTCTTCGAGGACTTCGTCGATCTCGTCGAGCAGGTCGTCGACGTCGGACGTGTCGATGTCGGTGGTTTCCAGTTCGGCGTCGTCCGCCTGCTGCTCATCTTTGGTGGTTTTCCGGACTCGTTCCTTCATTCGGCACCTCCTAGGTTGGCCAGCAGGGCTGCCGCGTCGGGCGACTCGTCGATGAGGTCGGACACCATCTCACGAGTCCCCCGCAACGGATCCATCATAGGCACCCGGCGCAATGTCGACTCCCCGACGTCGAACACCAGCGAGTCCCAGTTGGCCGACACGAGCGCCGCGCCATACTTGTCGACACACCGACCGCGGAAGTAGGCCCTGGTGCCCGGCGGTGGGTCGTTCACCGCAGCCCGTACCTCTTCATCGGTAAACATCCGCCGGATGCGCCCAGAAGCGACCAGCCGGTCGTAGAGGCCGCGGGTCGGATCGACGTCGTGGTATTGCAGGTCGAGGGTCTTGAGTTTCGGGTCGTCCCATGCGAGTCCATCTCGTGTGCGGTAGGCCTCGATGATCCTCCGCTTCGCCACCCAGTCGAGACGGTCGGCGGTACTCATGACGTCGCGTTCGAGGTCTTGGAGCACTTCCTCCCAGACGGAGATCACGTCGTTGTCTTCCTCCGATCCGGCGAACCCGGCGAGACGCTCCAGGTACTCCCATTGCAGTGCCAACGCTGTCGCGGTCGATCCGTCTTCCAAGGCGACCGCCTGGGTCAGCCCGGTGTCGTGGCTGACCTGCCACGTCGCCGAGACCGGATCAGACAGCAGCAGCGGTGAACCTGCAGCTCCGGCCTCGAGGGCCCGCAGCAGCAGCGACGTGGAGCCGAGTTTCAGATACGTCTGGATCTCCGACCGGGTGGCGTCCCCGATGATGACATGGAGGCGACGAAATCGTTTCGGGTCGCCGTGGGGCTCGTCTCGTGTATTGATGATCGGCCGCTTCAGCGTCGTTTCGAGGCCGACCCTTTCTTCGAAGAAGTCGGCGCGCTGGGTGATCTGGTAACCGACACGGGGCCGTCCGTTCTCGGCTCCGACTTTCCCAGATCCGGTGAAGATCTGACGACTGACGAGGAACCCGGTGAGGTGCGCGACGATGTCGCCGAACGGTACGTCCCTCGACACCAGGTAGTTCTCGTGGGCACCGTACGAGTTCCCTTTGCCGTCCGAGTTGTTCTTGTAGATGCCGACCCGCCGGCCGTCCGCGATCGAGGCTTCCGCCGCACGGGCCGCTTCGTGGAGAACGACTTCGCCGGCCTTGTCGTAGAGGGCTGCCTGTCTCGGCCCGAGGCATTCGGGAGTCGAATATTCGGGATGGGCATGGTCCACATAGAGGCGGGCACCGTTGCCGAGGACCGCGTTGAGGAAGTCGTCCATCGCCGCCCGGCTGCGAGCGGCGTAACGGTCTCCTCTGGCGTCTCGTTCCGGGGTTTCTTCCTCCATCGACCAGCGCAGCCGCCGGCCGCGCCGGTAGGCGTTTACCACCAGGCTGGATGCCGTCACCGGGTTGAAGTCGCCCTGGTTACGTACCGTGATCCCGAACTCGGTCTCGGTGCCAAGCACCGGAGGGGAGAGCGAGTTCGCCATTCAGAGGTACTGCCCGGTGCTGACGGCTTCGATGCGTCTGGCGTCCTTGTCGCCTCGGATGAGCGTTCGCACGTAGACGATCCGTTCGCCCTTCTTGCCGGAGATCTTCGCCCAGTCGTCCGGGTTGGTCGTGTTCGGCAAGTCTTCGTGTTCGGTGAACTCCTGCTTGATCGCCGCCAGCAGGTCGTCGGTCCGAAGCCCACGAGGCCCCCCGGCGATCTCTCGCTTGATGGCGTCCTTCTTGGCCCGGGCCACAATGTTTTGGATCATCGCTCCCGACGAGAAGTCCTTGAAGTGGAGGATCTCTCGGTCGCCGTTGGCATAGGTCACCTCGAGGAACCGATTCTCATCGTCCTCGGAGTACATCTGTGAGACCGTCTTGTCGATCATCGACTTGATCAACCGTTCCCGGTTACCGTCGAAGCGATCCAACTCACCTCTATCAAGGGGCACATCATCGGACAGGTAGATCGCGAAGATCTCTCGCGCCGCTTCTTCGTCAGGCCGCTGGATCTTGATCTTGACGTCAAGACGTCCCGGTCGTAGCAGTGCCGGATCGATAAGGTCTTCCCGGTTCGACGCGCCGATGACGATGACGTTCTTGAGGCTCTCGACCCCGTCGAGCTCCGACAACAGCTGCGGGACGACGGTGGACTCCATGTCGGAGGATACGCCGGTTCCGCGGGTCCGGAACAGTGAGTCCATTTCGTCGAAGAACACGATCACCGGAAAGCCCTCGTCGGACTTTTCTTTGGCCCTGCGGAAGATGAGGCGAATCTGCCGCTCTGTCTCACCGACATACTTGTTGAGGAGTTCAGGACCTTTGACGTTGAGGAAGTAGGAACGCGCCTCATCACTGCCGGTCCTCGTCGCCACGGCCTTGGCGAGACTGTTGGCAACCGCTTTGGCGATGAGGGTCTTCCCGCATCCGGGTGGGCCGTAGAGCAGTACCCCTTTCGGAGCTTCGAGCCCGTACTCGGCAAAGAGCTCCTTGTGGAGGTAGGGAAGTTCGACGGCATCCCGAATCGTCTCGATCTGTTCTCGGAGACCTCCCACCTGTTCGTAGGTGATGTCTGGCACCTGCTCGAGGACGAGTTCCTGCACCTCGGGACGGTGCAGCTTCTCGAAGGCCAGGCCGGTGCGAGCGTCGAGACGCACCGAGTCGCCGGCGCGGAGTTTGACATCTGTCAGAGGGTCTGCGGCCTCGACGACGCGTTCCTCGTCACCGCGGAGCACCACGACCAGCCGACCGTCCGAGAGTTTCTCTTTGACGGTCACCACTTCGCCGGTGATCTCGAACGAGCGCACATCGACGATGGCGTAGGCCTCGTTGAGCAGCACCTCTTGACCTCGTTCCAGCTCCTTCACCTCGACCGACGGCTGGGCCTGCACCCGCAGTTTGCGGCCGGCATGTTGCACGTCGACGGTGCCGTCGTCGTTGACGCCGAGCACGGTGGCGAACTGGTTCGGTGGTTGGGAGAGCTTCTCGATCTCTTCTCTCAGCAGGACGAGCTGGGCCCGGGCTTCTTCGAGCAGCCCGGCGAGCTTTTCGTTCTGCGCGACGGTTGCGTCGAGGCGCCGCCTGGTGTCGGACAGCTCGCGTGCCATCGCCTGGACTCGTCCCGGCGATGCGGAGTCTCGCAGCACCTCGACTTCGCGTTCGAGGTCCCGGATGGTCTTCTGGAGTTCTCGGATCTGTTGCTCGTTCATGGCTCCCGCGAAGTATACGTCCACCTTGGATATGCGCTTCGCACGTCCTGCGGTAGCATGCCGGGACCACCTACAGGAGTTACCTATGAAGGTATGGATCGATCAAGATCTTTGCACCGGCGACGGACTCTGTGAAGAGATCGCCCCGGACGTGTTCGTTCTGTTGGACGACGGACTCGCCTACGTGAAGGAAGGCGACAAGATCTTTGCGGCCTCCGAGGGAAACCCGGAGGGCGCCGAAGGTGTCGCTGTTGTCCCTGCCGGCCAGGAAGAGGCGGTCATCGAATCCGCCGAAGAGTGTCCCGGCGAGTGCATCTTCGTAGAACCGTAGGCTTCCGCCCATCGAGTCGAAGAGGGGCCCCGTGCGGGGCCCCTCTTCATTGCCTGAATTGCCTCGGGTCTCAGCTCGACCCGAACCGGCGAGCGACCACCAGAAAACCGGTGTGGCCCACCATGCGGTGCTCGGGGCGCACCGACCTTCCTTCGACATTCCAACCCCGATGCAGCACCTCGAAGGCGTCGATCATCGTGTAGGCGCCGCTCGCCCGCATCGCCTCCACGGTTGTCTGCACCTGAGGAATGGTCGGTACATAGGCGACGAAGATCGTGCCGGACCGCAGCTTGTCGGCGCCGGCGGCGACGGCATGCCACGGCTCGGGCAGATCGAGAACGACACGGTCGAACTCGGCGGAGAGTCCCTCCTCGACTGGTCCAACCCGGAGTTCGAGATGTGCAGGCAACTCCCCGAAGAAACGTTCGATCGCACCTCGGGCATGTTCGGCGTGGTCTTCCCGCTGTTCGTAGCTGACGACTCGACCTTCCGACCCGACGGCTCGCAGCAACGCGATGGTGAGCGCGCCTGATCCAGTACCGGCCTCGAGGACCTTCGAACCTGGCCCGATGTCACCTTCGACGAGGATCGGGCCGATGTCCTTGGGATAGACGACCTGGGCGCCTCGCCGCATCTTCAACGTGTAGTCCACCATCCGCGGACGGAAGGCAACCATCCGTTGGCCCCTGCTGCTGGTGACCTCCACTCCATCGGGTCCTCCGAGAATCTCGTCATGATCGACCGGTCCCAGATGGGAGTGGAACTGGCGTCCCGGTTCAAGACGGACCAGGTACCTCCGACCTTTCCCGTCGATGAGGAGACACAAGTCGCCGGGTGCGAACATCATCGTGCCTCCGTTGCCCGGAGCTGCAGTCTGCAGAAGGCGCACACTTCGCCGGTGGTGGGCCGCCCGCACCGTTGGCAGGCGTGGAGGTCGACATTCGACTCTTCCTCGAACAGCGCAGAGCCGTCGCGGACAAACCCGCCGACAAACTGCGACAGGGCACCCGGCGACCGATGTTCGAGCTCGACCATCCATTCTTTGAGCCGGTTGAGGCTGTTCCCCGCCACCAGCGGACACTCGGCCACCTCGTAGTCGATGCCCTGCAACACCGCATAGGCGGCGGTCTCCCGCTCGGCGACTCTGAGGAGAGGCTTGATCTTCTTGACGAATCCCGGTTTGGCCGGCAGCACCGGCCGCTGCCGGCCGAGATACCCGACGTTCCAGTTGAGTACGTTCGACATGAGCGTCGCCGCCTCGTCGTCGAGGTTGTGACCCATCACGAGCACGTCATAGCCCCCACGCACGGCGGCCTCGTTGAGCGCATATCGTTTCGACAGACCGCACGCCGAACAGGCGGTGCGATGCGTTCGGGACGCCGCTTCGGGGATCGTGAAGCCGTAGGACTCCTTGATGTCGACGACCTCGAGCGACAGTCCCCGTTCGGAAGCGAACGAGCGGGTGAGTTCGAGGCTTTCGTCGGAGTAGTCGGAGATGCCCAGGTCGAGGTAGACGCCGTCGGCCCGATGGCCGAGGGCCGTGAGGATATGCCAGAGGGCCAAGCTGTCTTTCCCGCCGGAAACGCCGATGAGTAGACGTTCGCCGGGCCGGATCATGTCGAATTCGTGGATCGTCCGTTCGACCTGCCGGTGGACATGTTCGACGAAGTGCTCACGGCAGAACGCCGCGTTGTGGCGGCGTACCTCGACCGCCGCCCGGTCACGACATACACGACAGCGCATCAGCCCCCCGAGATCACGGGTCGGACTTCGACGGTGTCTTCATCCGAGAGACGGATGTCCTTCGTCACGAGCTCGTCACCTCGGATCACCAGAACGGACTCGGGCACGATGTCGAGGCGATCCAGGAGTGTGCCGACCGTAAGCGGCCCCTCAACCTCTACTTCTCTCCGCGGGTGGCGAAGGATGACCTTCATGACGAGAACACGAGCGCGGCGAGGCCGACGGCCAAAGATGCGACCATACCGATCACCACGATCCAGACGACAACTGCTCGAAACCGTTGACTGCGCATGGTGGTAACTCTAGGAGGTGCGGAGCGGAAACCAACACCGGCGCTCCCGCTACGCTGGGCCTGTGAAAGCGGTGCGCACCATGCTGAAAGGACTACGGGTTGGCGACCCGAAGCTCATCCTGTGGGGCGCCGCGTTGGTGATCTACGGCTGGGCGAAACGCCGCGAGTCGCCCGAGCTGGTGTATCAGAAGAAGCTCCGTCCTGGCGAAAAGCTCGAGATCGTCGTCGAGAAGCCTCAGACCCGGTAGACCTTCACCAAGGCGCTGCGTTTGGCCCCTTTGCGCCGTCCGACGAGGAACGCCACCGCTACGACGGCAACCACGGCTACGGCCAGCATGACTGACTTGTCCTTGACGCTCTCCCGAGTCTCGAGCAACGTCTGTTCGATTTCCCGGGCTTTCGCTTCGATGTCGGCGCGTTCAACCACGACTCGCCCTCCAGACGACCAGACCGGCGATGGCGACCAGCACGAGAGCGGCGATGACGAGCCCCAGGGCACTCCACAGGTCCCCCTCGGGCAACACCCGAATCAGGGTCCTGGTGCCGGCTACGGCCAGCAAAATAGATCCTATGGCCCACAGCAGACCTGCGAGCAGGCTCATGCCGGCCACTTTGCCGAGGCGTTTGGCAGGTTCCAGCGTCTCCTGCCGCAGATACTCCTTCGACAAGTCGACGAGTTCCGTCACCTGATCCGGTAGTTCTCGAACGTCTCCCATCTCGACCGCAGGCTACTCCATCCGGTCGATTCCAGAAAGCGGACTCGTAGTGAACCCTATGAGGCCACCGCCCGATGCACTAGTCTCCTCGGTCGATGCCCCGCGGTGCCCATGCCAGGAGACGTTCGGTCGGCCCCTTCACCATCGTGTGGACCGGCCAGACGATCTCGCTGTTCGGCGACTATGTCGCCTATCTCACCCTTCCGCTGTTCCTCGCCCAGCTCACCGGCAGTGCCTTCGACTTCGGCATCCTCTCCGCGGCCGACAGCATCCCCACCTTGCTGCTGGGACTGCTGGGCGGTTCCATGCTCGACCGGTTCCGTCTGCGCCCGGTCATCATCA
>JANTGE010000028.1 GCA_024763085.1 Acidimicrobiia bacterium
AATCGCCGCCGTCAACGTCGTCTTCCCATGATCAATATGACCCATCGTCCCCACATTCACATGCGGCTTCGTACGCTCAAACTTCGCCTTACCCATGGGAATCCTCCCTATTCTCCTCGTACTCGGGACACGATGTCTTTGGCAATCGCGTCGGGAACGTCTTGATACGAATGGAACTGCATCGTGTACGTCGCCCGACCCTGGGTGCGAGACCGCAGGTCGGTGGCGTACCCGAACATCTCGGCCAGTGGAACCAGCGCACGGACCACCCGTGCGTTGCCCCGCTGGGTCATCTCCTCGATCTTGCCGCGCCGGGATGAGATGTCGCCGATGACGTCACCCATATAGTCCTCCGGGGTGACGACCTCGACTTCCATGACTGGCTCGAGCAGCTTCACCCCCGCCCGCTTGGCAGCTTCCTGCACCGCCAACGAACCGGCGATCCTGAAGGCCATCTCCGACGAGTCGACATCGTGGTAGGAGCCATCGACGAGGACGGCCCGTACGTCGACGAGCGGATAGCCGGCAAGGACGCCCTGGTCGAGGGCCTCTTCGATGCCTGCGTCGATGGCAGGGATGAACTCTCTCGGAACACGGCCGCCCGTGATCTGGTCGACGAACTCATAACCGCCGCCGGGGCCGGTCGGCTCGAGGTTGATGACCACATGGCCGTACTGGCCACGACCCCCGGACTGGCGGACATACTTGCCCTCTACCTTCGCCACCGGCTTCTTGATGGTCTCCCGATAGGCGACCTGGGGCCGACCAACGTTGGCGCCGACCTTGAACTCGCGGACGAGACGGTCGACGAGGATCTCCAAGTGCAGCTCGCCCATCCCCGAGATGATCGTCTGGCCGGTCTCATCGTCGGTCCGTACCAGGAAGGTCGGGTCCTCTTCAGACAGGCGATGCAGTGCTTCACCGAGTTTGTCCTGGTCGGCCTTCGACTTCGGCTCGATGGCGACCGAGATGACCGGTGCCGGGAACGTCATCGACTCGAGCTGGATCGGGTTGGCCGGGTCGGAGAGCGTGTCGCCGGTGGTGGTGTTCTTCAGACCGACGGCGGCGACGATGTCGCCGGTGTGGACCGCTTCGAGCTCTTCGCGGCGGTTGGCGTGCATACGCAGCAGGCGGCCGAACCGTTCCTTCTTTCCGGTCGTCACGTTCAACACCTGGCTGCCTTTGAGCGCGGTGCCGGCGTACACCCGGAAATAGGTGAGCTTGCCGACATGCGGGTCCGACATGATCTTGAAGGCCAGGGCGGTGAACGGCTCATCGTCGGCGGCGCGCCGCTCGAGGACCACATCTTCGTTGCCGGGTTTGAACCCCTGCAGCGGCGGCAAGTCGGCCGGGCTGGGGAGATAGTGCACGACGGCGTCGAGGAGCGGCTGGACACCCTTGTTGCGGAACGCCGTCCCGCACAGCACCGGAGTGAACGCACCTTCGATCGTGCCCTGGCGAAGCGCAGCGTGCAGCTCCTTCGCCGAGATGTGCTCATCTTCGAGATACTTCTCGAGGAGGGAGTCGTCCACTTCGGCGCAGGCTTCGATGAGTTTGCCTCGCCACTCGTGGACCTGATCGGCGTACTCGTCGGGGACGTCAACGGTCTCCCAGAGCTTCCCGTCGTCGCCTTCCCAGATGTGGGCCTTCTCTTCGACGAGGTCGATGACGCCTTGGAACTCGGCTTCGGCGCCGACAGGAAGTTGGACCGGTACCGGATTGGCTTCCAACCGTTCGACGATCGACTCAACCGAGGCATAGAAGTCGGCCCCCACCCGGTCCATCTTGTTGATGAAGCAAATGCGGGGGACGTGGTAGCGGTCGGCCTGTCGCCATACCGTCTCCGACTGGGGTTCGACACCGGCGACGGCGTCAAACACGGCGACGGCGCCGTCGAGTACCCGCAGGGAGCGTTCCACTTCGACGGTGAAGTCGACGTGGCCCGGAGTGTCGATGATGTTGATCCAGTGGTCGTGCCAACCACAGGTGGTAGCGGCCGAGGTGATGGTGATGCCGCGCTCTTGCTCCTGTTCCATCCAGTCCATGACGGCAGCGCCTTCGTGGACTTCGCCCAGCTTGTAGGTCTTGCCGGTGTAGTACAGGATGCGTTCGGTGAGTGTCGTTTTGCCCGCGTCGATGTGTGCCATGATCCCGATATTCCGGGTCCGGCTCAGCGGATACTGGCGCAGTCCGGCCAGCGCGTCACTCTTTCCGTTACTCATTCGTTCCTCGGTCGCTATGGGGTTGTCAGGTTCTTCGGGCTACCAGCGGTAGTGGGCGAACGCCTTGTTGGACTCCGCCATCTTGTGTACGTCTTCACGCCGCTTCACGGCAGATCCGGTGTTGTTGGAGGCGTCGAGAATCTCGTTGGCGAGCCGTTCCGCCATCGTCTGTTCCTTGCGCTTTCGGGCGAACCCGACGAGCCAGCGGATCGCCAGCGAGTTGGAACGGCGAGGGCGCACTTCGACCGGCACCTGGTAGGAGGAGCCCCCGACCCGGCGGGAACGTACCTCGACCTGAGGCCGGATGTTGTCGATGGCCCGCTTGAGCACCGTCACCGGGTCCTGGCCGGCGCGGCGCTCCACGATTTCGAGGGCGTCGTAGACGATGGTGCGGGCAAGGTTCTTCTTGCCATCCCACATCACCTTGTTGATGATCTGGCTGACGAGCAGGCTCCGGAAGACCGGATCCGGCTCGATGAAACGCTTCGGGGCAGGTCCGCGCCGCATCAGGACTCCTTCTTGCTTCCGTAGCGGGACCGTGCCTGTTTGCGGTCGGCGACGCCGGTCGCGTCGAGGGCCCCACGGATCACCTTGTAGCGAACGCCCGGAAGGTCCTTCACGCGTCCTCCACGGACGAGCACGATGGAGTGCTCCTGAAGGGTGTGACCTTCGCCGGGGATGTAGGCGGTCACCTCGATACCCGAGGTGAGGCGGACACGGGCGACTTTACGCAGCGCCGAGTTCGGCTTCTTGGGGGTGACGGTATAGACGCGGGTGCAGACACCGCGGCGCTGCGGAGCGCCTGCGAGACCTGGCGTCTTTTCCTTCTTCGGCTTTGGCTTCCGGCCCTGTCGGACCAGCTGCTGAATTGTCGGCATCGTGCTCCTCGTCACGCGAAAGTCGGCGGCCCTCAATGGGTTTCGCCGACCCGATCTGTGCCCTTTCCCGGGCTTCGTTCACCGGCGCGGGTCACACCGGTGGGCCCTCCTTGGAAGGGTTGTTGGGGTGCAAGACCACGGCTGGACAGTATATGACCCTCGGGCAGGGCGGTCAAAACCGCCGACCCGACCGGGCCGTGGCAACGGCAGTGTAGCAGGCTGGGGCCGGCTACGGGCACTGGGTACTGGGTACTGGGTACTGGGTACTGGGTACTGGGTACTGGGTACTGGGTACTGGGTACTGAGTACCTTGTACCTTGTACCTTGTACCTTCGGTCCGGCGGCGGATACCAGGTACCGGGTACCAGGTACAGGGCTATCGTGCCGTTCATGATCGCTATTCAGGACACCTATCCCGACGATGTGGCCCACTGCTTCGGATGCGGCAGGCTCAACCCGCACGGTCACCAGATCAAGACGTATCTCCAAGGCGACTTGACGGTCACCGAGTTCACGCCGCAGCCACACCACACCGCGATCCCCGGCTTCGTCTATGGGGGGCTCATCGCCAGCCTCATCGACTGCCACTCCACCGGGGCCGCCGCCATCTACCGGATGCGTGCCGATCACAAAGAGGTCGGCTCAGAACCCGCACCTCGCTACGTAACCGCCCACCTGGAAGTCGACTTTCTCGCTCCCACTCCCCTGGGTCCGGTGCGGCTGGTGGGCACTGCCCGCGAGATCACGGACCGGAAGGTCGTGGTCGACACCGACTTCTTCGCCGGCGACGACGTGACGGCACGAGGCTCGGCGGTGCTGGTGCGGATGCCCACTTCGATGATCTCCGGGTGACCCTCTTCGCAGCCGCCTAACATGGTCGATGAGGAGAACGACCCGCCACCGGGTCGACAACCAACGGAGGAACCATGAGACGGATGAAGGGATGGTCCCGACCGGCCCTCATCATCGCGGTGCTGGCGCTCGTTGCGGCGGCGTGCGGTGGAGGCGGCGGAACCACGACGACGGCCGCTCCGGGAACGACTGCGGGTCCGGGAACGACCGCAGCACCGGCCACAACGGCCGCCGAACCCCTCGTGTTCGGCATGATCCTGGTCGGTCCACAGAACGACCGCGGATGGAGCCAGGCCCACTTCGAAGCGGGCAAATACATCGAGGACAAACTCGGCGCGCAGATGATCGTGATCGACAAGGTCAACCCGGCCGACCGCCCAGGCACGTCCGTCGAGCAGGTGGTCGACGACATGCTGGCGCAGGGCGCTCAGCTGATCTTCGCCACGTCGGATGACATGAAGGACGGCATCGAGAACGCCGCCAAACAGCATCCAGACGTACCGATGATCTGGTCTTCGGGTGACAGTGCCTGGAAGGAAGGCAAGGCCTACGCAGGTCTGGACAACCTCGGCAACATCATGGGCAAGATGATCTACGGCAAGATGATGGCCGGATGCGCCGCCGGACTCACCTCTGAGACCGGCTCCATCGGCTACCTCGGGCCGCTGATCAACGACGAAACCCGCCGTCTCGCCAGCTCGGCGTACCTGGGCGCCAAGTACTGCTGGGAGAACTACCGGGGCAAGAACCCTGATGACCTCAAATTCGAGGTCTCCTGGATCGGCTTCTGGTTCAACATCCCGGGCGTGACCTCCGACCCAACCGTCGTGGCGAACAACTTCTTCGACGGCGGTGCCGATGTGGTCATCTCGGGGATCGACACGACGGAAGCCCTCGTCGTTGCCGGCCAGCGCGCGGCATCTGGCGAGCAGGTGTGGGCAGTCCCGTACGACTTCCACGACGCCTGCAACGAAGCGCCGGACATCTGCCTCGGTGTCCCCTACTTCAACTGGGGACCCCCATACCTGGAGACGGCCAAGTCGGTCGTCGACGGAACGTTCACCGCCACCTGGCAGTGGCTGGCACCCGACTGGAACGACATCAACAACTTCGACACGTCGCCGGTCGGCTTCGTGGAAGGACCGGGCCTGTCGGCTGAGAACAAGGCACAGCTGGACACGTTCATCGCCGGACTCGCCTCCGGGTCGATCAACCTGTTCACCGGACCGCTCAACTACCAGGACGGCTCAGTGTTCCTCAAGGACGGTGAGACCGCCACCGACCAGCAGATCTGGTACATGCCGCAGCTGCTCGAAGGCATGCTGGGAGCCAGCTCCTCCGAGTAACACGACTGCGTTCGACGAGTTCGGGGGCGGGCAACCGCCCCCGAATTTCGTCCGACCGTCGACAGGGAGGGACCGGCTCATCTAACCTGGCTGCGATGAGCCTCGAGCTGCGTGACATCCGCAAACGGTTCGGACCGGTACAGGCCAACGACGGCGTCAGCTTGACCGTCGAAGCCGGCGAACTCCACGGCTTGCTCGGCGAGAACGGGGCCGGAAAGTCGACGCTCATGAAGATCCTCTCCGGCTTCTACACCGCCGACTCCGGAGAAATCGTTCTCGACGGCCGCACCCTCGATATCAGGGGACCGGGGGACGCGATCGAGGCGGGCATCGGTATGCTGCATCAGGATCCGCTGGTCTTCCTTCCCTTCACCGCACTGGACAGCTTCATCGCGGGCAGCCCCGGCGGGTTCGTCATCGACCGCCGCCAGGCGCGGAAGGAGATGATGGAGCTCGCCGAGCGTTTCGGATTCGACCTGGATCCGAATGCCCCCGCCCGCGAATTCACCATCGGCGCCCGTCAGCAGCTCGAAATCATTCGTCTGCTCTGGCTCGGAGCCCGGGTGCTGATTCTCGATGAACCCACCACCGGCATTTCGGCCACTCAGCGTGAGCGGCTGTTCGAGACGCTGAAGCAGCTGGCAAGCGAAGGGATGAGCGTCATCTTCGTGTCCCACAAACTCGAAGAGGTCGAGGAATTGTGTAGCCGGGTGACGGTGCTTCGGCAGGGTCGGGTCACCGGCGAACGTGAGCTCCCGTGTCCGGCCGACGAGTTGGTCGAGCTCATGTTCGGCAAGTCGGTCGTCATCCAGACGAAAGAGCCCGTCGAGCTCGGCAAACCCGTCCTCGAGGTCCAACACGCCACGCTCGAAGACGAGCTCGTGACGGTTCGAGACCTTTCCCTCAGTGTGCGGGAAGGGGAAGTCGTCGGCCTGGCCGGCCTCGAGGGCAGCGGTCAGCGGGCGCTTCTGCGGGCGGCAGCCGGACTGCTGAAACCTCGCAGCGGCACCATTCGGATCGATGGTCGCACCCCACGGACCTATCACGAGTTCCTCGACGTGGGCGTGCACTATCTCCCGGCCGGACGCCTCGAAGAAGGACTGCTCCAAGGCATGACCATCACCGAGCACTTCGTCCTGGCAGACGAGTCGACCCCCTTCTTCGTCGACTGGGATGAGGCCGAGCAGCAGGCCGCCGAGGAGATCCGAGCGCACTTCATCAAAGGCCGTCCCGATTCGAACGCCGAGGAGCTCTCGGGCGGCAACCAGCAACGGTTGCTGCTGGCCATGCTCCCCGACCACCTTCGCCTGCTCCTGATGCAGCACCCCACCCGCGGGCTGGACATCGAGAGCGCCGCATGGGTGTGGGAGCAGCTACTGGCTCGGCGCCATGACGGCACCGCCATCATGTTCGCCTCTTCGGACCTCGACGAGCTGCTGATGTACTCCGACCGGATCGCCGTGTTCTTCTCCGGAGAGGTCATCGACATCCTGGACGCACGAACCGCCACCGTCGAGCAACTCGGCTACCTCATCGGCGGCGTCAGGGCGGCGTCGTGAATTTTGCCCGGCGCTTCGCTTCGAGCCTCGTAGCTATCGTCGCCGCGCTCGCGGTAGCCATCGGACTGATGCTGCTCGTCGACGCTCCCCCGTTCGAAGCCCTCAAGCTGCTCGTCGAGGGATCGGTCGGCTCCGATGTGAAGATCGCCGACACCTTCATGGCCTGGGCGCCGCTCGTGCTCACGTCGACCGGCCTCATCGTGACGTTCGCCGCCGGACTGTGGAACATCGGTGTGGAAGGTCAGGTGATGGCCGGCGCCATCGCCGCGTCGTGGGTGGCACGCACCGTCGATGGGCCCGTGTGGCTGCTGATCGTGCTCACGATGCTGGCCGGCATGATCGGCGGCGCCCTCTGGGCGCTCCTCGCCGGGGTCTTGAAGGTGTACGGACGCGTCAACGAGATCTTCGGAGGTCTCGGCCTCACGTTCGTCGCCCAGGCGCTCATCACCTATTTGGTCATAGGGCCGTGGAAGCGGCCTGGCGTCGCCTCAACCAGCGGGACGGAGCCGTTCCCCGAGCATGCCTGGCTGCCGACACTTCCTGGTCTGCGCATCTCACTGGTGGCCGTGGGCGTGGCTTTGGTAGCGGTCATCATCATCTACTTCATGCTGCGTGGCACCAGGTTCGGTCTGCGGCTGAAAGCGGTCGGCAAGAACAGCCGCAGTGCCTATCTGCTGGGCATCCCGACCACCCGGTACATGCTGGCGGCCTTCGCCATCGGCGGCGCCCTCGCCGGGCTCGCCGGTACGATTCAGGCGACCGGCTTCCTGCACCGGCTCGTGCCCGCCGTGTCGGGAGGCTATGGCTACCTGGGGATCCTGGTGGCACTCCTCGCCAACTCGAGCACGATCTGGGTTCCGCCGGTGTCGTTCTTCTTCGCGATGATCTCGGTCGGAAGCACGCAACTCCAGCTACGCCTGAACCTCGACTCGTCCCTCGGTGGTGTGCTCCAAGGCGTCCTCGTTCTCTTCACGTTGCTGGCCCAGGGGTGGCAATCCCGCCGCATCGCCCGCGAGGCTGCCGAGGCGTCGGCCGCCCCACCCGTGAAATTGGTGGAGTCCTAGCTGTGGAAGCCGCCCTCGCCACCATCCTCGCCGCCGCAGCGCCGCTCGTGTTCGCCGTCATCGGAGAGACGATCACCGAGAAGGCCGGCGTCATCAACCTGTCGCTCGACGGATCGATCATGCTCTCGGCGATGGCGGGTTTCGCCACCGCGTTCGTCACCGGAAACCTATGGCTTGGGTTCATCGTTGCCGCACTCGTCGGCATGGCGGTGGCGTTGCTGATCGCCTTTGCTTCCATCTCACTGAAGTTGAACCAAGTCGCCGTCGGATTCGTGCTGTTCGCCCTCACTCGAGACCTCTCCTCCTTCCTCGGCAATCCTTACGTGCACCAACGACTCGCCGGCGTTCCCCACCTGCCGATCCCCATCCTCGAGAACATTCCGTTCCTCGGTCCGATCTTCTTCCAGCAAGACCTGGTGGTCTACGGATCCCTGGTGTTGATCTTCGTTGCCTACTGGTTCATCTTCCGGACCCGACCCGGCTTGAAGCTGCGGGCCGTCGGCGAGCGTCCTGAAGCCGCTCACGCCCGCGGCATCCCGGTGAATCGACTGCGCTACCTCTACACAGCGATTGGCGGAGCGCTCGTTGGTCTCGGAGGCGCCGCCTTTTCCCTCGACATGAAGCTCGGATGGTCATATCAGCACACGTTGAACTTCGGATGGATCGCCCTCGCCATCGTCATCTTCGGCGGGTGGCATCCGTACCGGGCGGCGCTCGGCGCCTACCTCTTCGGCGCCCTCCAGATCATCGCACTGAAGCTGCAGCCCATCTTCCCGGGCCTCTCGCAGGTGCTGCCGAGTATGCCGTTCCCCATCATGATCCTCACCCTCGTCATCATCTACACCGACTGGTTGAAGCGCCTCGCCGATCGGTTCCCGTCGCTCAGAGAGTTTCTTGCCAGCGAACCGCCGTCTGGCAGCGGAGTTCCGTTCGAACCGGAGTAGCGGGAACGCTCTCCAAATCAGGCGACATAAGCTCCTGCTAAGGTACCCCCGTCGGGTATAAGGAGCGTCCATGGTCGGAGGTGGATCCATGTGCCGTACGTCGGTACCAGGTCGACATGGCTGCTGCTCGTACCCCACAAACCCAAACCGACCGAGCTCGATGGCAACATCGAGCTCTTTTGTATCAAGGAGGGAACCGTGAGACGCACCTATGTGTGGACGGCCCTGCTGCTGGTACTCGCCCTGGTGATGGCCGCGTGCGGCGGCACGTCCGGAACGACCGAAACGACGGCCGCTCCGAACACAACGGCCGCACCGGGCACCACCGCGGCATCCGGTACTACAGCGGCCCCGAGTGGCGAGATGAAGACGCTGAAGATCGGCTTCACCACGTCGATCACCGGCAAGTACAACACCGAGTCGACCCGTCAAGACAACGGGTTGCAGCTCTGGATGGACGACGTCAACGCAGCCGGCGGCATCACGCTGAGCGACGGCACCGTCCTCAAGTTCGAGGCCGTCAGCTATGACGACGAGTCGAACAAGGACCGTGTCCAAGAGCTGTACACCAAGCTGGCGACCGACGACGACGCCGACTTCCTCATTTCGCCCTACTCCTCGGGACTCACCGCGGCATCCGCGGTCATCGCCGAGCAGTACGGCAAGGTGATGATCACCACCGGCGCCGCGTCAGACTCGGTCTACACGCAGGGCTACACCGGTGTCTATCAGGTGTACACCCCGTCGAGCCGCTACCTGACCAGCTCCGTCGATCTGCTCGGCAGCCTCGATCCCAGCGCCAAGAAGATCGCGTTCGTCTATGAGAACTCGAACTTCTCCACCGGCGTTGCGGAGGCCGCCAAGGCCTACGCCGAGAGCAACGGCTACGAAGTGGTCCTGTACGAAGGCTACGACCCGGACACCCAGGACTTCTCGGCCTTCATCAACAAGATCGAAGCGTCGGGACCCGACGCCATCCTTGGCGGCGGCCACTTCCAGGACGGCTCGGCGTTTGCCCGCCAGCTGTATGAGAAGAAGATCCCGGTGAAGTTCGTGTCGCTGCTGGTGGCACCGCCTGAGCCGTCGTTCTCCGAACTCGGCGATGCCGCGGTCGGCGTTGCCGGACCGAGCCAGTGGGAACCGCTGGTGAAGTTCACCGAGGACGCAGCCATGGCTGCTGGCGCCGACTGGATCGGTCTGACCGGTGACGAATTCGTCGCCGAGTATCAGGCCGCCTATGGCGAAGAACCGTCGTATCACGCTGCCGGTGGCTATGCCGCCGGGCTGCTGCTTCAGTACGCCATTCAGAAGGCGGACTCGACCGATGCCGACGCCATCAAGGCGGCACTCGATGCCACCAACCTGATGACGTTCTTCGGCGACCTGAAGTTCGACACGAGCCCTGACCACCACGGACTCCAGATCGGACACGACATGGTCGTCGTGCAGTGGCAAAAGGCCGACGGCGGACTGCAGAAGCAGATCGTCTGGCCGGAGAGCGGCGCCACCGCCGCTCCCCTGTATCCGCTGGGCCAGTGACCGCTAGCCATATTGCCTCCCGCGACGCTGTCGCGGGAGGCACCCAACGTCTTTCGAAGCGGCACGGAGGTCACCCATGAACCTCGATGTGCTCATTGCCTCTGCCGTCGACGGATTGCTCATCGGCTTCGTCTACGGAGTCGCGGCGATGGGTTTGACGTTGATTTTCGGGGTCATGGACGTCATCAACCTGGCCCACGGTCCGCTCATCGCGATCGGCATGTTCGGCGTCTACGAGATCTTCACCTACGTGGGAATGAACCCGTACCTGGCGTTGATCATCGTCGCCGTGGTCGGCCTGGCGGTCGGGGTGCTCGTCTACTTCGTTGCGGTGCATCGGGTCATCGATGCCCCACCACTGTCGAGCCTGCTGTCGACCTTCTCGGTGAACATGATGATCATCGGTGTCGGAACGGCGATCCTGACTACGTCGGCCTACAACGTCGACTTTTCGCTCCCGTCTCTCGACACCGGCCCGATCACGGTCACGGGAACCCGCCTCGCCGCCGCGCTGATCGCCGTCGGGGTCACCGCCCTGCTCTACGCATTCCTGTATCGGACGCGATCGGGCAAGTACATCCGGGCCGTTGCCAACAACCGGCAGGCCGCGGAGCTCATGGGGATTCCGTCGACACGTATCCTTGCGTTGGCTTTCGGGATCGGCACCATGCTGGCCATGACGGCCGGTGGGCTCATCGCCACCATCTTGCCGATCAACATTCTCGCCGGCGGCACCTATGAGCTGAAGAGCTTCGTGATCGTCGTTCTCGGCGGTCTCGGCAACCCACTGGGTGCCCTTGTAGGAGGCCTGATCCTTGGACTCATCGAAGGTCTCGTCCCGGTGTTCATGAAGACCACCTGGGTGCCGGTCCTCGAGTTCGGTCTGTTCATTCTGATCCTGCTCGTCATGCCGCAGGGGCTGTTCGGAAGGAAGGAGAGCTGATGAAACGATTCACCGGACTCCTCCTGTCCGTTCTCGCCGTGATCGTGCTGGCGGTCATCCCGCTGATCTCCGGCAAAGCGTCGACTCGGGAGGCCATGTTCACGATTCTGATGGCGATCGCCCTCGCCTCGAGCCTCAACATGCTGTTGGGCTACACCGGCTACGTCTCCTTCGGACACATCGTGTTCTTCGGAGTGGGTGGCTATGCCGGCTTCTACACGTTGACCGTGCTCGGTTGGAACCTGTGGCTGTCGATGCTCGTCGGCGGCGCCACGGCGGCGCTGCTCGCCTACCTGCTCGGCAAGTCGATCCTGCGGCTGCGAGGCGCCTACTTCGCCTTGGCAACCATCGGCGTCAACGAAGCCATGCGAGCCCTGGTCAACAACATGGACTTCCTCGGTGGTCCGATCGGCATGACGATGAAGTTCAGCGTATACAACGAGTACGGGGGTGCCGCCAACGCCCTGTGGCTCGTCTACTGGGTGCTGTCGGGCATCGCACTGCTCGTCGTCATCGTCTCGTATCTCGTGAAGCGGTCGAAGTTCGGCCTCGGCCTCATGGCGATTCGCGAAGACGAAGACGCCGCCGAGGTGATGGGCGTTCGGGCACCATCGGCGAAAACCTGGTCGTACGTGCTGTCTGCTGTCTTCCCTGGCCTCATCGGCATGCTGTTCTTCTTCAAGAACGGCAACATCGAACCCGGGGACGCCTTCCGGCTCCACCTGTCGATCGAACTGATCGTCATGGTGATGCTCGGCGGGTTCGGGACCGTGCTTGGACCGGTCCTCGGGGCCGGCGTCTACCAGCAGCTTCGCAAGCTGCTGCTCACCAGCCCGGTGTTCAAGAACATCCAGCTCGCGGTGGCAGGTGTCCTGCTGCTGTTGATCATCCTGTTCATTCCGACCGGGGCCGTCGGCTGGCTGCGACGGAGGTTCCCACGACTGCGGAGGGTGCTCGAATGATCCTGCACGTCGAAAACGTGACCAAGCAGTTCGGTGGCCTCACCGCTGTCGACAATGTGACGTTCTCCCTCGAAGGCGGAGAGATCCTCGGACTCATCGGCCCGAACGGCGCCGGAAAGACGACCCTGTTCAACTGCATCAACGGTGTGTATACACCGACGAGCGGCCGGGTCGTCTTCCGAGACGAGGACATCACGGGAAAGAGGACCTACGACATCGCCCGGCGTGGCATGGCGAGAACCCATCAGATCGTCCGCCCTCTCAACGACCTGACGGTCAGGGAGAACGTGATCGTGGGCGCCTGCTACGGCCGTGAAGGGCTGTCGCTCCATGCCGCCACGGAAGTGGCCGAAGACGTCATCGAGTTCGTCGGGCTCACCGACCGGGTCGAGATGCTCGCCGGTTCACTCAACGTCGCTCAGAAGAAGCGTCTCGAGATGGCACGGGCCCTGGCTGCCAACCCGTACCTGCTCCTCCTCGACGAGGTGCTGGCCGGGTTGAACACGTCGGAGGTCACATCGATGCTGGATACGATCCGGCAGATTCGGGACCGGGGCATCACGATCATCATGATCGAGCACATCATGCACGCGATCATGAACCTGTCAGATCGCATCATCGTGCTCAACTACGGAGAGATGATCGCCGACGGTCTTCCCGACGAGGTCGCACAGAACCCGCAGGTGATCGAGGCGTACCTCGGCGACGAGGACCTCGCAGCGAAGATCCTCGAGGAAGAGAGGTCCTGATGGCGCTGCTCGAAGTCAAAGACTTGACGTCGGGGTACGGCGAGCTCCAGATCCTTTGGGGTATGAACCTCGAGGTGGAACAGGGCAAACTGACGGCGCTCGTCGGATCGAACGGTGCCGGGAAGACGACCTTGCTGCGGGCCATCGTCGGCCAGCTCTTCCCATGGCAAGGCACGGTTACGTTCGACGGCCGTGACGTGTCGAAGCTCCGGCCGTACACGAAGGCAGAGCTGGGCCTCATCATGGTGCCGGAAGGACGACAACTCTTCACCGACATGACGGTGCAGGAGAACCTGGAGATGGGGGCGACACCGAAGCACAGCCGGATCCACATGGATCGGAACCTGGCGAAGGTGTTCGACCTGTTCCCTCGCCTGAGGGAACGGGCCAAGCAGACAGCCGGCACGATGTCCGGCGGCGAGCAGCAGATGCTTGCCGTAGCCCGCGGCATCATGTCGGAACCGAAGATCCTCATCATCGATGAGCTGTCGCTCGGCCTGGCACCGGTGCTCACCCTCGACCTGTTCCAGGCGCTTCGGCGACTGCAACGGGAAGAGGGCACCACCATCCTGCTCGTGGAGCAGAACGTGCGGATGGCGCTGAAAGTCAGCGACTACGCGTACGTGGTGAGCGAGGGCAAGGTCGACTTTCACGGCCCATCGTCGGAGGTCGAGAACAACCCGGCAGTACGCGAGGCATATCTGGGCATCTAGCTGCCGGCCAAGCCGGCGACCGTACCTTGTACCAGGTACCGGGTACAGAGAGGGCCCCGTTACGGGGCCCTCTCCGATACGCCGCAGAGCGGCTATTCGTCGTCTTCCACGTGCTCGGTGCCGCCGAGCGATGCAAGCCACTCGGCCGGGTCGGCCGGCATGGCATCTTCTTCGGATTCGGCCGGGGCCGTTTCCCCGAACAGCGACAGCGCCGAGATGGGTGTTGCCCCGGGCAGGAGGGGCTCGATGTTTTGGTACAACGTCGAGCCGGTTCCCGCCGGGATGAGCTTGCCGATGATGACGTTCTCTTTGAGCCCTCGCATGTTGTCGGAGCGGGCCATGATGGCTGCTTCGGTCAGCACGCGGGTGGTCTCCTGGAACGAAGCTGCCGACAGCCATGAGTCGGTCGCCAGCGACGCCTTGGTGATACCCATCAGTTCGGCTCGGCCTTCGGCCGGAGTCTTGCCTTCGGCAACGAGTTCACGGTTCACGGCACGGAACCGTCGGTCGTCGACAAGTTCGGCCGGGAGGAAGTCCGAGTCGTTGGGGCTGACGATCCGCACCCTGCGCAACATCTGGCGCACGATCATTTCGATGTGCTTGTCATGGATGTCGACGCCCTGGGATCGGTACACCTCCTGCACCTGGTCGACCAGGTACTGCTGGGCGGCACGAACTCCGGAGATCTCCAGCACCTCCTTCGGGTCGAATGGACCCTGAGTGAGGGGACGGCCAGGTTCGATGACGTCACCGTTGCGTACCAACAGGCGTGCCCGACGGGACACCGGATAGACGGCTTCGCCGTCCGGCCCGTCGACGACGACCCGGCGGCCCTCTTCGTCCTCTTCGAGTCGCACCGTTCCGCCGACCTCGGACAGCACCGCCTTGCCCTTCGGGGTGCGAGCTTCGAACAGCTCGACCACCCGAGGCAGACCGTGGGTGATGTCCTCACCGGCGACACCGCCGGTGTGGAACGTCCGCATCGTCAGCTGCGTACCTGGCTCACCGATCGACTGGGCAGCCATGATGCCGACCGCCTCGCCGAGTTCGACGGGACGCCCGGTTGCCAGGCTGAGCCCGTAGCAGGAGGCACAGACGCCATAGTCGGCGTCGCACGTCAGCACCGACCGCACCTTGACCCGGTCGACCTCCTCGTTGGCGACGAGGGCCTCGATCTCGGGACGGCGCAGCAAAGTTCCGGCACGCAGTTTTTCGCCGGCCGGAGTCTCCGCGAGCTTGCGGCCGATCTTGACGTCGGCGGCGAGCACCCTGCCGAGCAGGCTGGTATGCACATACCGGTTGGGACGTCCCTGGGCATCGTGCACGGTGATGAAGACGCCACGGTCCGTCTCACAGTCTTCGATCGAGACGATGACCTCCTGGCTCACGTCGACGAGACGCCGCGTCAGGTAGCCGGAGTCGGCGGTACGCAGCGCCGTGTCGGCGAGGCCCTTTCTGGCACCGTGCGTCGAGATGAAGTACTCGAGCACGGACAGCCCTTCCCGGAAGTTCGAAATGATGGGACGGGGGATGATGTCGCCCTTCGGGTTGGCCACCAGGCCTCGCATGCCGGCGATCTGCCGTGCCTGCATGACGTTGCCTCGCGCCCCGGAACGAATCATCATGTCGATCGGGTTGAACTTCTCCGCCTTGAGGGTCGCCTCCATGGCGTCTTTGACCTCGTCGGTGGCCCTCGTCCAGATCTCGATCAGCTCCTGACGCCGTTCGTCGTCGGTGATGATGCCCTTCTGGAACTGCTTCTGGACCTTCTCGTCGTCCTTCTCATACTTGGCGATGATTTCGGCCTTCTGCGGCGGCGTCTTCACGTCGACGAGTCCAATGGTCAAGCCTGCACGGGTGGCGAAGTTGAATCCGAGGTCCTTGACTCCGTCGAGGAACTCTTCGATCTCGTTCTTCTTGTACCGGCCGATGATCTCCTCGATGAGTCGACGCAGGTCCGACTTGAGGATGACACCGTTCACGTACGGGAATCCGGAAGGGAACACCGTGTTCAGGATGGCTCTACCAACGGTCGTTTCGACCGGCTTCGAACCGTCCACCGGCTCCTCACCGATGAGCTTCGGAATCGAACCAGCCAGTGCGGCATGGGTCTCCGGGTCACCGGCAAGGTCGCCGACGCGGATCTTCACCGGGGCGTGCAACGACACATCTCCTGCCTCGTAGGCGAGGACTGCCTCGTCGATATCGGCGAAGGCCCTGCCGGCACCTTTCGCATCCTCGACGATCTCGGACAGGTAGTAGACGCCGATCACCATGTCCTGGCTGGGGGTGACGATCGGGCGGCCACTGGCCGGCGACAGGACGTTATTGGCCGACAACATCAGGACCCGGGCCTCTGCCTGCGCCTCTGCGGACAACGGCAGGTGGACTGCCATCTGGTCGCCGTCGAAGTCGGCGTTGAACGCCTCACAGACGAGGGGATGGATCTGGATCGCTTTGCCTTCGACGAGGATCGGCTCGAACGCCTGAATGCCGAGGCGGTGCAACGTCGGCGCCCGGTTGAGCAACACGGGATGCTCCTGGATGACCTCGGCGAGCACATCCCACACCTGGGGACGCTGCCGCTCGACCATCCGCTTCGCCGACTTGATGTTCTGGGCCAGGTCGCGGTCGACGAGCCGCTTCATGACGAACGGCTTGAACAGCTCGAGTGCCATGATCTTCGGCAGGCCGCACTGGTGCAGCTTGAGTTGCGGACCGACGACGATGACCGAACGGGCCGAATAGTCGACGCGTTTGCCGAGCAGGTTCTGACGGAACCGGCCCTGCTTGCCTTTCAGCATGTCGGACAAGGACTTCAGCGCCCTGTTGCCAGGTCCGGTGACGGCACGTCCACGGCGACCGTTGTCGAACAGGGCGTCGACGGCCTCCTGCAGCATCCGCTTTTCGTTGTTGACGATGATCTCGGGAGCACCAAGGTC
>JANTGE010000029.1 GCA_024763085.1 Acidimicrobiia bacterium
ACGAACGCCATCCACTGCCAGAACACCTCTCGGGGAAAGAACCACGGAATCGAGATGCCTTTGTTGGAGATGATGAACCATCCCTCGATCGGCCCGTTGCCTTCCGGCAGCAACACCGGGAACGACCCGGCGACCACGAAGAAGAACACGATGAGCACGAGCAGTGGAACGTTGCGGATGGTCTCGACGAAGGCGGTGGCGGTCTTCGACACCATCCAGTTCGACGACAGCCGGGCGATACCGACGATGACGCCCAGGAACGTGGCGGCGATGATGCCGGTCGCCGAGATCCGCAACATGTTGACGATACCGACGAGCAGCGCCTCGAGGCCGGTCTTCGGACTCGTCGTGAACCCCTCACGAACCTCGATGGCCGGGTTGTCGGAAAGGAACTTCCAGGAGAACGGCAAACCCTGAGCCTTGAGATTCTCGAGGGCGATACCCACCAAGAAGTACGCCAGAAGGATGAGGGCGACGAGCACGCCGATCTGGCTGGCCCACTTGAGAATCGCCGCGTTCCGCCAGGGAGGCGGCTTTTTCTGCGCTTCGGCGATTCTCGACTGGGTCACACCGGTCCTCTCAGAAGGTTTGCTGTGGGGGCGCCGGACGGCGCCCCCACAGTCGGTTGTTGGCTAGCGGGCAGGTGGCGCGTAGAGCAGTCCACCGTTCGTCCACAGCGCGTTCAGGCCGCGCTCCAGACCCAGCACCGTCAGGTGCTTGTCGAACAGCTCTCCATAGTTGCCGACCTGCTTGATGACCTGGTAGAAGGCATCGGCAGACAGCCCCATGGCGGTCTGCTTCTCGTCGGCACCGTCGGAGCCGAGCAGCCGGCCGATCTCACCTGTCGGCGGGTTGGCACGCATGTCGTCGACGTTGGCGCTCGTCACGCCGTTCTCCTCGGCGATGAACATCGCATAGATGGTCCAGCGCACCGCGTCGCTCCACAGAGCATCACCCTGCTTCGTCGCGGGGCCGAGAGGCTCCTTGGAGAGCGGCACCTTCGGGAAGATGACCCAATCGCCGGGGTTCGGCTCATCGGTCGACTTCCGGGACACGAGACCCGAACCGTCGGTGGTGACCGCGTCGCAGGCACCGTCCTTGAAGTTCTGCAGCACGATGTTGAAGTCCTCGAACGTGGTCAACGTGAAGTTGACGCCGAGGGCATCGAGCGCCTCTTTGATGTTCTTCTCTGTGGTCGTTCCGGCGTTGGTGCACACGATGGCACCTTCCAGGTCCTCGAGTGTCGAGCCCGAGTCGAACCCGTCCGCCGTGCGGGCCATGACCTGCTGGCCGTCGTAGTACGTCGTCGGAGCAAACGTCAGACCAAGCTCGCCATCACGGGACTGGGTCCACGTGGTGTTGCGGCTCAGCATGTCGATGGCGCCCGAGCTCACGGCCTCGAACCGCTGCGCGGCCGTCAGCGCGGTGAACTCGACCTTCGTCGCATCACCGAGGACTGCTGCGGCGACGGCACGACACAAGTCGGTGTCGAAGCCGACGAAGTTGCCGGATGAGTCCTTCGAACCAAATCCGGGCAGCGTCTCGTTGACGCCACACTTCAGGACGCCACGGGCTACGACCGTGTCGAGCAGGCTTTCCCCACCGGTTTGCGCAGGCGCAGCGGTTGTCTTCGTCGGCCCCGCAGCCGTGGTTGATGTCGTGGACTCGCCCGACGCGCCACCACAGGCGGCAGCGACAAGAGCAAACACGACGAGTAAGAGTACGATTCGTTTCGTCATTCGACCTCCAGGTTCCTCCGCACGCGGTTCATCCGCGGTACGAAGCGCCAACTTAGTGGTCCTGGAAGCGCGACTTCAACTGATTCTTAGGGTTTTCCGCGGTCGACAGTGCTAGGCGATGCTCTCGGCGATGCGCTTTGCCAACGATTCGACGTCCATTCCAACCGACGCGAGCACGTCGCCGGCCGCGCCCGATGGCAAGAACCGGTCTGGCAAACCGATGGTGTGGACCGGCACTTCGACCCCCTCGGCGGCCAACATGTCGGCGACCCCTTCCCCGAACCCGCCGGAGAGGACGTTGTCTTCGATGGTCACCACATGTCGTGCCGAGGTCGCCCACTCGGAGAGACGCGGATCCATCGGCTTGACCCATCGGGCGTTCACCACGCCGACCGACAGGCCCTGCTGCTCGAGCATGATGGCGGCCTTCGTCGCCGGATCGACCATACGCCCGACGGCGAACACGAACGCGTCGTCACCCTCGCGGATCTGCTCCCATTCGCCGACCGGGATCGGTTCGACCGGCAGTCCCGGCAAGGTGCCGGCAGCGCCTTTCGGGAACCGGATGGCGATCGGCCCGGCGGCGTCCCAGGCGGTTTGCAGCATGCCGCACAACTCCGCCGCGTCCGCAGGCGCCCCCACGGTCATGCCAGGGATCATCCGTAGGTAGGACAGGTCGAACGCCCCGTGGTGAGAAGGCCCATCGGGTCCGGTCACCCCAGCCCGGTCGATGAGGAACACCACCGGCAACTCATGGAGGGCAACGTCCATCATCAACTGATCGAACGCCCGCTGCAGAAAGCTCGAATAGATGGCGACGACCGGACGCAACCCCGACATGGCGAGACCGGCGGCAAGCCCGACCGCGTGCTGCTCGGCGATGCCCGTATCGATCACACGGTCGGGAAACTCGTCGGCCATCTCCTTGAGGCCAGTCGACGAGATCATCGCCGCCGAGATCGCCACGATGTCATCCCGCTCTCTCGCAGCATGTAGCAGCGCCTTACCGGCGACGTCGGTCAGTTTGAGCTCGGCCTTTTTCGGCATCCCGGTGCCGATCTCGAATGAACCGACGCCATGGAGCTTGTCGATCTCGTCGTTGATGGCCGGCTCATAGCCTCGACCCTTCTCCGTGACGACATGCACCACCGTCGGCTCTTCCTCCGCGAACGCCTTGGCGTGTTCGAGAGCTTCCTCCAACGCATCCAGGTCGTGTCCGTCGATCGCCCCGGAGTACTTGATCCCCATCGCGTCGAAGACGGTGCCTGGTTCGATGAGCTGCTTGACCGACTCTTTGAGGCGGCGCGCCAGCTCGTCGGCCGGTTCGCCAATCGCCGGTAGCGACCGCAAGACTTTGCCGACAGTCTTCTTGGCCCACTCATAGCGGGGATCGAAACGCAGGTGGGCAAGCGCGGCGATGCCCCCGACGGTTGGGGCATAGGAACGTCCATTGTCGTTGACGATGATGATCAGCCGGGGTGGGCGGAGTACCGCGATGTGGTTGAGAGCCTCATACGCCATGCCGCCGGTGAGGGCCCCGTCGCCGATCACCGCGATCGTGTAGGCATCTCGCCCTTCCCGCTGATTGGCCAGGGCATTCCCCAGCGCGTAGCTCAAAGCCGTCGAGGCGTGGCTGTTCTCGATGAAGTCATGTTCACTCTCAGACCGACTCGGATACCCGGTCAGTCCCCCGAACTGGCGAAGCGTGGAGAAGTCCTGCCGTCCGGTGACGAGCTTGTGCACGTAGGCCTGATGGCCGACGTCCCACAGGATCCGATCTCGCGGACTGTCGAAGGACCGGTGCAGCGCAAGGGTCACCTCGACGATGCCGAGGTTCGGGGATAGATGACCGCCGGTTTCGCTGATCTGCTCGACCAGGAACGTACGGATCTCTCCGGCAAGCTGTTCGAGTTCGCCCTGGGTGAGCGACCGCAGGTCGGCGGGTTGCTTCACATGGGGCAAGATAGGATCAGGGGACACGACGCGACTCCTCGGGGGAGACACCAGGATAGTGGAGCGCCGACCGGTATATGGCGACGATCGGGCAGGCGACGAATCGTTCGCGTAACATCACCCATGCGCATCACGCGCACCGAAGGAGGCACCTATGAAGAAAGCAAGGATCGCACTGCTCTTGACGCTCGTCCTGGCCCTCGTGGCGGCGGCGTGCGGCGGGAGCGCTTCGACCAGCGAATACAACCTGGTGAAGGACGGCACGCTGACGGTTTGTTCCGAGATTCCGTATGAACCATTCGAGTTCGAGGAGAACGGCGTCTACACCGGGTTCGATATCGACCTGATGCAGGCCATCGCCGACGAGCTCGGCTTGCAGCTCGAAGTCGTCTCGACCGGGTTCGACGCGATCACGAGTGGCACCGCCATGGCCGGCGGCCAGTGCGACGTCGCCGCCTCGGCGATCACTATCACCGCTGAACGAGAGAAGAACATCGACTTCTCCGACCCGTACTACAACGCGGCGCAGTCGCTGCTGGTGAAGAAGGACTCGGGGATCATGTCCCTCGGCGAGTTCTCGGGCAAACGGCTCGGCGTCCAGACCGGCACCACCGGTGAGGCCTACGCGAAGGCGAACGCCCCGGCCGACGCGACACTGGTCGACTTCGCAAATGGCGGCGAGTTGTTCGTTGCCCTCGAAGCCGGAGACATCGAAGGCATCCTCCAGGACCTGCCGGTGAACGCGGACCGGGCGAAGAAGGACGCCACCGTCGAGGTCGTGGAGGTCTACGAGACGGACGAGAACTACGGCTTCGCCGTCCAGGAGGAAGGCAAGGAGAAGCTCCTCGAAGCGATCAACAACGCCTTGAAGACGCTGAAAGACAACGGCAAGTACGACGAGATCTTCAACAAGTACTTCGGTTCGTAAACAAGCCGTTCCCAGACGCAACCCCGAGGGGGACCCGCTAGGGTCCCCCTCGACGCGACATGAAGAAGCGCACCCGCCAGAAGCTGATCCGCTGGACCCTCTACCTCGTACTGGTGGCTGGGGTGGCCGTCCTGGGCTTGGTCGCCGATTGGCCCACGATCCAGCGGGTCTTCTTCAACCCGCAGATTGCTGCCGACATGTTCCCGGCGGTCTTCACCATCGCAGCGAAGAACACGCTCATCTACACCTTTGCAGCATTCGCCTTCGGACTCGTGCTGGCCCTCTTCCTCGCGTTGATGAAGCGGTCGAGCATCAAGCCGTACCGCTGGATCGCCATCACCTACATCGAACTGTTCCGAGGCCTCCCGGCGCTCGTCACCATCATCTTCATCGCGTTTGCGATCCCCATTGCGTTTCCTGGGACGAGCATCCCTGGCGGCACGCTCGGCAAGGGAACCATCGGGCTCGGCATCGTCGCTGCCGCCTACATGGCCGAAACGATCCGCGCCGGCATCGAAGCCGTCCCCCGCGGCCAGATGGAGGCGGCCCGTTCGCTAGGTATGAGCCATGGTGCCGCACTTCGTTACATCGTGCTTCCGCAGGCGTTCCGCATCATCATCCCGCCACTGACCAATGAACTCGTGCTGCTCATCAAAGACACCTCACTCTTCTTCGTGATCGGTGGGACGATCACGAGCAAGGAGCTGACCAAATTCGGGCGTGATCTGATGAGTTCGACGTTCAACGCGACACCCCTCATCGTCATCGCCGTCGTGTATCTCATCATCACGCTGCCCTTGACCCGGGCTGTCGCCCAACTCGAGAAACGAGCCGCCCGTGCCCGCTGAGAACGTTCCTCCGATCAAGGTCGTCGATCTGCACAAGTACTTCGGCCCGCTCGAAGTGCTGAAAGGCATCAACTTTCAGGTCAATCACCGAGAGGTCGTCTGCGTCATCGGCCCGTCAGGGTCAGGCAAATCGACGCTGCTGCGCTGCATCAACCGCCTCGAGGAACCAACCGCCGGGAAGATCTACATCGAGGGAGAAGACATCACGGACATCGACGCCGATGTCGACAAGCTCCGCACCAAGATCGGGATGGTGTTCCAACGATTCAACCTGTTCCCGCATCTGACGGTGCTGCGCAACCTCACCATCGCCCAGGAGAAAGTGTTGGGGCGAAGCAAGAGCGAAGCCGAAGACGTCGCCCGCAAGATGCTCGAACGCGTTGGCCTCTCCGACAAGGTTGACGAGTTCCCCATCCGCCTCTCCGGCGGTCAGCAACAGCGGGTCGCCATCGCCCGGTCGCTGTGCATGAACCCGGACATGATGCTGTTCGACGAGCCGACATCGGCGCTCGACCCGGAACTCGTCGGCGAGGTTCTCGACGTCATGCGGAACCTGGCGCTGGAAGGCATGACGATGATGGTGGTCACCCACGAGATGGGTTTTGCCCGCCAGGTGGGCGACCGAGTCGTCTTCATGGACGACGGGGTCGTCGTCGAAGAGGCGCCGCCCGATGAACTGCTCTTGAACCCGCAGGAGGAACGCACCCGCAAATTCCTCGAGGCCGTGCAGCACTACTAGGTAGCAGCCGTCAGTCTCCAGTACCGTCCGACCGGTCGAGCGGGATGCGGAGTTGGAAGGTGCTGCCTCGCCCAAGCTGCGACTCCACCTCCACATGTCCGCCATGCCGTTCCGCGACATGCTTGACGATGGCCAGCCCGAGACCGGTACCTCCAGTGCTGCGCGACCGAGCCGCATCGACCCGGTAGAACCGCTCGAAGATGCGGGGCCTTTCCCGCATCGGAATGCCGATCCCCGTGTCGACAACCTCGAGTATCGCGTGCTCCGCCGTAGCCGACAGCCTGACCGTGACCTGGCCACCGGGATCCGTATACCGCAGCGCATTCTCCAGCAGGTTGCGGACCGCCAACGCCATGTCTTCCTCCGCGACCTGCGCCGTCACTGGCTCGGTGTGGACGGTCAGGTCGACCCCCGCCTCTGTGAAGGCCTCCACTTGCGCCGCTGCCTCGTGTTCCACCACCTGATCGAGGAGGACGGGCCTCAACACAGGTTTCGACGCTTCGAGACGCGACAGATCGAGCAAGTCCCCTACGATGCTCGCCAAACGATGCGCATTGTCGAGCACCTGTTCGGCGAACCGTTTGGCCGCATCGGGGTCGTCGTCGAACGCGGTGAGGACCGTCTCTGCGGCTGCAAGAATCCCAGCGATCGGTGTCTTCAACTCATGTGAAGCCGACGCCGCGAAGTCGCGTCGGATGGCGTCGGTTCGTTCCTGCTCGGTGACGTCTCGCACCACCGTCAGCACATCACCTCCTCCCAACGGCTTCGCCTCTGCCTCCCAGGTACGCGGCGGGGTACCAAAC
This sequence comes from Acidimicrobiia bacterium, assembly GCA_024763085.1. GTDB lineage: Bacteria > Actinomycetota > Acidimicrobiia > Spongiisociales > UBA4744 > JANTGE01. The sequence goes on from JANTGE010000029.1 coordinate 7,011, forward strand.
TCGAACACGTCGGACGAGGGGCCTCCGCGAAGGGCCTCGCGGACCAGCCGTTGCAGCGCCAACGGCACAATCCCACCGACAACGGGGCCGATGTCCCCCACTCGTCCGGTCAGCCACTCGTTGACGTAGGCGACGTTCCCCCCATGGTCTACAAGGAGCACGCCCTCGCCGAGGGAGTCCAGAATGGCATCACGAAGGCGTTGCTGACGGTCGGCTGCTTCCGCCTGGCCGAGGATGCGTACCTTCAGTTCGGCCACTCGGTCGGTCAGAAGGTCTACTTCCGCGATCCCGGATCGCGGCAAAGGCGCGTTCGGTCCTTCTTCTGTCAGCGTTCCGGCGATGGCTGTGAGGGAAGACTCCAACCTTCTGGCTGCCCGAAACGCCATCACGGCGAAGGCAACGAAGGCGGCTGCCAGGCCGAGCAGCCAGGCCGGCCGAAGACCACCAGCCACTCCGAGGCCGATGACAACCACGGCGATCGCGACCACCCATCGCAGGGCGACAGTCGCGACGCTGCGCCGCTCAGCCACCGACGAACTTGTAGCCCAAACCCCTGACGGTCAGCAGCATCTCAGGGTGGGCCGGGTCTCGCTCGATCTTCCTGCGGAGCCGCATGATGTGCACGTCGAGGGTTTTCATGTCGCCGAAGTAGCCTGGACCCCACACCTCTTCGGCGAGGAAGTCCCGGGTGAGCAGCCGGTTGGGGCGGCGGAGGAAGGCTTCCAGCAGTTCGAACTCCTTCGGACGAAGCTCTATCGGAGTTCCTTGCACCCACGCCTCATGCCGCCCGATGTCCAGGCGGACACCGGCCGCCTCCAGGACCTCCGTAGCATCGGGCCCCGTTCCCAAACGACGGAGATGGGCCCGCACTCTCGCGATCAGTTCCCGCATCGAGAACGGCTTCGTCACATAGTCGTCAGCCCCGAGTTCGAGTCCGGCGACGACGTCGGCCTCCGCATCCTTCGCCGTCACCATGATGATGGGTATATCCGACCGGGAGCGCACCTGCTTGCACACGTCGAGCCCGGACATGCCGGGAAGCATCAGATCGAGGAGCAGAAGCGACGGGTCGAAGGAAGGAAGCTTCCCGATCGCATCCGGGCCGGTCTCGGCGATCGCAACCTCGAACCCTTCCCGTTCCAGGTTGTAGCGAATCGAATCTGCGAGCGTCGGCTCGTCCTCGACGATGAGGACACGAACAGGGCTTTCAGATCTTGGCATCGTGTTCAGGGTCGTGTCCCGGATAGGAGGTGAACTCCTGGAACTCTCCTGTCAACAGGAACGCGACCTGCTCACCAATGTCGACCGCCTGATCGCCGACCCGCTCGAGGGCGCGGGCGACCATCAGCATCCGGGTCGCCCACTCGAGGTGCGGCCGGTCGTTGCAGCAGCCGATGACGTCCTCGTACATCTGCCGGTTCAAGTCGTCGATCGGGTCGTCCATCACCGGAAGCTCGCGTGCCAGGTCGGCGTCACGGCGCACGAAGGCTTCCAGCGCGGTCCGCACGATCGGCTTCACATACTCGCCCATCTCACGAATGTGGCCGAGCATCTTGTCATTGGTGGGCAACCCCTCGACAGCCTTGGCGATCTTGGCGATGTTCACCGCTTGGTCGCCCATCCGTTCGAGCGTCACCGTGACGTGCAGCACGACCGACATCATGCGCAGGTCGATGGCGACCGGCTGCTGTTCGGCCGCGATGGCGAGCCAGCGTCGGTGCGCTTCCAGGTACTTGTCGTCGAGCGAGTTGTCGCTCTCGATGACACGATCCGCCTTGGCCATGTCGCCACTGGTAAGGGCATCGACGGCGGTGACGACCTGCTCCAGCGCCTGCTCGCCCATGTCGACGACGAGCTGTTCCAACTCGGCGAGCTGCTGGTGGAACCGTTTGCGTGTCTCGATCATCCGAACCGCCCCGTGATGTAGTCCTCGGTCTCTTTCCGACTCGGGTTCGTGAACATGGTGGAGGTGTCACCGAATTCTACGAGCACTCCGGTTCGAGTGCCGTCCTCGCCGACTTCAACGGTGAAGAAAGCGGTCCGGTCGCTCACCCGCGCGGCCTGCTGCATGTTGTGGGTGACCACCACGATCGTGTAGTCCTCTTTCAACTCGAACATCAGCTCTTCGATACGAAGCGTCGCGATCGGATCGAGGGCGGACGCAGGTTCGTCCATGAGGATCACGTCGGGTCTGGTGGCGATCGCCCGTGCAATGCACAGCCGCTGCTGCTGGCCGCCGGACAGCGCGTAGGCGGACTCTGACAACTTGCCCTTCACCTCGTCCCATAGCGCTGCACGTTTGAGCGAGTCCTCGACCACATCGTCCAGACCGGAGCGGACCCCGGCGATCTTCGGACCGAACGCCACGTTGTCGTAGATCGACTTCGGGAACGGGTTGGGCTTCTGAAATACCATGCCGATGTGCCGGCGCACCTGCACCGGATCGACTTCGGGACCGTAGAGGTCGACGCCGTGGTAGGCGACCTGCCCTTCGACACGGGCGTCCGGAATCAGGTCGTTCATCCGGTTCAACGACCGAAGCACGGTGGACTTGCCGCAGCCTGACGGACCGATCAACGCGGTGATCTCGTTCTGGCGAACCGGCAGTTCGACGTCGCGCACGGCATGAAAGTCGCCATAGAAGACGTTCAGCCCTTGGACGTCGAACACCAGAGGCCTATCGGTGTCGGACGCACCGGACGTCGGTTGGGCATCGATGCGGTTCATTCACGTTCTCCGTTCGAATCGGTCGCGAAGCACGATGGCGGTTGCGTTGACAAGCAGCAGAATCGCCAGCAGCACGACGATCGCAGCCGCGGTCAAAGCCACGAACTCCTTCTGCGGCTGGCGAGCCCAGTTGAACACGATGATGGGAAGGGCGGTGTACTTCTCGTGGGCAACGAAGTCCCACAGGGTGGCGCCAGAGGGAGAGGCGAAGAACAAGCTCAACACTGCTCCGGACAGCAACAACGGGGCCGACTCGCCAAACGCCCTCGCGATGGTCAACACCGTTCCGGTGAGGATCGCCGGGGTCGCGACCGGCAGCACTTGGTACCGGATCACCTCCCATCGCGTTGCTCCCACACCGAACGCTGCTTCGCGAATTGCCATCGGTACGGCGCGCAGCGCCTCGGAGGCAGTGATGATCATGATTGGCAGCACGAGAATGGCGAGGGTGAGGCCGCCGGAGATGAGGGTTCTGCCGCCGGTGATACCTCCGAGCAGTTTCACGAAGATGGCGAGACCGAGCAGACCGTACACGATCGAGGGGACCCCGGCGAGGTTCCGCACGTTGGCGACGATGAACCGGGTCAGACGGGTGTCCGGCGCATACTCTTCGAGATAGATGGCCGATGCCACCCCGACCGGGAAAGCGATGACCACCACGAACAGCATGAGCCCGAGCGACCCCATGATGCCCTGGACGATGCCGGCGTCATGCGCATCCGGCGACAAGGGCGTCGACACGAACGCCCAGCCGCGTTCCGCCAGCACCGGGAGTCCCTGCTGGATCATGTCGGCGATGAGGGTCACCAGCACAATCATCGAGATGAGGAGCGCCAGTAGCAGGCCTACGACCAGCACGAAGCCGCCGACATCGAGCCGCCGACCCTTGAGGGCGCCGGCGACCAGGTCTCCAGTGGTGGGGACGGATCGGTTGGTCATCAGTACCGCTCCCTGAAGCGGCGGATCACCCGCTCGCTCGCAACATTGAGGATCAGCGTGAACACGAATAAGAGCAGCCCGACGAAGAACAGACTCTGAAAAGCCGCTCCTACGCCGGCGATCTGATCGGAGCCGATGGCCAGTGACGCCATCGCTCCGGTCATCGTTTGGCCACCTTCGGTGATCTTGAACGTCAGCAGCGAGCCTCCCGACGCGCCGGCAGCAATAGCGACGATCATCGTCTCGCCGACTGCACGCGACGCTCCGAGTATGAAGCCGGCAGTGATACCTGAGATGGCGGCCGGGAGGACGACTCTGAGCGTGGTGTGTCTTCTCCTGGCGCCCAATCCGTACGAGGCTTCACGGAGTGCATCGGGGACGGCCCGCATGGCGTCTTCCGCCACCGAGGCAATCAACGGAACGATGAGGATCCCCACGGCGATGCCGGCGGCACCCATGTTGAACAGCTCCGTGTCTTCCCATATGCGCCGCATGACGTTCGGGGTGATCCAGGTAAGCGCGAAGAAGCCGAGAACGACGCTGGGGATCCCGGCGAGCACTTCGAGCAGCGGCTTGAGGACTCTGCGCACCGTGCGCGGCGCGTATTCGGAGAGGTAGGTGGCAGCGCCCATTCCCAGGGGGACCGCCACCACCATGGCCACCGCCGTTACCAGCAGGGTGTGGACGATGATCGTACGAAGATCGAACCTGCCTCGACGGGGAAACCAACCTTTGGCCCAGAGCTGGCCGAGGTCGATCTGGGTAAGGAATGAGATCGCCTCGGAAAGCAACGACAACACGATGGCGATACTCACGACGATGGTGAGCACGCCGGCAGCCAGCATGACCATCTTGACCCGCCGCTCCTTGCGGTGGCGGGCGGGGTCTCCGGTCAGGTCGGGAGTCGTGGTGGTCATCGGCCGTTCAGTGTAGAGATCTGCTCTTGGGGAGCGTCCTGGCGCTCCCCAAGAGCAGGAGGGCTACTTCGCTGCTTCCCATGCCGCCCGGGTACCGGCGATGTCCTCGTCTGGCAGGGCGACATAGCCCGCGTCGGTGACCGCCTTCAGGCCGTCGTCGCTCAGGTAGTAGTCGACAAACGCCTGCAGCGCCGGGTTGGCCTTTGCCTTCGCCGTGTTGACATAGATGAAGAGGGGGCGAGCGAGCGGATACTCGAAGGAGGCAATGGTCTCCTCCGTGGGGAAGACGCATCCGTCGCCGCCGTCGACTTCGATCGCTTTCAGCACGTCGGTGTTCTCGGCGTAGAACGCGTAGCCGACCCAACCGAACGACGTCGGGTTCCCGGCGATGCCATTGACGATCACGTTGTCGTTGCCCGAAGCCTCGTAGTCGGCGCGAGCAGCAGCCTCCTGTCCGCGTTCGTCGGCGATATCTGCGATGACGAGTTCGATGAACGTGTCATAGGTCCCTGATTCCTCACCGGGCGCGGTGATGACCAGTGGCGCATCCGGGTAGGGCACATGACCGGCACCCAGTTCGGTTCCGAGGGCGTTGGCATCTGACCAAAGATCGAACCCCTCGGACTCAGGTCCGACGAGCGCGTACATGTCTTTGAAGTCGAGGCAACTCACCGCGTCGTTGTCGTGAGAGGTGAGCACGGCGATTCCGTCTGTCGCTATGTGGAGTTCGACGAAGTTGACCCCGTTCTCGGCGCAGATCTCGCGCTCCTTGTCTTTGATCGGGCGCGACGCGTCGGAGATGTCGGTCTCACCGTTGCAGAAGCGGGCGAACCCGTCACCGGTTCCAGGGCCTTCGACACTCACTCCGATGTCAGGGTTTGCCGCCGAGAACGCTTTACCTACCCGGGCGGAGATCGGCTCGACGGTCGACGAGCCCGACACTTCGATGCTTCCGCCGGCGCCACCGGAGGTGGTCGTCGTGGAGGTTCCGCCGCAGGCCGCTGCGACGAGGGCCATGGTGGCGACCACCGCGACGAGACGAACGATTGAGCGCATTGTTACTCCTTGGGTGCGTTTCGTGAGGCGAACCGTAGGGGGCACAGGTAACCCGCTTCGGAGTGTCCGGTAAACGGCTGGTAAAACCTTGGCCGGCGCCGGCGACCAGTCGGCCGAGATGGGGGTACGATGAACCGATGATCAAAAGCGTCACCGTCGTGTTGTGGGCTCAGGATCTGACACGAGCCGTCGGGTTCTGGGGTTCGGCGTTCGGCTTGCCGCTCACCTATCAGGACTCCTCGTGGGCGGCTCTCGCAGCACCTGGAATGACGATCGGCCTCCACGCCGGCCATGATGGATCGACGGTCACTTCGGGGTTGAGCCTGGAAGTGGACGACCTCGATGCGTCCGTGGCCGCCGTGGCAGGCGCCGGCGGGACCGTGGTCGAACCCCCGTCACGCAGGCCCGGCGAACCCCTCATCTTGGCGTCGGTGCGGGACCCGGAAGGGAACGTGTTCCAGCTCACTCGCCACGACTGACTACCAGCGGCGGCGGCGCTTCCGCTTCGTCGGGTCCTCGAGTTTCTCCATGAACCGGGGGGTGATCAGCCAGCGCAACTCTCCGCTGCCGAGATCGACGTCGGTCCACCCTCCGCCGCGCAGATCGATGCGGGCAACCGCCGCGGTCGGAAATGGGATCTGCCCGCCGCCGATCAGCCCGGTCAGTAACTGGCTCCACGCCGGTTCATGCCCGACGGCCATCAGCACTCCGACGCTCTCGTCTGCCTGTCGGACCACCTCCAATACGGCGGGGACCTCCGGGTGGTAGAAGGCATCCATCTCCTCGACGGGGACCCCCCACTCGCCGGACTCGGATGCCAGCCGCACCGTGTCTACGGCGCGGCGAGCAGAGGACGTGTACACGAGCTCCGGCACTTCGGCGGCTTCTCGAAGCAGCCGCCCCATGCGCTTCGCGGCCTCGGTGCCGCGCTGGTTCAGCGGCCGGTCGAAGTCGTGGTCGAAGGTGGCGTTCCAGTCGGACTTGGCGTGGCGCATCAACAGCAGGGTCTTCATGCCCCCAGGCTACGCGTAGACTCGCCACTACCTTGACCCAGGACCTCGAAACCACCATCACCGACCTCAACGACCCGTCGTTGTACATCAACCGGGAGCTGTCCTGGGTGCGGTTCAACGCCCGGGTGCTGGAAGAGGCACTCGACCCGGCCCATCCACTCCTCGAACAGGTCAAGTTCCTCTCCATCTTTTCGTCCAATCTCGACGAGTTCTTCATGATCCGCGTCTCGGGACTGCGCCGGCAGCTCGCCAGCGGCGTGCTCGAGGCCCCGCCGGACGGGATGACGCCGGCAGAACAGCTCGTCGCCATCCGAGAAGAGCTCCTCCCCCTCCTCGACACCCAGAGCACCTACTGGAACGACACCATCAAGCCCCGTCTTGCCGAGGCAGGCGTGACGATCGCTTCCTATGCGGACCTGTCCTCCGAACAGCAGCAGATCATGCGTCGCCGGTTCAAGGAAGAGATCTTCCCGGTGCTCACCCCGCTTGCCGTCGACCCGGGTCGTCCGTTCCCTCATATCGCCAACTTGAGCATCAACCTGGCCGTCGTCGTGTTCGACAACGCCCGCGGCGAACGGTTCGCCCGCCTCAAAGTACCGCCGTCGATCGGTCGGTTCGTCACCGTACCCGAAGCCGACCCGCAAGCCGAGTACGGGCCTGCGGCCACACGGCGAGCCACACTGGTCCCGGCGGAAGACCTCATCGCGGCCAACCTGGACCTTCTCTTCCCTGGAGTCGAAATCGTCGGCGCGTATCCGTTTCGCATCACCCGGGACGCCGATATCGAGATCGAAGAGGACGAGGCATCCGACCTGTCGGTCGCCGTCGAAGAAGGCGTCGGCCTGCGCGAGTTCGGGTCGGCGAGCCGCCTGGAAGTCGAACGCGGCATGCCGGGCAGCGTGCGCGACATGCTCCAAAACCAGCTGGGCCTCGACCCCTACCTCGTCTACGAGTCGCCCGGCCCCCTCGGCCTGTGCGACCTCATGGAGCTCACCCAACTCGATCGGCCCGACCTCAAAGACGAACCGTTTCTGCCGGCCGTCCCCGCCGACCTGCAGGGCGACCACGACATCCTCGACGTGCTGAAATCCAGGTCGGTCCTCCTCTACCGCCCCTACGACTCGTTTCTACCGATCGTCGACTTCATCCGCCACGCCGCCGAAGACCCACAGGTGCTGGCCATCAAGATGACCCTCTATCGCATCGGCGCCAACTCGCCCATCGTGAAAGCGCTCCTCGACGCCCGGGAGGCCGGCCGGCAGGTGGCGGTGCTCGTCGAGCTGAAGGCCCGATTCGACGAAGAGAACAACCTGGTGTGGGCACGGGCGCTGGAACGAGCAGGCGTGCACGTGGTCTACGGTCTGGTCGGCCTGAAGACCCACGCCAAGGTTGCGCTCATCGTCCGTCGCGAGGCGGGGGGCATCCGTCGCTACGTCCACATGAGCACTGGCAACTACAACCCGGTAACTGCCCGCACTTACACCGACCTCGACTACCTGACCGCGGACCCGGACCTGGCCGATGATGCTTCCCGGCTGTTCAACGCGCTGACGGGCTATGGGCAGGAGGCGCGGTACCGCAAGCTGATCGTCGCCCCGCATGAGATGCGCGAAGCCCTCCTGGAGCGGATCGAGCGGGAGATTCGTAGCCACCGGATCAACGGCAACGGCTACCTCGCTTTCAAAGCGAATGCGTTGGTCGACAAACCTCTCATTCAGGCGCTCTATCGGGCATCACAGGAAGGTGTTGTCGTCGACCTGCAAATCCGTGGTATCTGTTCACTGCGGCCCGGCGTTCCCGGGGTCAGCGACACTATTCGGGTGACATCGGTCGTTGGACGATTCCTCGAACACGCGCGGCTCTACTACTTCTACAACAACGGCGACGACGAACTTTTCAGCGGCTCGGCCGACATCATGCCCCGCAACCTGAACCGGCGGGTCGAGGCCTTGTTCCCGCTCACCGGCCCGCAGTTGGAGCTCGCCAGGGACTACGCGCTCCGCGTCAACCTGTCGGACAACGTGAAGGCCAGGGAGCTGCAACCCGACGGGAGCTACGTGCGGGTCAGGCCGGTCGAAGGCGACCCTGTGGTCGACAGCCAGAGCTGGCTTCTCGATCATTGGCCATCACGGGAGCCGGCCGATGCCGTTCCTCGTCCCGCGCCGTTCACTTCACTGTTCCGTCACCCGGATCTGAGCAGCCGCCGGTCGAACTCGTAAGTCAGGAGCTGCTCGGCGGTGGTGGGGTCCACCCAGCGAACCTGGTCGATCTCCGCGTCCGGTTCCCGGTCGCGTACGTCACCGTCGATGGGGCGCATCAACCAGTACCGGACCCGTTTGGGCCTCCCTTTCGGATCGCGGTAGGTCAGCTCACCGATCGGCTCAACCAGTTCGCACCGCAAACCGGTCTCCTCTTCGACCTCCCGGACCGCGGCCTGCTCGAAACTCTCCCCGTCGTCGAGTTTCCCTTTCGGGAACGTCCAGTCGTCGTACTTCGGCCGGTGCACCACGACCACGTTGCCGTCGGCGTCACGCACCACGCCACCGGCCGCCCGAATCACAGCCATGTTGCTGCCCGCTGCAGACGCTGCCATGTCTCCGGCAGGGATCGCCGTAGGTCCCGCCTTCGTGTCAGCTCGGCACCGGCGAGTTCCACAAAGACGGTGGACGTCGGCGCTTCGAGGTGCCGTGCAACAGCCAGCAGCCACCGCCTCTCCACGACGGCATCCTGGTGCTCTCCGAGGAGTTGCTGCACTTCGGCGGCTCGCCTCGCCGTCCGCCTCGCTTTCTTCCCCACCAGCGGGGCAACCGCCTCCATCCCATAGCGAAACCGCTTCACCTCGATCCGCATATGGTGCAGATCCTCGTCCGCCGCCTCCGGCAGCAGCGGACGTTCTTGGAGTTTGCGCCACAGCTTCCGCACCGGACGCAACAGGCGCTTTCCCGGCTCGTTCATGGCTCCCAGCCGCACCGGAGGCGCGGCAGCGAACACCGCCAGTTCGTCGAGCAGATCGGCTGCGCCCTCGACGACCTCTACGA
>JANTGE010000030.1 GCA_024763085.1 Acidimicrobiia bacterium
TCGCTGTCGTGGCGGTCGTCACCGGGCAGCGATAGCGCCGAGTAGGCACGGCTACCATCGGTGCCCATGAAGGTCTTCAACACGCTTGGCCGCCGCCTCGAACCATTCACGACCCGTGAACCGGGCAAGGTCGCCATGTATGTGTGCGGTCCGACGGTCCAGTCGGAGCCGCATGTAGGCCACGGCAGAGCATCAGTGGCGTTCGATGTGATGCGCCGCTACCTGATGTGGCGCGGGTACGACGTGACCTATGTGCAGAACGTCACCGACGTCGAAGACAAGATCATCGCCGAAGCACACGAGCGGGGGATGCCCGTCGAGGCCCTCGCCAAACAGATGGAAGACCGGTTCCGGTCGGCGTTTCGAGCACTCGGCGTCCTCGACCCCGACGTCGAGCCGAGGGCGACGGAGCACATCGGCCAGATGCAGCACCTCATCTCAGAACTCATCGACCGGGACCATGCTTACGCGGCTTCCGGGGACGTGTACTACTCGGTCCGGTCTTTCCCCGACTACGGCAAACTGTCGGGCCACCGGATCGATGAGCTCCAGTCTGGCGCGCGGGTGGAGCCGGGTGAACACAAGCGAGACCCACTCGACTTCGCCCTCTGGAAGGCTGCCAAGCCGGGGGAGCCGCGTTGGGGGTCGCCGTGGGGCGAGGGCAGACCCGGCTGGCACATCGAGTGCTCGGCGATGTCGATGGAGTACTTGGGGACCAACTTCGACATTCACGGTGGGGGCAGCGATCTGATCTTCCCGCACCACGAGAACGAGATCGCCCAGTCGGAAGGAGCGACCGGCGAACCTTTTGCCCGCTACTGGCTCCACAACGGCATGATCAACCTGGGTGGGGAGAAGATGTCGAAGTCGACTGGTCATGTGATCGACCTGATTACTGCCATCGAACGGTTCGGCGGCATGGCGATCCGTCTGTTCTATTTGCGTGCCCACTACCGCACCCCGCAGGAGTACAGCGAATCGCTGCTGGCCGACGCCAAGGCCTCCATTGGTCGGCTGTGGGCGTTCCGGCGCCGCGTGACCGGCCCGGTGTCCGCCGCTCCCGACGCGCAGGTCGTCTCGGCCTTCACCGAGGCGATGGACGATGACTTCAACACGCCGGCAGCGGTCGGTGTCCTCTTCGACGCCGTAAGGGAAGGGAACCGAAGACTCGACGCCGGTGAGGATGCCGGCCCGATCGCCGCCGCCTTCGACGAGATCGTGGGAGCGCTCGGCCTCGTCGACACGTCCGCGGCTCTCGACGATCTTGAAGAACCCGTCGCTGCGGTCGCTTCAGGGTTCGGAGTGCAGACAGAAGGCGGTGTCGCGGCGACGCTCGAACGGCTCATCGCCCGCCGCAACGAGGCGAGACAAGATCGCGATTGGGCGACTGCCGATGGGATTAGGTCAGCGCTCGCCGACCTTGGTGTGATTCTGGAGGACACCCCTGATGGGGTCCGCTGGCATCGGGACTGAGCTCGAAGGTCGCCACGCCGTCGCCGCCGCGCTGTCCGCCGGTCGGGTTATCCGTCTCGTCGTCGAGTCTCGGAGGGTCGAGACGTATCAGGACCTCATCGAGGAGGCGCGGCAGGCCGGCATCCCGGTCGAGATGGTCGAAGATGTGCGGGAGCGTTCTCGAACGGAAGCTCCCCAGGGAGTCGTTGCTGAGGCTCGGCCGCTCCCCACCGTCTCTGTCGATGAGCTTGTCGAGCCTTCTCCCGCGTCGATCATGGTCTTGGATCACATCGAAGACCCTCGGAACGTGGGGGCGGTCGTACGGTCGGGCGTAGCGGCGGGAGTCGGCGGGTTTGTCTTCCCGTCGCGTCGCGCTGCCCCGCTGGGGGCGACTGCCTTCAAGGCTGCCGCCGGAGCGTTCGAGGCGGCACGCGTCGCCGTTCACAACTCCACGGCTGACGCCCTGTCCCGGCTGCGGCGGCTCGAAGTCTGGACCGTCGGCCTCGCCGCCGATGCGGACACGCCGCTGTTCGGTCTCGAACTGCTTGCAGAACCGGTGGCGCTGGTGCTCGGTGCCGAGGGCCGGGGGCTGAGCCGTCTGGTGGCGGAACGCTGCGACCTGTTGGTCCACGTGCCGATGGCGGGTCCGGTGGAGAGCCTGAATGTTTCCGCCGCTGCCACACTGGCCGCATTCGAGGTGATGCGCGTTCGGGGCTGATCTCCTTCAGCTCCGGAGTACCAGGTGATCCGTGACCCGTGACCCGTGACCCGTGACCCGTGACCCGTGACCCGTGACCCGTGACCCGTGACCCGTGACCCGTGACCCGAGACCCGAGACCCGAGACCCGAGACCCTCAGCCGAAGCTCAACTATCCTTGCCCCCTGCGCGTCCCCGTCGGACGCACGCTGGCGTAGCTCAGTTGGCAGAGCAGCCGCCTTGTAAGCGGCAGGTCGTGGGTTCGAATCCCTCCGCCAGCTCGGGAAATCCACCTCTGCAGGGGATCGGGCCGATACGCTTTTGTCGTGCTGTCTGAACGTGACCAACGCATCCTCGATTTCGAACGGTCCTGGTGGCTGCTGCCTGGCCCGAAGGATCGGGCCGTGCAGGAGCATCTGGGCATCAGCTCGGCGCACTACTACCGCGCACTGCGACGGCTTGCGGACGATACGGACGCGATGGCATACGACCCGATGACGGTCCGCAGGCTCCGGAAGGTCAAGGCAAAGAAGGCGAGGCGCGCGTCGTCGGAGAGTCAGGTGAGGCGCTGATGCCTGGACGGCACGCCGCGCCCGGTGAAGAGCGGTTCCTTCGGGAGCTGGGGTTCTTTGCCCTCAAAGTCGTGATCTGGGGTGTCATCGTCTTTGGTGCGGTGCTGCTCATCCCGAAGGTATCCGGGCTGTTCTCGTCGCCGGAACCGCAAGCGTCGTCGGTCACCACGGAGGTAGCTGCCGTGACCAGCACTGCCCCGGTAACGACAGCAGCGAGGGTGCCGAGCCCGAGCACCACCGTACCGGGGCCCTCGACGACTTCGACCACCGATTCGACTTCGACGACGACGACGACGTTGCGGCCGCCGGCGACCCTGACGGTGCAGGTGCTCAATTCCACCGACCGCGATGGCCTCGCCGCGGCGCTGACCGACAAGCTTGCCGCTCTCGGATACCAAATGGTCGAAGCAGACAACTACCCGGATCCGCTCGACATTTCCCGAGTCTGGTACCGGGAGGGACTCCAGGCCGAAGCCGGCAAGATTGCCGAGCAGGCGGTCCCCGACGCCAGCGTCGAGCAATACGCCGGTTCGCTCGACGTGGACATCCTCGTCGTTCTGGGCGCCTCGTACGAGGGTGAAGCAGCTCCCTGAACGCCGCGCCGCACAGCGGCCGGCGAGTCTGTGGGTGCTGTGGTCGTGGCTCATGGTTGCTTTCGTGGCGGTGTCGCTGGCCGCCGGCGTGATCGGCGGGATCTTGGCCCCGTCCATCGTTCTCGACGTTGTGTCGTTCTGGCCGCTGCTCGCGGCGGGGCTCCTGATCGGGGTTGGGCTTGTTCCGTTCCGCGGTCGCCTGCCCGACCGGATCATGGCGATCGTGCCCCTCCTGTTGATCACCGTCGTGGGTCTCGTCGTCGGGCTGCACATCACCGGTTGGGCCGAGCTGCCGTCCTCCGCGGCCGACGTCGTCGGTCCGCCTGCCGCGAACACGTCGAGCGCCGCGATCGACGTCGCGCTCGGACACGGAAACCTCTCGGTAGCTGCCGGTACGGACGAAGCGCTCTACACGGTGGAACTCGACCGAGCGGGAGGGCCAGTGGGCATCCCGGAGGCGGTCGAACGTGGAAGAGATCCCGTGGAGGTGCAGCTCCGGGAGCGTGACGGCGGCCGCTGGTTCCGCACCTCAGGATGGGCGGTCCGCCTCCACGGCGGTGTCGCCTGGACCGTCGATGTCGCTGCTCCGAACCTCGATGTCGACCTTGCCGCGGTTCCGGTGACGTCGCTCGACGTGGCCGGTGCCGGTGTGGTGCGGATCGGTCCGATACCGTCGGTGGCCGCCGACGGGGACCTTACGTTGGTTCTGCCGGCAGGCGTCGGAGCCGTGGTGCGCGGGCCGGCTCAAGTCCCGGCCGACTGGATCGAGACCGATGAAGGCATGCAGTCGCTGGACGGTGAGGTACAGATCGTCATTGAGGTTGCAGATGGGTCGACCGTGAAGGTCGAGCAGCGATGAGTACACTCGGCGCATGACCACGAGACGGGCAGGCCTCGAACAGCTGAAAGAGTGGGGTCTCGCCTCGTGGAGCATCGTCGGTACCCTCGTGTTGTTCGCGGCGATCATATGGACGGTTCAAGCCGTCGCCGTCGTCTGGCCCCCGCTCGTGCTCGCCACCGCCGTCATCTACTTGCTGGCGCCCCTCGTCGACATCTTCCAGCGCTGGAAGATCCATCGGGTGATCGGATCGTGCCTCGCCTACCTTCTCTTCGCCGGTCTCATCGTCCTGTTGGGCTTCATCGTCGTGCCGATCATCCAGAGTCAGATCGTCGAATTCGCCGGCGAGATCCCCCAGGTCGTTGAGGACGTCACCGTATTCCTCACCGACCTTGCCATCCGTTTCGGCATCGACCTGGCTGCCCCTACAGCGCAGACGATCCAGGATTGGGCGTTGTCCTCTTTCGACACGCAGCAGATCGAACAGATCCTGGGCCAGTTCGGACAGTTCGCCAAGACCGGGGCGCAGGTGCTGTCGATCTTCCTGATCGGACCGGTGCTCGGCTTCTATATCCTCATGGATCTTCCCGGCATCCGGCGGCGGACCCGTGAGCTGGTCCCGGAATCCTGGCGTGCGGAAGCTGTCCACGTCACCGTCCAGGTGGGCAAGGTCGTCGGCGGGTTCGTCCGTGGCCAGTTGCTCGTGGCGCTCATCGTCGGGATCCTGTCGAGCATCGGCCTCGCCCTCCTCGGCGTGCCGTTCTGGCTCGTCATTGGTATGACGGCCGGCCTGTTGAACATCGTGCCGTTCATCGGTCCGTTCGTCGGCGGAGCGCTCGCGGCGATCGTGTCGCTCGTCTTCAAAGACGTTGCGACTGCCTTCTGGTCGGTCGCGATGTTCACCGCGGTGCAGCAGTTCGACAACCACGTGATTAGCCCGAACGTGCTTCGATCCCGGGTACAGCTGCATCCGGTCTTCATCCTGTTGGCCCTGATGCTCGGAGCGTCGCTCGGTGGTTTCTTCGGCCTGCTCATCGCCGTACCGGTAGCCGCGGTGTTCAAGGTTGTCGCCGGTCACCTGTGGCGGACGAGAGTGCTGGGGGAGTCATGGGAGGAGGCCGCCGAAGCGATCGCCATCCCCTATCAGCCTCCCGAGCGGGAAGGTCCTGGGCTGGTCGAACGGATCCGACGGATGACCGAGGACGAGCCTGACGACACCTCAGGTAGCGGCGACGGCTGATCTCGGCTCGACGTTCTAGTCGAGTTCGCCCAGATAGGCCTGGGAGAGTTGCGGATGCTCGAGCAACGCGTGTGCCTCGTCGTGGAGCACGATGCGACCGGTCTGCAGCACGTATCCTCGGTCGGCGATCGAGAGCGCCACGTGTGCATTCTGCTCAACGAGGAGAATGGTCGTGCCCAGCTCGTTGATCTCTTTGATGGTGTCGAACACCTGCTCGACGAGGATGGGCGCCAGCCCCATCGACGGTTCGTCCATGAGCAGCACCGACGGTTTCGCCATCAATGCCCGTCCGATGGCCAGCATCTGCTGCTCGCCGCCGGAGAGGGTGCCGGCTCGCTGTCCGATTCGCTCTTTCAGGCGAGGGAAGAGGACGAAGACGCGCTCCATGTCTTCCCGAATCTCTTTCTTGTCGGTCCGAAGGTTGGCCCCGATCTCGAGGTTCTCCCGCACCGACATCTTGGCGAACAGTCGCCGGTTCTCCGGCACCATCGTCACGCCACGCCCGACGATGTCCTGGGTTCGGAGCTCATCGATCCGCTCTTCGTTGAACCGGATCTCACCCTTGTGGGCCGGGACCATGCCGAGGATCGTTCGAAGGGTGGTCGTCTTACCTGCGGCGTTCGACCCGAGGAGGCAGACGATCTCTCCGTCGTTGACCTCGAGCGAGACTCCCTCGAGTGCACGGACCGGACCGTAGGCGGCGGATACGTTGTTGAGTTCCAGCAGCGCCATCACTGCACCTCCGACGCGGCCTTGCCAAGGTACGCTTCGACGACCTGGCGGTTCGACGCGACTTCGTCGTAGGTGCCTTCGGCGATCTTGCTGCCGTAGTCGAGGGCGACCACACGGTCGCAGACGCCTTTGATGACCGGCATGTCGTGTTCGATGAGCACGATCGCGTAGCCCTTTTCGTCGCGCAGCCGGCCGATGAGTTCGATGAGGCCGTCTTTCTCCGCAGGGTTCATGCCGGCGGCGGGCTCGTCGAGCAGGAGCAGCTTCGGCTCGGTCGCCATCGCCCGTGCGATTTCGAGCCGACGTCGGTCTGCATAGGCGAGTTCCGACGCGAGCTGGTTGATGCGGGGGATCAATCGATCACCGAAGAAGGCGAGGGCTTCCTGGGCCTTGAGCTGGATGCGGCGTTCCTCTTCGACGGTTCGCCGCGTATGGAGGATGGCGCCGAAGACACCCGACCGAGTACGGGTGTGCTGCCCGACCATGGCGTTTTCGATCACGGACATGTTGGCGAACAGGCGGACGGCTTGGAAGGTGCGGGCGATGCCGATGCGGGTCACCTGGTTGGGCTTCAACCCGACCAGGTTGTGGCCGTCGAAGGTCATCTTGCCTGCGTCTGGCCGGTAGAAGCCGGTGACGATGTTGAACAGCGTGGTTTTGCCTGCCCCGTTCGGCCCGATGACGCCGACGATCTCGCCTGGGTCGGCGTGGAAGTCGACTTCGTTCACTGCCTGGACACCGCCGAACCGCTTGGAGACGCCGGTGAGTTCGAGGAGGTGGCTCATGCCGGGCCCTCCTCGGTGACGAGCTCGCCGACGGTGACGAGCTCCTCTTGCTCGTGGAGCTCCCGTTGCCGCCGCTTGTTCGGGATGAGGCCTTCGGGGCGCAGAATCATGATGAGGACGAGGACGGCGCCGTAGATGAGGAGCCGGAACTCTCCGAACTCTCGAAGGAGCTCGGGCAGGCCCACGAGCACGAGGGCACCGACGACCACACCCGGGATCGACCCCATGCCGCCGAGAATGATGACGCTCAGCACGTTGATGGACACGAGCAGGCCGAAGCTGTTCGGGAAGATCGACCCGATCTTCGCTGCGAAGAACACCCCGCCGAGGCTGCCGACAGCGGCGCCCATGGCGAACGCGAGCAGCTTGTAGCGGATGACGCTGATGCCGATCGCTTCGGCGACAGACTCGTCTTCGCGCATCGCCGCCCAGGCCCGGCCGACCCGTGAGTCGCCGAGACGGGAGACGACGAACGCCGCCAGGAGCCCGAACACGAGGATCAGGTAGTAGATGTGTTGGGGGTCTCTCAGGTCGAGTGCCGCCGGTGGCGGGGGCGGCACTCTGATGAGTCCCTGGGCTCCGCCCAGATAGGGTGCGAGCCAGTCGGAGAGCACGAGGGTACGGATGATTTCTCCGAAACCGAGGGTGACGATGGCCAGATAGTCGCCTCGCAGTCGCAGCACCGGGGCGCCGATGAGGACCCCGATGACGACGGCGATGAGCACGACGAACGGCAATGCGATCCAGAAGTTGGTGAATCCGTGTTCGGCGAACGGGGCGTTCTCTGGTTTGACGAGGAACGACGCCGTAGACGTCAGGACGCCCATCGCGTACGCGCCCACGGCGAAGAACGCCACATAGCCGAGGTCGAGCAGCCCGGCGTAGCCAACAACGATGTTCAGGCCGAGCCCGAGGAGGACATACAGGCCGACGGTGCCGAGGACGTCACTGATGAACGGTCCGACGACCCAGGGGAGAGCCACGAGAACCGCCACCAGGGCCACCAGGGTGATCCGTCGATAGAGGATCCGACGGTCTTCAGGCATGTGTGCCCGGGTCTCAGCGATCTGGTCCCGGCGGCGCATCCACTGCCACCGGAGATAGGCGGTCACGACGACGACGATGATCGTTCCCACGATGGTGAGCCCGCCGGACTCGTAGAGCCACCGTCGTGGGATGCCGAGTCCGCGAAGGATGCCGTCCATGAGTGGCTCGGAGAGGCTCAGAGCGAGGGCAACGATGAGGCTGTAGTTGATGGCGCCTCGGACGTCTTCAGGGAGGAGGCGGAGGGCGCCTGCCAGACCGCCGAGGAGTGCACCGACCGCGACGAGCGCGACTGATCCAAGTCCCGGGCCGAGTCCAAACTCGAGGAGGTCCAGCAGGTCAGGGGTGACACTGACCAGCATGTTGCGTACCTGGATACCGGCACCGAGCATGGCTTCGAAGATGAGGACGACGGCTGCGGTGAGGGCACCGGCAAAAGCGCCGGCCACCAGGCCTTCGCCGAACGGCTGCGACGTTCCGTCGTCCTTCGGTCTGGAGACCAGATAGCCGGTTCCGAACATCGTGAGCAGCACCAGGGTGGTCCCGAGGCCGACCACTCCAGTGATGACGTTGCGGTCCTGGAAACGTTCCAGGATGCCGACGAGGGCCAGGTAGACGATCACCGACCCTCCGACGAGGCCGGTCTTGAAGTTGGCCCGGACGAGGTTCATGCCCGTTCCTCCTCATCGGATCCGAGGAAACCACCGGGAAGGAAGATCAGGACGAGCACCAGGATGCCGAACGCGACGACCGGTTGGAGCTGGTTGGGTGAAGGCACATTGGCCCCGGTGAGGAACAGGTTGGGGCCTATCGCTTCGAGCACTCCGAGCACGAGGCCGCCGAGTGCGGCGCCGGAGATGCTCCCGATACCTCCCAACACGGCCGCGGTGAACGCCTTCAAGCCGGGCAAGAAACCCATGATGAAGATCACCTGGTTGAAGACGAACACGAAGAGGATGCCGGCAGCACCGGCGAGGGCGCCTCCGATTGCGAAAGTAGCGACGATGGTGCGGTCGACGTCGATGCCCATGAGCGCGGCGACTTCGCGGTCTTCACCGACGGCGCGCATGGCGCGGCCGGTCTTGGTCTTGGCGACGACAAGGTAGAGGATGAGCCAGAAGATCATGGCGGCCACGATCACGATGACCTGCTTTTTCAGAAAGTCGAAGCCGAAGATCTCCCAGGTTCCCTGGATGGCGGCGATCTCCGGGTAGGCGCGAACGTTGGCCCCGTAGAGACCGCGGAAGGTGTATTGCAGGAACAGCGATGCCCCGATGGCGGTGATGAGCGGCACGAGGCGGGGTGCCCCGCGCAGCGGACGGTAGGCAAGCCGTTCCAGGATGATGGCCACCACCGTTGAAACGACCATCGAGACGACGAACAGGATGCCGATCGAGATGAGCGGATGCTCATTGAGGTAGCCGCTCTCGGCGAGTGCCGTGGCGACGAAGAACGACGTGTAGGTGCCCGACATGAACACTTCTCCATGAGCGAAGTTGATCATGAACAGGACGCCGTAGACGAGCGTGTAGCCGATGGCGATGAGCGCGTACACGCTGCCGCGGGCAAGTCCGTTGACCACCAGCGTCCGCCAGTCGGCACCAGAGAACGTGCCGGTCTGCAGCGTCGCCGCCGACCCGGCAACGACCCCGTAGATGATCGCCAGGCTCAACGCAACGAGGATGATGCGCCGCACCGGAATCCGTTCGAAAGGCAGCCTTCGTGTGCGCGTTTCGGTCTTGGCCGTCATGGTTTCCAGAGTTTCAGGTGGGGGGAGGCCGAAACCTCCCCCCACAGTGGATGGTTAACCCTCCAGCGAGGCTTTCTCGCTGTAGACAGGGGTGTCCGGGATCGCACCGTTGGTGACCTGGTAGACGCCGATGGTTGCGGTCGACTGGCAGTCGCCGGTGGCGTTGCAGTTCAGCTCACCTGTGATGCCCAGCATCCCCTTGGTGTCGAACAGGGCGTCTTTGAGCGCCGTCCGCGGGATGTAGAGCGTGCCGCCCTCGTCGATAGCCACCTTGTCGATGGCCGAGAACAGCATGTTTGCCGCATCGTACGAGTGGGCATGGAACGCCGCGGCAGGCTCTCCGCCGAACTGCTCCTTGTAGGCGGTGAGGAAGTCACCGCGGTAGAAGTCCATGTTCCCGGAGAACGCACTCAGGTCCGGACCCGACAGGTACATACCGTCGGCGGCCGAGCCGGCAGCGTTCAGGAAGTCATCTGACAGCATGCCGTCCGAGCCGATGAGGATGGTGTCCTTGAGTCCGTCGACCTGCTTCGCCTGCTGGGCGATGAGCCCACCCTCGGCGGCGAAGATCGGGAAGTAGAGGACGTCCGGGCTGCTGGCACCGATGGCGGTCAGCACCGACGTGAAGTCGGTCTCGCCCACCTGGATCGCCTCACGGTCGGTGATGGTTCCACCCATCTGCTCGAACGTTTCGGCGAACACGGCCTGGAGGCCGTCGGCATAAGGGCTGCCGTCATGGATGGTCGCCGCCGTGCGGGCACCGAGCTCGTTGTACGCGAAGTGCGCCACCGCAGCGCCCTGCAACTTGTCGTTGTGGGCGGTCCGCAGGTAGAACGGCTGGTGCTGCGCCGGGTCGGTCAGCGCCGGACCGGTGTTCGACGGCGAGATGAGCGCGATGCCCTTCTCGGACAGGATCGTGTCGGCGACGCCGAGCGCGGCGCTCGAGCAGCTGGTGCCGATCACCCCGACGATGTCCGGGTTCGATGCCATCTGCTGGGCACCGGCCTGTCCACCTTCGGCCGAACAACCGTCGTCACCGAAGACCAACTCGACCGGATGGCCCTTGATCTCGCCGTACGTCCCGTCGAACGCCCCGTCCAGGTAGTCGGCCGCCAACTCGACACCGTGCTGGCTGTCCAGACCCAAACTGGCGTTGGGGCCGGAGATGACCAACAGCGTGCCGACCTTGATCGGCTGATCCTTCTCGACGACGACGCACCCGTACGGGTCGTCCGTGCACTGCTGCGGCTCCGCGGCGCCTGCGCCACCGCACGCGGCGGCGAGTATTGCGAAGACTGCAACCATCAGCACGAGTTTGCTGTATTTGCGCATATGTATTTGCCTCCCTCTGTCACGTCTCGCGACAGAATCGGTCGTTTCCCCGGGAGAACCCAGGGTGATCGGGGAGTGTAGGCACAAAAGCGGTGTCATGTCATGAGAAACTGGCCATTTGGTGTGCAACGGCCACAATGGGACCGAAAGGAGTGGCCATGACCGAAGAGATCGCCCCCATCGACGCCTACGCGACGACGACGCCTGCCACGGTGGCAGACGTGAGCGAAGAAGGTGTCGTGCTCGACCGGACTGTCTTCTACGCCCGCGGCGGCGGTCAACCCGGCGACACCGGGCTATTGACCTGGGACGGCGGGCAGGTGCGCGTGGTGGACACCGTCCGGGTGAAGGGCGTTCCGATCCACGTCGTCGATGGCGAACCGCCGGCCCCCGGCACCCAGGTGGTCGCCACGATCGATTGGGATCGGCGGCACCTGCTCATGAGAACCCATACGGCGCTGCACGCCCTTTCAGCCGTCATCTGGCGGGACTTCGACGCGAAGGTGACCGGCGGCAACATGGAGCCCGGCAGAGCCCGGATGGACTTCGAACTGGACGCCATCTCCGTCGAGTTCGGCCGGGAGGTCGAAACGCGTCTCAACGAGGAGCTGGCCAAGGATTTGCCGGTGCGAGTGCTGTTCCTGCCTCGGGAAGAGGCATTGGCTGACCCGGATCTGATCCGCACCAAGGTGAATCTGCTCCCGGAGTTCATCGATCCGATACGCATCATCGAGATCGAAGGGTTGGACAAACAGGCCGACGGTGGCACCCATGTCGCCTCGACTGGTGAAGTGGGCCCGGTTCGGGTCGTGAAGACCGAGTCGAAGGGCAAGGGCAACAAGAGGATGCGGATCGAGTTGGCATGATCGACTTCGTACTCGGACTCTCCTTCGCCTCGCTGGCGCTGCGCGGTTGGGTGCGCGGGTTTGCCCGCGAGTTGATGGACCTCGTCGGACTGATCCTCGGTCTGGCTCTCGCCTTTCGACTGAGCGAACCGGCCGGCGCAGTCGTTGAGAGTTGGACGAACGCGTCGCCGGAGATGAGCCGGTTCATCGGCGGCTTCGCGATCTTTCTGGTGGTCGGGGTATTGGCGAGCCTCGGGGCCCGGCTGCTTCACCGGTTCCTGTCGATACCGGGCCTGGCGTTGTCGAACCGGCTCCTCGGCGCAGCGTTGGCTCTGGCCTGGGGCGTGTTCCTCGGTGTGCTCGTGTTGTCGTTGGCGAAAGTGCTGCCGCTGCCGGCGCAGCTGGCCGAGCCGCTGAGCGAGTCGAAGGTCGCTGCGTTCCTCATCGACCCGGACGGGGTCCCGGAGCGGGTGTTCCAAACCGTGGCAGGCGACCGGGTGTTGACTTCGTTGCTGAACCTCGAGGATCTCGTCGGCGGCAAACAGGTGATTCTCGAGGAGGGCGAGACACTTGAGATACCGGCGGCAGACCCGGCAGATCTGTCTCCCGATCCGGCGTCGGCGAAAGAGATCTTCGAACTCGTCAACCGTTCGCGAGTGGAAGCCGACCTCGATCCTCTCTCCTGGTCTGACGCTCTCGCCGAGGTGGCACAGTCCTATGCGCGGCAGATGTATCTCGGTGGGTTCTTCAGTCACACCTCGCCGGATGGGGAACAGGTGCAGGATCGGGTGCAGAGCGCCGGTATCACCTATCGCGTCGTAGGTGAGAACCTGGCGCTGGCCGCCACCCCGAGAACGGTCCATGAGGGCCTCATGTCGAGTCCTGGGCATCGGGCCAACATTCTGCGGCCCGGCTTCACCCGGGTCGGGATAGGGGTGATCGAAGGCCCGCTAGGGCTCATGGTGGTGGAGGTGTTCACCGGATGAGTCTTCACGACGTGTTCGTCGACGCCTATCGCCCATACCTGGAAGGCCGTCTGGCCGAACGTGGGTGGGAGCGGCCGGCGGGTTGGGATGAAGCGCTCGAGGAAGGGCAGCGCTGGCTCGAGGGCCAGCTCGATGAGCTGCTGGCGCTTCCGCCGGTTCGACAGGGGCGTGGCCCCCTGGAGCTCTTTCAGGAGGCGTGCGCGTTTCCTACCGGGGCGCTGGTCGAGGCTGGCTTTCTGCCTGTGGCCCGGGATCCGGTGGCCGCCGGTGCACTGCCGGGCGACCTCTTCGACCTGGCTCCGGCGTCGTCACGGTTGCTCGGCGAGTCCGCCTGGATGGCACACCTCGAGTGGGGTGCCGCAAAAGCGGCGGCGATACTCAAGCAGGAGTGAGGGCTGCTTCGAGAAGTTCGTCGAAACTGCTCCGGATGGCCGCGACGAACGCTTCGAGGTCGGGTACGAGGTCCCAGTCGGCCTGGATACCCCACGCAACGTGACCGTTGTAGGAGAACAGGGCAGCGCCGACGCCGTGACCGGCCCACAGGGGGACGGCCGGATACTGGACGAGCAGTTGGGACTCGAGCAGGTACATCGGAAACTGCGGGCCGGGAACGTTGGTGACTGTCATGTTGAACGGCCGAATGCCGGTCGCCAGCCTCGCTGCCAGCGACAGGAGGCTGATGGGGGTTCCCGAGCTGAGCTGCACGATCGTGGCGGCTCCGAGCGCCTGGTTGGTGCGCTTCAGGTCGTCGGTGTGCTCTCGAACCAATTCGTACCGCCGGAGCGGGTCCCGTTCACCGATCGGGAGCGGGACCAGCCACATGGCGACCTGGTTGCCGAGCTTCCCCCTTTGGTCTTTGGGGCGAACCGAGACCGGGGCCATCGCCCGAAACTCCACACCGGACACGTCGAAGGCGCGTTCTTCGATGAGGAACCGCCGTACCGCGCCGGCGACGGTGGCGAGCACCACATCGTTGACGGTGCCTCCAAGCGCATTTTTGATCTTCTTGAAGTCGTCGAGCGGCAAGGTGAGCCAGTCGAACCGTCGGTTCGGCCCGATGGGTTCGTTGAGCGGGGTTCTGGTGGCAGGAGACAGCCAGCCCGACGTGAGCGAGTGCACGACGGCAGTGGCGCGTTTCCCCAGCTCTCCGACGAGGGTCCGTCCCTGCTCGATCATCATTGGGACGCTCACCGCTGCTCGGGCGGCCTTCCCGACCCGTTGCAGCGTTTCGTCGACGAAGAGTTTCGCTTCGGAAGGCGCCGGCCTCGGCACGTAGGGGGGAGCCGGCGGAATCGTCGCCTCCGGTTGGAATCCGAGCAGCACGGCCATGAGATCGACGCCGGAGATGCCGTCGATCATGCAGTGGTGGATCTTGAACAGGAGCGCAAACCGGTCGTCTTGCAGCCCTTCGACGATCCACATCTCCCATAGGGGCTTCGCCCGGTCGAGTTGCCGGCCCAGGATCAGACCGAAAAGCTCTTTGAGTTGCTGTTCGGTGCCGGGTTTGGGCAGGCTGAGGTGGCGAACGTGGTACCCGAGGTTGAAGTGGTCGTCATCCACCCACACGGGGTTCTTTTCGATCGGCACCCAGGCGAGTCGTTGACGATATCTTGGAACCAGATGCAGCCTCGATCCGATGAACTCGCGGATCCGGTCGATGTCGACGCCTCCGTCGCCGGTCCGGAGAGGTTCGGCGTCGAAGATGGCGACGCCGCCCACGTGCATGTGGGTCGTCGGCGACTCGAGCGCCAGGAACGACGCGTCGAGGAATGACAGACGTTCGTAGGTCGGTTCGGCCATCGCTTCCTCTCTCCGGTGACAAGCCTACGACGTATGTGTCGGCTACGAGGCGGCCTCGAGGGCGGCAACGGCGGCGGCGACGTCCTGGCTGGCGATCCCGACCGACTTGAACAGGGTCACCGTCGACTTTGGGCGGGCGACACCGGCGAGGAGGTCGCTGACGGTGGCGTCGGGGGTTCGGTGCGCCTGGATGAGATCGCCCGCCTCGACCGCAGCAGCGTCCAGGTCGTCGACGACGACGTACGCGCGGGTGACCGTTTCAGGAGGGACCTCTGCCATGTCCGGCGTGAAGGCGCCGACGGCGTTGATGTGCACCGGGTTTCGCAGCGAACGGTCGCGAAAAAGCGGCGTCGTCGATGGAGTGGCGGTGGTGACGACGTCGGCTTCGGCCACCGCTTCGTCGGGAGTCGCGACCGGGATGCCGCCTACGCGGCGGGCAAGGGCTTCGGCTCGTTCCCTGCGGCGGCTCCAGATGAGCACCCGTTCGATAGGTCGCACGGTCCGGACCGCCTCGATCTGGTCGGCTGCCATCGCTCCGGCACCGAGCATGGCCAACGTGGACGAGTCCTCGGGTGCGAGGATCCGGGTGGCCAACCCGGAGGCAGCCCCCGTACGGATCGCGGTGAGGGTGGCGCCGTCGACCAGGCCGATGAGGTGCCCGTCGGGGTCGAACACGCCGACGATCCCGGCGGGGTCGCCTGGCGTCGTCGACACGACCTTGATGCCGGTGTAAGGACCGGCGCGGCCCGGCATGAACAGCGACCGGCCCAGCAGGATCCGTTGCGGGATCTCCCGATCGTCGGAGAAGGCGGCGACCATCGCGTCGATGGCAGTGTGCATCGGCAACGCTTTTCGGAGGGCGTCGGCGTCGAGGTATCGCATCAGGCGAGGACCGACTTCTGGTTGACGTCGAGCGGGGCGCGGTCGACGGCGAAGAAAGAGGCCGGCACATCGGTGTCGAACGGAGCGCGTACTCCGGTGAGGTCCTGGGCGACCATCGAGCCGATCATGGGGGCCAGTTTGAATCCGTGGCCGCTGAACCCGTTGGCGAGATACCATCCGTCGGGTCCCCACGGTCCGACCACCGGATGGACGTCCTGTTCGTTGACCGTGTAGAGGCCGGCGATGCCGGTGATGCTGCCCCGGTGAGGGAGGGACGGAATCCGATGGTGCAGGGCGTGGACTTTGAGTTCCCGGAACCACGGGTCGGCGACGTTCTTGTAGTTGTCGGGATCAGCGGGTTCCTGTTCGTCCTCTTCCAGCACCGATCCGAACAGGAGCTGCTGGCCGCGTGCCTCGGGCCTGAAGTAGATGCCGCCGGAGGCGTCGACGGTGACAGGAATCGGTCCGGGCACGTCGGCGGTGAGTGCCCGGTAGGCGACCTGCACCCGGGTGGGTCGCAACGTCCACGGGGTCGCCACCCCTGCGTACGCGTTGAGGCGGTTGCACCACGGACCGGCGGCGTTGATGACGATGGGAGCGTCGATACGGCCGCCGTCGGCCAGTTCGACGCCGAGGATCCGGTCTCCGTCCACTCTGACCCCGGCGATGGGGGCATTGAACCGCACTTCGGCGCCGTGTATCCGGGCTGCTTCGAGCAGGTCGGCGTTGGCGGCGGTCGGGTCGGCATAGCCACCGTCGAGTTCCAGGAGCGCGGCTTCCATCTCCGTGCACTCGTGGGGGGTCTC
>JANTGE010000031.1 GCA_024763085.1 Acidimicrobiia bacterium
CGAGGCCGGCCACGGCGTCGGCCACGAACGTCCCGGACAGGTCCGCTTCGACCTGAGCGAAGCGGCCGTCGTCGGGCACGATGAGCAACATCGCCAGTTTGTTCCCCGAGTAGGGAAGCTGGACGGCCTGCCAGCCATCCCCGGATGCGTATGCGAACCGGCCGGTCTGGTGCATCATCGGCACCTGGACGGTGCGGCCGCCTTCGAGGGTGAACGACCCGTCGTAGGTCTCGTCGGCGTCGAACGGCTGCGCCCAGGTGGCGTCGAGGTAGATTGCGTTGACGAGGACCAGCCGGGTGAGTTCGTCGAGCATCCCTTCAGGGATCAGTTCGGTGATCTTGTCGTTGGTCTCGTCGGCAACCCAGGCGTTGATGGCTCGCCGGGCCTTCTCGGCGGCGGTCTTGTAGTCGACGAGGCGGACGCCGGCGCCGTAGTACACGGCGAGGGTGTCGAGAAACGGCTGCTCGAACGTGGTGTCCTGTTGAGCCCAGATGCTGTTGGCAATGCTGAGCTGCACACGATCGTCGCCTTCTTCGAAGCTGCGGGATTCGAGTTCCCGGTCGAGCGTATTCATCGCCCGGTGAAATGTCTCTGCGTCGAGGTCGATGTGCAGCACCCGGGCCATCTCGTCGGCGGTGACCCCCTCTGCACCGGCGTAAGTCATGGCCAGTGCCAGGTAGATGCTGGCCGGGGAGAACACCAGGTTCTCGTCACCGGAAGCCAGCGCCTGGTAGAGGTCCGTGCCGAACCCACTGAGACTCCCCGCTACGTTCTCGACCGTCTCTGCCGGTGCCGACTCGGTGGAACGGGCCAGGTCGGACGACGCCAGCGCCACCGACGCCGAGCCGCCACAGGCGGCAGCGATCATGCCGAAGACTGCGATGATCGCGATCATCTTCATGGCGCCTCCTTTCACCTCGTTCGACGTGCCGAGCGGCGTCGAAGGTTCCCGGCTACTTCTCCTGGCCGAGGGCGAAGCCGCTCATGAACGGCTTCTGGAGCAAGATGAAGATGATCGTCGGCGGGATCGACGCAAGGATGGCGGCCAGCATCAGTGGTCCGTAGGTGAGACCACCGTCGATGTTCGTCAACGACTGCAGCCCGACCTGCACCACCTGCGACGCCTGCTCATGGATGATGAGACGAGGCCACAGATACATGTTCCAGGTGTACACGAACTGGATGACCGCCAGCGCCCCGATCACGTTCCACGACAACGGGATGAGCACCTTGGTGAGGAACTGGAGCGGAGTGGCGCCGTCGATCTGGGACGCCTCCAGCAGGTCTGTCGGCAGGTTGGCGAAGTGTTGTCGGAACAGGAACGCGCCGGTCGCCGATGCCAGGAACGGCACGACGAGGGCCGCCATCGTGTCCTGCCACTGCAGGGCAGACACGAGACGGAACATGGCGAGGATCATCACCTCGGTCGGCATCATCAGCGTGATCAACACGAAGAAGAAGACGATCCACTTGCCGCGGAACTTGAAGTAGACGAACGCCAGCCCGGCCATGAGGGACAGGATCGTCTTGCCGACGGTGACGTAGACCGCCTGCTGCGTCGAGTTCCACATGTTGATGCCGATCTCCCTCGACACCCACACGTCGTTGAAGTTCTTCGCCAACGCGGTGCCCGGACCGAGACGGAACGAGAACACTTCGGCGTTCGATTGGGTGGCGATCATCGCCGCGTACAGCACCGGGATCCCGATGAACAGGCTGGCCAGAATGAGCGCCACGTGATACGGCCACTTCCTGCCGCGCAGGAGTCCCTTCCCGGTGACGCCGGCCGTCAATCCGTCCATCTCATCCACCTCCGTAGCTGACTCGACGTCCACTCGTCTTGAACTGCCACACGGTGACGCCGATCACGGCGATGAACAGCAACACCGACTGGGCGGCGCCACGACCCAGGTCGCCGTTGTCGACGCCGATCCGGATGATCTCGTAGATGGAGACCGACGTCGCTCCTGCAGGTGCGCCTTTGGTCATGTAGTCGATCGTGGCGAACACTTCGAAGAAGGCATAGGTGAGGTTGGTGACCAGCAGGAAGAACGTGATTGGCGACAGGGCCGCCAGGACGATGTGACGGAAGCGCTGCCACGCGCTGGCACCGTCGAGCACGGCAGCTTCGATCTGATCCATGGGGACCGTCTGGAGGCCGGCGAGATAGAACAGGATGTTGTAGCCGAGGATCTTCCACGCGCTGGCGGCGATGATGGCCAGCTGGGCCAGGTAAGCGTGCTCTCGGTAGTTCGGCATCGTGATTCCGAACCACTCTTTGAGGAGATGCCCGATGATGCCCGCGGTCGGATCGAGCAGCATGAAGAACAGGATCCCGGCGACGGCCGGCGAGATGGCGTACGGCCAGATCAGCATGGTGCGGTAGATGGTGCCGCCACGGATCTTGCGAAAGGCCAGGTAGGCAAGCGCCAGGCCTCCGGCCATCCCCAACGCCACGATGCCGGCCGAGATGATGACGGTGTTCACGTAGACCGGCCGGTACTTGACGGCTCCGCCACCGCCCGGCGAGAAGATGGCATACAGGGCGATAAACACCGAGGCGGACGCAAGCACCGACGCGACCTCGGAGAGCCGATGACTGATCGAGCCGGGCCTGGTTCGCCGAGCCCAGAACCTCGATCCGTAGAGGAACAGCGCCGCCAGGAACGGGTAGGCGACGAGTCTCACCGGATCGTCGATGAGCAGCTCGGAGAACTGATCGAAACAGACCGGGATCGCCCGGGGTGCGGCGAGGCGGGTCAGTTTCGTCGACAGGGCAAACGTCTGAAACGCCGGCGTGTAGAGGAACACGACCAGGATGAGCAGCGTCGGTGACAGCAGCACCCATGGCACCCACCACCCGAGCCGGAAGCCGGCTGCTTTGATTTCGCCCAGGCCGTCGTCGTCGTCGACTTTGCCGTCTTGTCGATCGAAGAACGATTTGGCAGCGATGAGCCCGAGCCAGGCTCCCGTTGCCATCAACGTGTACGCCAGAATGTGGTCGATGGCGGTTCGTTCCGGCTCGAAGGCACAGAAATTCATCAGCGCCGGTCCGGCGGTGGCTCCCACCGCGGCCACCCCGGCACCGATGATCAACCGTCGGGCCGTGCGCCGATCGCTGTGCCACGAGGTGTAGATGGCTCCGCCAAGGGCAGCGATCACAATTCCGGCGATCAACAACACCATCTCAAAGTCCCTACTCGATGAGGGGGGTGGCGGTCACCCGCCACCCCCTTGCTTGTTCTGCTATCCGCCGTACAGAGCTTCGTACTCTTGGAGGAGCTTGTTGGCTTCGACGTTGGCGTCGGCCATCCGGGTGGCGACATCGAGATCGTTGGTGAGGATGTCCTCGATGGCGATCGTGATGACGTCACGGATGGACACGAAGTTGCCGAGAATCGCGCCGCGAGTAGCCGGCGTGTCCTTCGCAGCGTTGAGCTGGTCGGACGCGACCTTCGAGTTCGGGCTCTCCTGGTACCAGCCTTCTTCTTCGAGCAGCTTCTCGGCTGCGTTCGTGATCGGAATGTAGCCGGTGATCTTGTGCCACTCGGCTGCGTTCTCCGGATTGGAGAAGAAGTTCATGAACGCCAGGGCGCCGTCTTCGGTCGTCTTGTCGAGCCCGTCGAGCATCCACAGCGTCGCACCGCCGATCAGGTTCCCTTCATAGGGGACGTCCTGGTTGTACGGCATGAAGCTGGCCTTCACCTCGAAGCCGTTGTCGACCCCGGCCTGGGTGAGGGCGGTCGTGTCGGAGCTCGAGTAGACGAGCATGGCAACCTGCTGGGCCTGGAACGCGTTGGAGGTTCCGTCCCAGTCACGCTGCTGACCGGTGTACAGGTAGTAGCCCTTGTCGGCCAGGTCCTTCCACCAACCGATGTAGTTGATGATGCCGGGCGAGTCGAGGAAAACCTCGGTGGCGCGCCCGGAGCGGCCGTTGTCGTTGTTGGCGAGGAGTTCGCCCTGCTGGCCGAGGCTCTGCTCGACGAACCAGGAGTGGTTCGGCCAGGTGATGCACGCCTTGGGGGCGCCGTCCATGGCCATGACCTTCTCACAGGCAGCATCGACTTCGGCCCACGTCGCCGGTGGCTCGTCAACCCCGGCCTTCTTCAGCATGTCCATGTTCGAGAACATGATCGCCGAAGAGGTGTTCCACGGCATCGAGTAGAACGACCCGTTGACCGTGTAGTAGTTCTTCGCCGCAGAAACGACGTCGTCGAGGATCACCGGTTCGCCGAGAATCTCGGTGCGGCCGCCGATCGCGTCGGTTACCGACTTGAAGATCGGGTTGCCTGCCGAGTCGACCGCATCCAGCGCCTGCCGAGTGGCGGCTTCGAAGAAGTGGATGATCGCCGGGGCGTTGCCCTGGTCAACGGCGAGCACGGCCTGCTCGAACACCGTGTTGTACGAGTCGAACGAGTTCACCACGACGTTGTACTCGGGGTGTTTGGCGTTGAACGCCGCGGCCTTGTCACGGGTGAAGTTGAACCGCGCCTCGTCGGAGAACGCAATCCACATATCGATTTCGGTCGGCTGATCAGATACGGCCGCGGTTGTTCCTTCGGCCGCCGTTGTTTCGGTTGTTCCGCTCCCGCCGCAGGCAGCCGCGATCATCGCGAAGGCCAACAGGAGCGCAATCAGTGGGAAAACTTTCTTCACTGTGCTTCCTTTATTGTTCGAACATCGGACTGACTGCTGACTCGCCGTGTCGTATCCCTCCCTCTCGTAAACCGGACGGATGCTACCCAACTGGGTCCGTTCCCTCCACATTTGCCCCCCTGCCGAACTCGACCATCCACTGCACCAGCAGACCTTCGTCGGTCGGCAGGCTCATGGTCGCCAGAGCGGCGTCGGCGACCGCCTCAGGAATCCTCGTGCCGCGCCTCCGGCGAAGCATGTGTTCGGCGTACGCGGGCGTGAACTCCGGATGCCCTTGCACACCCGCCGTGTGATCGTCGACGGCGAGCATCGCCACCGGGCTGTGAACGCTCGACGCGAGCACCCGCCCTCCCGGTGGGAGCACCTCCACCTGGTCCTGGTGGCTGTAGAGCAGGGAGAACCGATCGGCGACAGGAACCATCCACGATTCGGAGCCGACGACGTCGGCGGTCTTCACCCCGACCCCCCATCCCCGCTCCGACCTGGCGACGGTCCCCCCGAGCGCGTGGGCGATCATCTGGTGCCCGAAGCAGATTCCGAAGAACCGGTGACCGTGTTCGTAGAGCCCCCGAACGATCCGCTCGAAGGCTCTCACATGGGGCAGGTCCTCGTAGACCGACGATTTCGATCCTCCGGAGATCCACAGGTCGACTTCGCCGAGCGATGCGGGTTCGTCGCCTGCTTTCAGATCGTAGAAGTGCAAGTCCGCCTCAGGGGCATGCCTGGCGAAGAGCCGTCGGAACATGTCCGGATAGGTGCCGGCCACCGACGGATCGACGACGTGGTCGGCGATGAGCACCCCGATGTCCATGGCCTCTCCTCCTCAGTTGTCGGCGATGAACACGGTCTTGAATTCGCTGTAGTGCTCCAACGCCGCCATGCCCTGTTCGCGACCGATCCCGCTCTTCTTGACGCCTCCGAACGGAGCTTCGATGTGGACGCTGGAGCTCGAATTCACCGAGATCATGCCGGTTTCGAACTCGCGGACGAATCGGAGCGCCCGTCCGATGTCGCGGGTCCACAGCGACCCGGAGAGGCCATAGTCGCTGTCGTTGGCCAACTCGACGGCCTCCTGCTCGGTGTCGAACGGGACGATGGCGACGACCGGGCCGAAGATCTCCTCCTGCATGATCCGCATGTCGGGGGTCACGTTCACATAGACGGCCGGGGTGAGGAAGTTCCCGGCTTCGAGGTCGCCGCCAGGACGGACACCGCCGCACACCCGGACGGCTCCTTCTTCGTCGCCGGCTCTGAGGTACCCCTCGACGGTGTCTCTGTGTTGGGAGGTGATGAGTGGCCCCATCTCGGTGGCCTCGTCGGCCGGGTCTCCGAGACGGATCATCTTGGTGCGTTCGGCGAACCGATCGACGAACTCGTCGAAGGCCGGCCGTTCGACGAGGATCCGGCTGCGGGAGCAGCAGTCCTGCCCGGCGTTGTCGTACACCGCCCAGATCGACGATTCGATGCACGTGTCCATGTCGGCGTCGGCGAACACCACATTGGCCGACTTGCCGCCGAGCTCCAGCGACACCCGTTTGATGCCTTCGGCGGCGCTCTGCATGATGCGGGTTCCAACCTCGGTGGAGCCGGTGAACGCGACTTTGCGAACGAGTGGATGGTGGACGAGGGCTTCGCCTGCCACCGAGCCTTTCCCCGGAGTCACGTTGAACACGCCAGGTGGGAACCCGGCTTCGAGGGCGAGTCCGGCGAGCGCCAGCGCAGACAGGGGTGTGACCTCGGCCGGTTTCACGACGACGGTGTTGCCCATGGCAAGCGCCGGGGCGACCTTCCATGACAGAATCAGCATCGGGAAGTTCCACGGCACGATGAGGCCGCAGACCCCCAGCGGCTCTCGGAAGGTCAGCAGCGTCCCGTCGGCTTTCGTCGGGATCGTCTGGCCGTGGAATTTGTCGACCGCGCCCGCGTAGTAGTCGAACGTTGCGGCGACGGCGCCGATCTCGCCGCGAGCCGCCGCGATGGGTTTGCCGACGTTGTCGGATTCGAGCCGGGCGAGCCGTTCCTGGTCTCGCCGGATCAGGTCGGCGAGGCGTCGCAGCGCGTCCCTTCGTTCCGTCGTCTTCGAGCGCTTCCACGTTTGGAATCGGTTGTGGGCGACCTGCACCGCGCGGTCGACGTCGTCTCCCGAGGCTCTGGCTACTTCGGCGATCACGTGGTTCGTCGCCGGGTTCAGCACCTTGGTGACGTCGTCGGCGGTGATCGATCGGCCGTCGATGAGCATGCCTGTCTGTTCCATGATTACTCCGCGGTCACGTAGGCGGCCGACAAGCCTCCGTCGACCATGAACTCGGTTCCGGTCACATACGAAGATTCGTCCGAGGCGAGAAACACGGCAGCTTGTGCCATTTCGTCGGCCTCCCCGAACCGGCCCATCGGCAGATGGACGAGACGCCGCTGCTTCTTCTCTGGTGTGTCGAGAAACTTCATCAGCAGTTCGGTGTGGAGCGGCCCCGGGCAGAGGGCGTTGACCCTGATGTTCTCTTTGGCATGGACGATCGCCAGTTCCCGGGTGAGCGCCAGCACAGCCCCTTTCGACGCGGTGTAGGCGATCTGCGGGGTGGCGGCACCCATGACGGCGACGAACGAGGCGGTGTTGATGATCGACCCTCCGCCGGCACGCCGCAGGGCCGGGATGCCGTACTTGCAGCCGAGAAACACCCCTTTGGCGTTGACGTCCATAGTGAGGTCCCAAATGGATTCGTCGGTACCGACGGCGTCCGAGTCGTCGGGATGCATGATGCCCGCGTTGAGGAACAGCACGTCGAGGCGACCAAACGCCTCTTCGGTTCGGGCGACCATCGCTTCGTTGTCGGCGGCTGTCGAGACATCGGCCCGGATGGCGACCGCCTGGCCGCCTTCGCGTTCGATCTCGGCGATGGTGGCCGCTGCGGCATCACGGTCGATGTCGACCGCAGCCACGGCGGCTCCCTCCCGGGCGAACCGAAGCGCCGACGCCCGGCCGATGCCGCTGCCGGCCCCGGTGATGAGCGCAACCTTGCCTTCAAGCCTTCCCATGGCATTCCTTTCGTACTTGGTACTTGGTACCCGGTACTCGGTACTTGGTACTGGGATTTATATCCTCTCGAAGTAGCGCCACCGTTCCCAGTCGGTGACTGCCTGGTCGTACGCGGCCTGCTCGGTGCGGAAGAAGTGCAGATAGTGCTCGTGCACGTCGGCACCGAAGGCGTCCCGCATGAACCGGCTCTCCTCGAACGTGTCGGTGGCGTCCCGGAGCGTCGGCGGCACGTGGGGCAGGTCTTTCGCCTCGTAGACGTTGCCTTCGAAGATGGCGTCGGGTTCGATCTTGTTGGCGATGCCGTCGAGTCCGGAGGCGAGCGTGGCGGCGTAGACGAGATACGGGTTGACGTCGGCACCCGGAATGCGACATTCGATCCTGAGACTCTGGTCGTGGCCGACGACCCGGAATCCGGCGGTGCGGTTGTCGTAGCTCCAGGCGATCCGGGTCGGAGCCCACGACTCGTCGACGTAGCGTTTGTAAGAGTTGACCGTCGGCGCGTAGGCGACCATCGCTTCGGGAACGTGCCCCATCCAGCCGGCAAGGAACCAGCGGAACTCGTCGGAGCCCGAGACCGGCCCAAACTTGGTGCCGCCGGGAAACACGTTGACCCCGTCTCGCCACAGGCTCAGATGGACGTGGCAGCTCGAACCTGCCTCCGATGCGTCGGGTTTCGCCATGAAGGTGACCGACACGCCGGCTTTTTCGGCGATGTCTTTCATGGCGAGTTTCATGATGGTGTGGCGGTCGGCCATCTCGAGAATGCCGGCGTACCGAATGTTCATCTCGTGCTGGCCTCGCCCCCACTCGCCTTTCGAGTTCTCGACCGGTATCCCAGATCGTTTCAGGTGCCGGCGCACCGCCCCGTTGTAGTGCTCTTCCCGGGTGCCCTGGAGGAGGTGGTAGTCCTCGATGTACCACCCGGCCGGGGTCAGGTCGTGGTAGTGCTTCGCCGCGGCGTCCCGGTACGAGTCTTCATACAGGAAGTACTCGAGTTCCGAGGCCGCCATCGCCTCGTAGCCCATCTCCCTGGCGCGTTCGATCTGCCGGCGCAGCATGGTGCGGGGAGCGACGGGCACGAGTTTGCCCGTGTCGGTGTCGGCGAGGTCGCACAGGACGATCGCGGTGCCGTCGAGCCAGTCGGCGACCCGCAAGGTGTCCAGGTCGGGCACCATGTGGAAGTCGCCGTAGCCGAACTCCCAGTTGGCGTAGGCGTAGCCGGGCACCGGCTCCATCTCCATGTCGACGGTGAGGAGATAGTCGCACCCGTGGGTGCCGTGGTTGGCGGCTTCGCCGACGAAGAACTCGGCGTCGAGTCGTTTGCCGTGCATCCGGCCGTAGTGGTCGGTGAACGCAACGATGACCGTCTCGATCTCGTCCGTCTCGACCCTGGATCGAAGCTGATCGAGGCTGAGTTGGCCTCGCACCATGGGTGTCCTCTCGTCGGTCCGGCGAATCCTAGACACCGCAATCCCTCCCCTTCCCGACGGCCGGGCACGGTAGCCTCCAGACCTCATGCGTTCTGTACTCGGCACCTGCCACCATGACTGTCCCGATTCGTGCGGGTGGATCGTCGAGATCGAAGACGGCGTGGCAACCCGGATGCGCGGGAACCCGGACCATCCGTACTCGCTGGGCGAACTGTGCCCGAAGGTCAACCGGTTCCTCGACCGTGTCTACTCCCCCGATCGGATCCTGCACCCGCTGATCAGAACCGGACCGAAGGGGACCGCTTCATTCCGGCGGGCGACGTGGGACGAAGCGCTGGACCTGACGGCTTCCCGGCTGCGTGAGATCGTCCAACGAAGCGGCGGGGAGGCCGTCCTGCCGTGGTGGGACGCCGGCACCCAGGGGCTGCTGCAGATGTCTTCCCTCGATCGGCGGCTCTTCGCGAAGCTTGAGGCATCACGGCTCACCGGTTCGTTGTGTGGCGGCACCGCCGCCGCCGGCACGGCGGCCGCCTACGGAACTGCCCACGCCGCCGACCCGCTCGAGGTGCGCCACGCCAAACTCGTGCTGCTGTGGGGCACGAACACGAAACTGACCAACCGGCACCTGTGGCCATTCGTCGAAGAGGCCAGGGCAAACGGGGCGACGGTGGTGGTGATCGACCCGATCCGCACGATCACCGCCGAGTCGGCCGACTGGTTCCTGCAGCCGCTGCCGGGCACCGACGTGGCGTTGATGCTTGGCATGATGCATGTGCTGGTACGAGACGGACTCGTCGACACCGGCTACGTCGAACAGCACGCGGCCGGGTTCGATGAGCTCTGCGAGAGGGTCGCAGCCTGGACGCCGCAACGGGCCGCTGACGCCACCGGCCTCGAAGCCGAAGAGGTCGAAGACCTCGCCCGTCTCTACGGCACCGTGCAGCCCGCGTTCATCCGGACGCTGATCGGGGCGGAACACCACGAGAACGGCGCCGAGTTCTTCCGCACCCTCGCCGCGCTCCCGGTGCTGGTCGGCGCTTGGCGCCACCGGGGAGGGGGTCTGGCGCGCAGTGTCTCCCAGTGGTTCGACACCGTCGTCGACGATTCGGTCTTCGACGCTCCGTCCGACACCAGGTCGGTGAACATGACGCAGCTCGGCCAGGCGCTCACCTCCCTGCAACCGCCGATCGAAGCGTTGGTGGTGTGGAACGGCAACCCGGCGGTCACCGTCCCCAACGTAGATCTGATCCGCCAGGGTCTGCTCCGGGAGGACCTGTTCACCATGGTGAGTGAACAGTTCATGACCGACACGGCCGCCTACGCCGACGTGGTGTTCCCGGCTGCTACCCAGATCGAGCAGGTCGACGTGGTGCCGGCGTGGGGTCACCTGTACCTGGGTTGGAACGAACCGGCGATCGAACCGCCCGGTGAGGCGGTGCCGAACACGGAACTGTGGCGTCGCCTCGCCGCCGCGCTCGGGTTCACCGACCCGGAGCTGTTCGAGCCTGACGAGAGCCTGCTCCGATCCGCGCTGCCCGGCGTCGACTTCGAGCAGCTGCGGAGTCGGGGCTGGATACGGCTCGACATGCCAACGAATCTGTATGCGGAGGGCGGCTTCGCCACACCCGACGGGAGAGCCCACCTGGTGTTCGACGGGGGTCCTGGCTTCACCCCTTCTAGCGAAGCCCTGGCGGCGGCCGGCCGGTTCCCGCTGACGCTGTTGACCCCGAAGCAGCATCTCCGCCTGTTGAACACCTCCTACACCCACCTTCCAGGCCATGGGGCCCGGGAGGGCGGCCCGTTCGTCGAGATGGATCCCGTCGACGCCGCAGCGCGCGGTCTCACCGACGGTGACCGAGCACGGGTGTGGAACGACCGCGGGTCGCTGACGCTGACGGTGAAAGTGAGCGGGCGACTTCGCCCCGGTGTAGTCGCCGTGCCGTTCGGATGGTGGTACCGGGATCACGGCGGCGAGGGCGTCGCCAACACCCTGACCAGTGACCGTCTCACCGACGCAGGCGGAGGGGTCGCCTATTCGGACACCCGGGTGCAGGTAGAGCCGGCCGGGTAGCGGCTCTCAGGCCGGCCGGACCTCGACCGGGACACCGGAGAGGGCCGCGTTGCCCGACAGCGGATCGACGGCCGGAACCGACACCAGATTGACGTTGACTCCCGGCCGTCGGGCAGCCACGCGTAGGCCGACACCGTCGAGGTCGTGGCCCCATCCGTGCGGCAGGCTGACCACCCCCGGCATGATGTCGTCGGTGACCGTCACGGAAACCTCGACGGCTCCCACTTCGGAGGCCACCACAGCGCGCCCGTCATCGGCCAGCCCCAGCCGGTCGGCGTCGTCGGGATGCACCAGCAGCGTGCACCGGTCCTTCCCGCGGACCAGCACGTCGAGGTTGTGCATCCACGAGTTGTTGCTGCGCAGGTCCCGTCGCCCGATGAGCCGCATCCCGCCTCCCGGTTCCAGCAGCCCTTCGAGTCTCGGCACGTCCGCCATGATTTCGTCGGGAGCCAGGTGGATGCGGCCGTCCGGCGTACAGAGCGCCTCGGGCAGCCTCGGTTGGAGCGGCCCGAGGTCGACACCGTGAGGATGGTCTCGGAGCACCTCGAGGCTGAGACCGTCGGGGTCGGCACCGTACCCGTCGCCGTACGGGCCGGTGCGCACCAGCACATCCAAGATCCGTTCCGGTCCTCGCCCCCCGGTGGTGGCGGCGATGATCTCGTCCGGATCTCGGCCATGCACCGGGGACTGTTCGTTGGAGACCGCGTCGTTGACGACGGTTGCCAGCACCATGTCGTCGAGCGGTCCGATGTCGATGTCCGCCGGCATGCCGCCGGCGATGGCGGTGAGTTTGAGCAGGATCTCCCACTCGTCCGCCTGGCCTTCGGGCAGCGGGAGCACCGGCGGCGAATAGTTGGCGACGTTGCGGACCGACAGCCCGGTAAACGCGAAGTCGTAGTGGGACCGGTCCAGCGGCGACGGCGCCGGCAGGATCACATCGGCGTGCCTGGTCGTCTCGTTGCGATACAGGTCGATGCTCACCATGAACTCGAGGGAGCCGAGCGCCCGGTCGATCCTGGCCGCGTCGGGCGCCGACAGGACCGGGTTCCCGCCGACGGTGATGAGCGCTCGGATCTGACCTTCCCCTTCGGTTTCGATCTCGTCGGCAAGCGTCGCGACGGGGAGTTCGCCGCGCACTTCCGGTAGCTGCTGGACTCGGCTGACCCACCGGCCGGTGCGGAATCCTCTCGGGGCGCGGGGTCGTTCGGTGGCCGGCCGGGCGAACATGGCGCCGCCGGGTTCGTCGAGGTTGCCGGTGAGGATGTTGAGCACGTCGACGAGCCAGGCGGCCAGCGTGCCGTATTCGGTGGTGTGGGTGCCGAACCGGCCATAGACGGCCGCGCGCTTCGCGGCGGCAAGCTCCGCCGCTACCCGTCGGGTGGTGTCCGGGTCGATGCCGGTCGCTTCGGCGACCCGTTCCGGGTTGAACGCGGCAGCTGCGGCGGCGACTTCGTCGAGGCCGGAGAGGAAGCCGCCGACCCGCCCCGGGTCTACGAGTCCCTGTTCGAAGAGCACGGCAACGAGGGCGAACAGCCAGAGGGCGTCGGTGCCGGGACGGATGAACAGGTGCTCGTCCGCAGCAGCGGCGGTCTTGGTTCGCCGCGGGTCGACCACCACGACTTTGCCGCCTCGTTCCTGGATGGCGGCGAGCCGTCCTGGCCAGTCGGGCGCCGTGGCGAGACTGCCGTTGGAGACCAACGGATTGGCGCCGAGTATGAGCAGATGGTCGGTGCGGTCGAGGTCCGGGACCGGGATGAGATCCGGGTGGCCGAAGACGAGTCCGGACGACACGTGTTTGGGCATCTGGTCGATCGTCGACGCGGTGAACACGTTCTTGGTGCGCAGCGTCTTGATGAGCGCCCGGTTGTAGATGAGGCCGCTCATGTTGTGCACGTTGGGGTTGCCGAGGTAGACGCCGACCGCGTAGTGGCCGTGCTCGGCGAGGATCGGCTGAAGCCGGTCGGCGACGACGCCGAATGCCTCTTCCCAGGTCGCTTCGATCAGACTGCCGTTGCGCCTCACCAGGGGCATTCGCAGCCGGTCCGGGTCGTTGTGCAGATGCTGCAGCACCGAGCCTTTGGGACAGATGAATCCGCGGCTGAACACGTCGTCGCGGTCGCCGCGGATCCGCCGGACCTGGTCGCCGTCGACCTCGATGGCGAGCCCACAGGTGGCTTCACACAGCGGGCAGGTGCGGTAGGCGGTGGTGGTCAAGGCGGCTCCAGGTGGCGTGCCGTGAGCCTACCCACCCTCGGCCCGCTTGGTGCTCCGATCTGTAGCGTCGACGGCCGGGCGACTCGCTCAGGCCGTCAGTCGGGGAAGAACTCGACGTCCTGCTGGGTTGCCGGCTGCAACTCGTCGAACCAGGTGGCCTTCGGATCGAAGCGGGCGAAGAACGGCCTCCGGACCAGCTTCGGGTCGCGTGCCTGCAGGTATTCGAGCACGAACACGTCCTCGTCTCCGAGCCGGCTGGTGCCCAGGATGTGGACCTTGCCGGGCAGCGCCGACATCGACGGTCCCCTGACCGTACGGGCCAGGCCTGAGACCTGCCGGTAGGCCTCCTGGAAGATCTCCCACGTGCGAATCAGCGGCAGTTCGAAGTAGCCGCGGGCTCCGGTGTCCCGCACCACGAACAGGTAGTAGGGGACGCAGCCGAGTCGCACACCGTGCCGCCACAGATCCGTCCAGACGTCGGCTCGATCGTTCACGTGGCGGGCGATAGGGCTTTGCATCCGGATGACGGCCCCCGTCGAACGGATCCTCCGTATCGCTTCGCGGGCAACGTCGGTGGAGAGTTCGACCGGATGGGTGTAGTGGGCCATGAGTGCCAGGTGTTTGCCCCGGACGACTATCTCTTCGAAGAGTCGGAGAACGTCGTCGGCGTCAGGTGCCGAGATGAACCGGTGGGGCCAGGTGGCCGGGGCCTTCGTTCCGATGCGGACCGTCTGCACATGGTCGAGGGCAAGCATCGGTTCCAGGTAGTGGCGCAGCGCAGCGGCTCGCATCGTCATCGGGTCGCCGCCGGTAACCAGTACGTCGGAGACTTCGGGATGTC
The DNA here is from genome assembly GCA_024763085.1 of Acidimicrobiia bacterium. Lineage (GTDB taxonomy): Bacteria > Actinomycetota > Acidimicrobiia > Spongiisociales > UBA4744 > JANTGE01. The sequence continues at coordinate 14,247 of JANTGE010000031.1, forward strand.
GCCGGAGGTACCTCACGAGCTGGTCGCTGCTGTCGGCGGCGAACCGGATGTCTTTGATCCTGACGAACTGCGCCCACCGGAAACAGTACGAGCAGTAGGCGTGGCAGGTTTGCCCACGCTTCGGGAAGAACAGCACGGTCTCCCGGTACTTGTGCTGGACCCCGGGAATCTTGGCGCCGTCGAGTGTCGGCACGTTTCTGGTCTTCTGCCCGGCCGGCTGCGGGTTCAACCGCATCCGGATCCTGTTCGCCGCCGCCGTGATCACTTCGTCGGAAGCACCCCCTCGTACTAGTTCCGCAATGGCCTGATAGTCGTCAGGGCTCAGCATGCCTCGCTGGGGAAACGTGAGCTGGAACATCGGGTCGTCGGGGACACGGTCCCAGTCGATGAGTGCATCCATCACATAGCGGTTGGTGCGGAACGGCAGCACCCGCGACACGACGGTGACGGCTTCGCGGAGTTCTGGGGTGAGGAGTCGCCATTGGGGCGTCTCCTGCACCCGATGCCGGTCGATGGCCCGGTAACGCTCGACGGTGAGTGCCTGCATCTACGATCACCTATCCGGCGCTGCCCTCTTCTTTCAACTGTACCGATGCAGCCGCCCCGAGGCGGACGGCCCCGATACCATGCCGTCGATGCCCAGATCAGCCGACAGCCTGACCGCCGCCGAACTTGGTTTCCTCGCCGAGCGCCATCTCGGCACCTTGACGACCCTCCGCCCTGACGGGACACCACACGTGGTGGCGATTGCGTTCACCTACGAGGACGGGATCGTTCGCATCATCACCAACGAAAGGTCCGTCAAAGTGCGCAACGTCGAGACCGGCGGACGGGCGGCCGTGTCGCAGGTGGATGGGCCCCGCTGGCTGACGCTGGAGGGCCAAGCCACCGTTTCGCGCGACCCGGAGCGGATCGCCGAGGCTGTCGACGCCTTCCGCCGGCGCTACCGGGAACCGCGACCGAACCCCGACCGGGTTGCCATCGAGATTCACGTCGACCGGGTGCTGGGTCGAGTTCCTGCTTGACTCGGTAGCAGGATGATGTCCGAACCTGTTCTCTGGGCGACGCTCGTTGGAGCGATTCTGGCTGCCGTGTTCCTCGCCGCCGCCGAAGCGGCGCTGCTGCGCCTCACCGAGGTGCGGGCGGTCTCCCTCGCGGAGCGTCACGCCCGACGGGGTCGCCGGCTTCGCAGGCTGGTGACAGACCTTCCCCGGGTTCTCAACACGATCCTGCTCAGTGCGTTGCTCGCGCAGATCACCGCAGCGACGGTCACCGGCATGATCGCCGAACGCCACTTCGGGTCGCTGGGGATCACCCTCTCCTCGATCGTGCTCACCATGCTGCTGTTCGTCTATGCAGAAGCCATCCCGAAGACGTATGCGTTGCGACACACCGACCGGGTGGCCCTCGCCGTCGCCGAACCGATCAGCCTGCTCGTCTGGCTGCTCCGACCGGTTGTGTCCGTGCTGGTCTGGTTCGCCGATCTGCAAGCCCCCGGCAAGGGCATCGCCACCGCACCGACCGTCACCGAGGACGAACTGCGGCTCCTGGCTCGCCGGGCAGCTGCCGAGGGGGAGATCGAGCCGGCAGATCGTGACCTCATCGAACGGGCGTTCCGCCTCGGCGACCGACGGGTCGACGACATCATGGTGCCCCGTACCGACATCG
>JANTGE010000032.1 GCA_024763085.1 Acidimicrobiia bacterium
GCACCCCCCGGGGCCGAGTCGCCACCGAGTTGGCGTTTCGACACCTGGGCCTGACCCCGCCGGAGGATCCGCAGCCTCGTCTGCTCTGACATGGAGATCGCCGACTTCTTCTACGAGCTTCCCAGGGAGGCCATCGCCCAGACGCCGGCGTACCCGAGGCATGCCGCGCGCCTGCTCGATACCCGGGATCTGTCCGATCACACGTTCATCGACCTGCCCCGTCTTCTCGACCCGGGAGACCTGGTGGTGGTGAACTCCACGAGAGTCAGGGCGGCTCGGCTGCGCGGTAGGAAGACAGAAACCGGCGGGGCTGTCGAAGTGTTGCTTCTCGACGACCTCGGCGACCGCCGCTGGGAGGCCCTGGTTCGCCCGGCACGAAGAATCCATGCGGGAACGGCGCTGAAGTTCGAACGGCTGCAAGCCGTTGTCGAATCCGAACCGCAGGAAGGAAAGGCGTCGCTGCGGTTTCTCGGAGATACGGACGTCGAAGCCGCCGTCGCAGCCGAAGGTGAAGTGCCGCTTCCGCCCTACATCACTGAAGGCCCGACAGATCCCGAGCAGTACCAGACGATCTTCGCCGAGCGGGTGGGATCGGCCGCCGCGCCTACCGCCGGGCTGCACATTTCCGAAGCGGTCCTTGCCGGCTTGGCTTCGCGGGGCGTAGCGACGGCAACGGTCGACCTGCAGGTCGGGCTCGACACGTTCCGGCCGATCTCGGAGTCGAGGCTGCAGGACCACCTGATGCACAAGGAGCGATACACGGTCCCTTCGGCCACCGCCGAGGCCATCAACCGGACCCGGGCCGGTGGCGGCAGGGTAGTGGCGGTCGGCACCACGGTCGTGCGGGCCATCGAGAGTGCCGCGGTGGACGGGAAGGTGGTGCCCGGCACCGCGGACACCGACCTCTTCATCATGCCCGGCCACCGGTTCTTCGTCGATGCGCTGGTCACGAACTTCCACGTTCCCGGATCGACGCTCATCGTGATGATTGCGGCGTTCGCCGGCGAACGGTGGCGGTCGATCTACGAGACGGCGCTTTCCCGTGGCTACCGCTTCCTTTCCTTCGGAGACGCGATGTACGCGGAGCGGGCATGAAGTTCGATGTCCTGCAGCGCGACGGCCGGGCCCGCCGGGGCCGTCTCGAACTTGCCCACGGGGTCGTCGAGACACCGAACTTCATGCCGGTCGGCACCCGGGCATCCGTGAAGACGGTCGACGCCGGCGACCTCGAGGACCTTGGTGTCCAGATGGTCCTGGCCAACACCTACCACCTCATGTTGCGGCCGGGAGACGAACTCATCGGCAGGCTGGGCGGGCTCCACGGATTCATGGGATGGGATCGGCCGATCCTCACCGATTCGGGCGGCTACCAGGTGTTCTCCCTCGGACCCGATGTCGACGAAGCCGGTGTTGCGTTCCGATCCACCTACGACGGCGCTGAGGTCTTCCTCACACCGGAACGGGCCGTCGAGGTCCAGGAGCGGCTCGGCTCCGACATTGCGATGATGCTCGATGTGTTGGTCGGTCTGCCGGCACCAAGGCCGAAGGTCGAAGACGCCATGGAACGCACCCTCAGGTGGGGCGCGCGGGCGTTGGACGTTCATCGTCGAGACGACCAGGTGCTATTCGGCATCGTTCAGGGAGGTGTCGACCTGGAACTGCGCGCCCGGTCGGCGCGACGCACCGCAGAACTAGGGTTCCCCGGCTTCGGGATCGGGGGCCTCGCCGTCGGAGAATCGCTCGATGAACGCAATGCCGCCCTGGAGGTCGTAGACGAAGTACTGCCAGTGGAGAAACCCCGCTACACGATGGGGCTCGGCGACACCCGGGGCCTAGTCGACGCCATCTCCCGCGGCATGGACCTGTTCGACTGCGTCTGGCCGACGCGGCTGGCACGGCACGGGAAGGTGCTGACGGCAGCGGGGGACTTCAGCATCAAACGGGCCGAATTTCGCGACGACACCGCACCGCTCGACGCTGCGTGCACGTGTCCGGTGTGCCATCGGGTCTCCCGCGCCTATGTCAGGCACCTCTTCACCACCAAAGAACCCACCGGCTTACGGCTCCTCACCTTGCACAACGTCGCCTACACCGTCGGCCTACTTGCCCGGGCACGTGCGGCGATCGAAGCCGGCAGGTACGACGAGTTTCGTGCCGGGGTGCTACGGGCGCGGAATTCCCTCGACGGGAGCGACATGGCTACCATGCGGCATCGCCCTCGACAAGAAGGTTCGCGATGATCCTCGCACAGACGACAACTGGCAGCGCGTGGAGTTCGATACTCTTCCTCGTCCTCCTCGTCGGGCTCTTCTACGTCATGCTCATCCGTCCGCAGCGGCAACGGATGAAGAAACAGCAGGAACTGGCCTCGTCGCTGGAGATCGGCGACCGGGTGCAGACGTTCGGCGGCATCTACGGATCCGTCGTCTCCATCGATGAGGACAGCGTGGTGTTGGCTCTCGAAGATGGCCGGATGCGAGTGTCGCGCCGAGCCATCGCGGGGAAGCTGGAGGACTGAGTGGGTCGGCGCCTCACCGCTCTCGCCATCGTCGCGCTCCTCGCCTATGGGGGCGTGGCGGCCATCGTCGCCACCGGTTCGACCCCCCAGCTCGGGCTCGACCTGAAAGGCGGAACCTCGGTCATCTTGCGTGCCCCCGAAGGGACCGACCCAGACGTACTCGCCAAGGCGGTCGAGATCATGCGCAGCCGCATCGAGGCGTTCGGCGTACAGGAACCGGAGATTGCGATCACCGGCAGCAACGGCGTACTCGTCCAGCTTCCAGGCGTGACCGACCGTGCCCGAGCCCTCCAGGCTATTGGGCAAACGGGTGTGCTGTCGTTCCGTCCGGTACTGGAGTCTGACATCGTCAGTCCGCTGCTGCGGCCCGCAGCGACGACGACCACAACGGTCGGTGACGGCACCGAGTCGACGACGACCAGCGAGGCGCCAACGACGACCACGACGCTTCCGCCGGGTATCGACCCCGAGACGGGCCTCACCATCGAAGACAATCCCGACGCCGAGGCCTGGCTGCCCGAATACGACGACCAGGGCAACGTGGTGTCGGTGTTTCATGTCGGACCAGCCGCATTGAAAGGCGCGGACCTCACCGAGGCGCTGGCAACATTCGAGCAGACCGGCCAGTGGGTTGTGAACCTGCGGCTCACCGATGAGGGGGCCCGCAAATTCCAGGAGATCACCCGGCAGGCCGCCCAGTATCCGCTCGGAGACCCACGACGTCAGATAGCCATCGTGCTCGACGGCAAAGTGATCTCGGCTCCGCAGGTGTCTGAGAACGTCGACCCGAATGTGGGCATTGCCGGAGGGTCCGCCGTCATCACGCTCGGAGCAGGAGAGAACCAGCAGGTCGAGGCCCAGGACCTGGCCGTGGTGCTCCGCTACGGTTCCTTGCCGGTCGCTTTCGAACGGGACCAGGTGCAGTCCGTGTCGGCCACGCTCGGATCCGATTCGTTGCGGGCAGGTCTCGTCGCCGGGCTCGGCGGTCTGCTGCTGGTGGCGCTCTACATGATGTTCTACTACCGAGTGCTCGGAGTGGTCACCATCTTCGGTCTGAGCATCTTTGGCTCCCTGATGCTGATCGTGCTGGGACTCCTCTCGGTCGGCGCCGGACTTACGCTGACCCTCGCAGGGGTGACCGGTATCGTCGTTTCCATCGGTATCACCGCTGACTCCTACATCGTCTACTACGAACGGATCAAGGAAGAACTGCATCGCGGCCGCACCCTGCGCGCCGCGGTCGACGAGGGGTTCAAGCGGGCGTTTCGAACGATCCTGACCGCAGACACCGTGTCGATCCTCGCCGCGGTGCTCCTCTGGCTGCTCGCGGTCGGTCCAGTGAAAGGTTTTGCTCTGACGCTCGGAATCGCCACGTTCCTCGACGTCATCGTCGCCTACTTCTTCACCCGCAACGCCGTCGCCCTCCTCGCGCTCGGTGCCTTGGGTGAGGGCGGGCTCTTCAGCATCCGCGGGGCGGCCGGCGGCGTCCGGGAGGTGACCGCATGAGCCTGTTCGCCCGCATGTACCGTGGGGAGACCAACTTCGACTTCGTCGGGGCCAGACGGCTGTGGCTGTCGATTTCGCTCACTCTCGTCGGCGTGTCGGTACTCGCGATGGCCATCTTCGGCTTCAACCTGAGTTTGGACTTCAAAGGCGGCGTAGCGGCCGAAGGTGAGAACCTCGCCGGCGCCGACGTGGCGACCATCCGTGATGCGCTCGTACCGCTGGGGCTCGAAGACGCCAAGATCCAGGAACTTGCCGGTGGATCCTCGATGCGCGTGCAGGTCGGCGCTCTGTCTCCCGACGAGTCGCAGCGTTTCCAGGAGACAGTGGCTTCGGTCCTCGGGGTGTCGGTCAACGACTTGTCGGTCGACGAGGTAGGTCCGACCTTCGGCGCCGAGATCACCCGACGGGCCATTGTCGCGCTCGTCGTATTCCTCGGAGCCGTGGTCCTGTTCATATCATGGCGACTCGAGTGGAAAATGGCGCTCGCCGGGATCACCGCGCTCTTCCACGATCTTCTCATTACCTTCGGCGTGTACGCCATCACACGACTCGAGGTCACCCCGGCCACCGTCATCGCCGTGCTCACGATCCTGGGCTACTCCCTCTACGACACCGTCGTGGTGTTCGACAAGGTCAAAGAGAACGTCGAAGAACTGCACACGGAACGGATGACCTTCACCGAACTGGTGAACCGGTCGATGAACCAGGTGCTGATGCGTTCCATCAACACGTCGCTGACCAGCCTCCTTCCGGTGGGGAGCCTGCTGTTCGTCGGTAGCTATCTGCTGGGCGCGCATACGCTGCGCGACTTCGCGCTGGCCCTGTTCGTCGGCATCGCCGCCGGCACCTACTCGTCGATCGCGGTCGCCTCACCGCTGCTCGCGTCGTGGAAGGAACACGAAGACGAGTGGGCCCGGGTGCGACGGCGTCGCGAGCGTGGCCGCACCGATGCGACCGCGTCGCAACCCGCGGCGAGCCCCAAGCCCACGTCGGCCGCAAGCCCCAAGCCCAAACCCAAGGCTCGCCCATCCGGAGCTGCCCCGCGGCCACCGAAGAAACGTCGTCGCCGCTGAGGGCTACAATCTGCTGGTGTACCGCAGACTGATCCGAGACATACCCGACTTTCCTGAGCCTGGCGTCGTCTTCAAAGACATCACGCCGGTGCTTGCCAACCGAGCGGCCTTCACCGCGCTGGTCGACGAGATGGCCGAGCCGTTTCGCAACGCCCAGATCGACAAGGTCGCTGGTATCGAAGCGAGAGGGTTCATTCTGGCCACCCCCGTCGCCGATGTGCTGGGGGCCGGCTTTGTGCCGATCCGCAAGCCAGGGAAGCTCCCGGCCGAAGTAATCCGCGAGGACTACGAACTGGAGTACGGCACCGATGCGCTCGAGGTGCATCGCGACGGCATCCAGGCGGGAGACCGCGTGCTCATCGTTGATGACGTGCTGGCCACAGGCGGGACCGCGGCGGCCGCATCCAGGCTCGTTCACCGTCTCGGCGGCGATGTCGCCGGCGTGTCGGTGTTCATCGAGCTGGGGTTCCTCGCGGGCCGGCGAGCCCTGGACGGCACTCCGCTGCACTCCCTGGTGGTGTATGACTGAGACGGTGGACGCCGCCGTCGACCGAGTCATCGAGCAGTACCTCGCGCACCATCCGTCTGGGGACGCCGAGCGGCTCCGCCAGGCGTTCGAAGTCGCCCGTCGCCGGCATGAGGGGCAGATGCGCAAGACCGGCGACCCGTATATCACTCATCCGGTCGCCGTTGCCGAGATCCTCGCCGAGTACGGTCTCGATGCCGAGTCGCTGATCGCCGCCCTCCTCCATGACGTGGTCGAGGACACCGACATGACCCTGGACGACGTCTCCGAGCAGTTCGGTGGCGAGGTCGCCGCCCTCATCGACGGAGTGACGAAACTCGACCGCATCCGGTTCGACACCCAGGCGGAGGCGCAGGCCGCCACCATCAGAAAACTCGTCATCGCGCTTGCCCGCGACGTCCGGGTGTTGCTGATCAAACTTGCCGATCGGCTGCACAACCTGAGAACCCTGTGGCCGTTCGACGAGGCGAAGCAGCAGCGGATCGCCAGGGAGAGTCTCGAAGTGTATGCCCCGCTGGCCCATCGGCTCGGAGTGCAGGAAATCAAACATGAGATGGAAGACCGCTGCTTCGCGGTGCTCTACCCGAAGCGATATGCCGAGATCCGGGCTCTGCTCGACCAGCGTGCCCCTGAACGAGACGCCTACATCCGGGAAGTGGTCGCCCACATCGAGCGTCTCCTCGAAGGTGCCGGAGTACGTGGCGACGTATCGGGCAGGCCGAAACACGAGTACAGCATCTACCGAAAGATGGTGAACAGCGGCCTTCCATTCGAGAAGATCCACGATCTGATCGGAGTCCGCATCGTCGTCGACGACATCAAAGACTGCTACGCGGCCCTCGGGGTGGTGCATGCGACCTGGCCGCCGGTCCACGGCCGGTTCAAGGACTACATCGCCATGCCGAAGTTCAACCTCTACCAGAGTCTCCACACGACCGTGATCGGGCCCGACGGAGGGCCCCTGGAGGTGCAGATCCGGACGAGGGAGATGCACCACCGCGCCGAGTTCGGCATTGCTGCCCACTGGCGATACAAAGAGGGAACTTCGTCCGGCGAGCTGCCATGGATGGCCGACCTGCGATTCCTACAGGACGAATACGAAGACCCCAACGAGTTTCTGCAAAGCCTCAAACTGGACCTCTATCAAGACGAGGTCTTCGCGTTGACGCCGAAGGGCGACGTGGTGACCCTTCCCCGTGGTGCGACGCCGGTGGACTTTGCCTATCGCGTCCACACCGAGGTGGGACACCGCTGTGTCGGAGCGAAGATCAACGGGCGGCTCATGCCCCTCGACACGAGGCTCGAATCCGGCGACATCGTGGAGGTCGTCACCTCGAAGTCGCCAGACGCCGGCCCGAGCCAGGACTGGCTTCGGTTCGTCAGGACCAGCAGGGCGAGGGCCAAGATCCGGCAGTGGTTCTCGAAAGAACGCAAAGAGGCGTCGCTCACCCAGGGGAGAGAGCAACTGCTCGCCTTGCTTCGGAAGGAAGGGCTCGGTCTCACTTCTTCTAAGCGTGACGACCTTCTCGAAGAGGTAGCCCACGATCTGGGACTGCGAGACCTCGACTCGCTGCTGGTCGCCGTCGGAGAAGGAACGGTCGCCGCATCGACCGCCATCGCCCGGCTGGTGCGGCTCGTTCGTCCCGTCGAAGAGCCGGAGCCTGAAGAGGTCGCAGTTCCTGCGATATCGAGACCGACAGAAGGCGGTCCCGGTGTGATCGTCGAAGGCTTGGACGATGTCTGGGTGCGGATCGCCCGATGTTGTGCGCCCGTGCCAGGAGACGACATTGTCGGGTTCGTCACTGTGGGACGTGGCGTCTCGGTGCATCGAGCCGACTGCACCAACATTGCGGCGCTCGGCAAGGAACGGATGATCGAGGTGTCATGGGAACCGGGTCGGGTCGGACGCTTCTCGGTGTGGATCCAGGTGGAGGCACTCGACCGCCATGGACTCCTCCGGGACACCACCGAACTGATCGCCGACATCGGCGGGGACATTCGTGCATCGTCGTCGACGGTGAATCGGGACCGGTCGGCCAGGCTCAGGTACGAAGTAGAGCTCTCCGATCCTGGTCAGGTCGAGCGGTTGGTGACGGCGCTCCGAGCCGTAGACGGTGTTTACGACGCCTACCGTCTGGTGCCGCGGAGTGGTGACTAGTCTGCTCAGCGCAATCGAAAGGGGCACCTCGAAGGGCTAAGCATTCGTCGCTTCGATGCCGATAGCTCTTCCATGCACCGAGACGATGGATTCACGCTGGTCGAAGCGCTGATCGCGCTCGGCATCATCTTCGGCGTCGTCCTGATGCTGCTCCGTACCGTCGACAGCGGCGTTCGCGTGGTGGTGGAATCTCGGCGCCAGGCGGCGGCGTCGGCCCTGGCGTCAGAACTGGTCGAACGGGCCCGTTCGCTCGAATGGGAGCACATGGGGCTGTCCACGACCGCCAACGGAAGCACCTGCCCCGACCAGGTGGGTTGCGCCGACACTCTCGCACTGTTTCCCGAGATCACGACCGGACCGTATGCGTTCGACGGGGAGCCGATCGTTTTCGCGACCGGTCAGACGTTCGACCCGTTCCTCCAGTTTCATCAAACGCTGGTCCGCGACGACACCACCTTTGACCGTTATCTCTTCGTCACGTCGGTGCGCGACGACCCGGCGGATCCCGAGACCGAACGCTACCGGAGAATCACCGCCATCGTGCGTTGGGCCGCACACGGCGGGTTCCAGCGAGAGCACCGCCTGGTCACCTATGTGAGCCAGTTCTCCGAGCCGTCGCAGCCACTCATTACCGGAGAGATCGCCTTCGACGGGGGCTTCGCAGCCTTCGACGGTTGGATCGCCGGCAGCGCCGGGCTCGCCATAGGTCCCCTCCCGCAGGGGATGATGAGCGCCCTGGTCACCTTCCCGGACGCCAGAGTCAGAGCCACCTCGGACTACGTGTCGAGCGCCTCGGTAAGGGTGGAGGGCATGTCCGCGCAGGCCCGCGTCGCCGGGACCGACGGGACATTCAACACCGCAGACGACACCGTGGCGGTCACCGAGGCAAACGTCTTCGAGCAGTTGGCCGACGACGACGCCACCTCCGCGGTGCCGCTCAACTGGCCGCCCACACTTGGAACGCTCCCGTTGTTCAGCACGTCGGCCGGTGCCGGTCGGGCCTATGAACACGGCACGTCGGATCAGGTGAGCTTCACGGCAGAGTCATGGACCAAGCACGACCCGATCGCAGGCCTGCCGTATGTAGATGGTCTTCCCTACGCCCAACTGGCGCTCGATGCGGCGGATGGGATGTCGGTCGAGCGTGAGGAGTACGACGACGCCACGGTGCGCGCACTCTATGCAACGGACTCGGACTCCGGAGTGCAGAAGGCGGTAACCCTTGCCGAGCCGTCGTATACGTTCACGTTCGTCGACTACGGGGACTCGGGACCGTCCCTCGAGTATGACGGCACGGTCGACCGCTACACCGATGGAACGACCAAACGTCGCAAGACGACGGTTTCGTTCACCTGGGACGGATCCAGGGTCCGTCTGTTGAACGACGACATCTACAACGAAGCCATCAAGCCGGACCGCTTCGACGGCTGGGTGATTATCGACCTTCCATCCATCAGCGACACCAGCCCGTTGGAGGCAGGCGAAGACGCCTGGGCCAGCCCGGCCATTGCCGCCGGCGACGATCTCACCATCTCGGTCTGGAATCCGCCCACGAAGAAGTACGTGACGGTGTTCTCCTCGTACAACTCGATCGCCTGTTCAACCACCCCGACCTCCGTGGTCATCGACGACGGCGCCGGCGGGCCGTTGGTGTGGGACATCTCCCCATCGGATGCCCCCCAGCTGCACTACGAAGTGCAAGGGCAACTCGACGTCTTTGGCGCCTGCGTCGACCCGACAACGACGTATGCGTCCGGCGAGATCGCCGCCAACCAGATGTACGCCACCTCCATCGTTGGCGGAGTGCTCCACTACAAAGTGGTGGACACCCACTTCGCAGGAGAGTCGTTCGGTGGGTCCCTGTTCGACGGCACCCTCTATGACTTTGTGCTGTCGTTTGATGTCGGCGGCGTCACCGCCACCGCCGTCTACGTGAATCCGGAGCTGGCACCATGACACGCGACGAAGGTATCAGCGTCGTCGAGTTGTTGATCGCGATTGCGTTGCTGGCCGTCGTCGGACTGGTGTTCGGCAACACGTTGGCGACGAGTTTCACCGTGACCCGGGACTTCGAGGGAGCCGCCCGGTCCAACGATGACGTTCGACTGGTGCTGCAACAGATCAACCGTGAGCTCAGGTCGGCGGAGCGCATCTGCACACCGACACCCGGTACCGTCGGCGACACGCTGGACTTCTACACCCGCGCCTACACGAGCACCACGACGGCCTCAGGAGTGCAACACATCATCTACCAACTCCGTGACCAGGACGGAGACGGCACACCGACCGACTTCCAACGGTCCGCCGACGGTGGCCTCACCTGGCGCACCGTGATCGACTCCGTCGTCAATGACTCCCTTGGTGTTCCCCTGTTCGCCACCCAAGGCAACACGGCGTCGGCCGCCCCCAGCGAAGGCAAAGTCGTGACCGTCACCATCTGGGTCGATCCGGACGGCGGTGACCGTCTCACCCCGAAACTCGCCACCACCGAGGTGTCCGGACGGAACGTCTGGACGCCCAACTCGCCAGGATGCTGAAGGAGCCCACCATGAAACGCTTCCAACGCGACGAAGGTATCGGCATCATCACCGCGGTGTTCGTCGCCCTGATCGTCTTCTCGCTGGCGTTCGCCTGGTATCGGATCAGCATTTCGGAGATCTCAGAAACGTCCGGGGACCGGGCCAGGGTTCGGGCGGTCAATGCGGCCGAAGCAGGCGCCCGGGAAGCCATGTATTTGCTCGCATCGGACGACACCATCCGGGCACTGATCGACTCGTCTGGGGAGTACACCACCGGCGTCACCTCCGGCACGTGTGACCTGGCGACGGTCACGAGCGGCGGAAGAACGCTCGGTGAGTACTGGGTACGGGTGACGCGTACCGACCCGGTCGACTTGCGCTATCTCATCGAAGCCTGGGGTTGGGCTCCTCGTCACGACGTCGCCCAGATGGACGTCAAGAAACTGAGTTTCGAGATCGAATTGCGGCCGTACGGCGGCGGTTTCACCTACGCCATGTTCGCCGGGAACTTCGGCTTCACCGCGTCGAACAAGAAGACGATCTATGGCGACATCTACAGCGGTGACGACTTCGTCATCAGCAACTCGACCACGGTCCTCCCGAACGACGCCGGCTGGCCGGGTGTCGGTGATGTCAACGTGTACAGAAACATGGAGATCAACGCAGGGTCGAACAACGAATTCTCCGGCACGGTCCGGGTCAACGGCTACCTCCGTGATGCCAAGAAGTTCACCGACTACAAACAGGATGTCGTGGCGCTCGACCAGGATCCGGCCACGGGGAATCTCCTGCTACTGAACAACTCGTTCGACAACCCGACGATTCTGGGGAGCCTCGTTGCTCCTCGGACACCGGACGGCACGATCAAAGCGGGAGACGGCAAGGGGAAGGTGCACGACATCGTCATCCCGGCCACGAATGTCGATGTCGTCCCCAACATCGGGTTGCCGACCTTCAGTTGGACGCCTGGAGCCTACGACACCGCCGTAGACCACGGCACCGACGTCGCCGACTTCGGCAACTGGTGGGCGGCGGACGAGGCGGCGATGGGCACTCCGGGACAGGTCGAGGCCCATCGGGTCACCGGCGACGTGACCTTGGACTTCAGGAGCGCATACTTCGAGGGGGATGTCGTGATCGTCGTCGACGGCAACGTCGACACGAAAGGCACCCCGACCGCCCTCGACCCGGGCACTGATCCACCGACGGTCATCGTTGCGGTGGTGGGTTCCGGCCACACCCTGACCCTCGGCACCGGGTTCTCCATGTCGGAAGCCGACAACGTGCACTTCCTCGGCTTCAGCGAAGACACGATCGCCGCCACCAACCTGTCGATCGTCTACGGCGCCCTCTACGCGGAGGGCGACGCCTCCGGCAACCAGCTCGAAGTGCACTACCGGCCCCTTGCCGAGCGTGCCGTGGCCGGCTTCACCTTCGATGCCGCACTGGCGGACAAGTACATGCCGCAGCCGCGAATCTGGCGGGAGGTGCCGCCAGACAATCCGGTTCCTCTGGCCACCTACTGTACGCCCTGAGCTACGCTCCCGGCGATGTTCGTCGCCTCGGAGACCCTTTGGCTCGCCGCCACCAACTCCTATGTCGTTGCCAGCGACGACGGAACCGAGTGCGTCATCGTCGACGCCCCACCGGACCCGGAACCAGTATTGGAAGTCGTCCGGAGGCGGAACCTCACACCGGTGGCGTTGCTGCTCACCCATGGACACATCGACCACACCGGCGGGGCCGGGGTCGTCGAGCAAACCGGGAGCACCGTCACCTACGTGCATCCGGACGACGACTTCCTCACGCTTCATCCGCAGGAGCAACTGCGGTTGCTGTTCGGCTTCACGCCGGAGGGGGAGTTCGGCGTGCCGGTAAGACGGCAGCCACTGGCCGACGGCATGCGTCTTCGCCTCGCCGGGTTGGAGATCGATGTGCTGCACACACCGGGACACACGCCTGGCCACTGCTGCTTCCTAGCCGACAAGGTGCTGTTCTCCGGTGACCACCTGTTCGCAGGTTCCATCGGACGAACCGACCTTCCCGGCGGCGACTACGACACGCTCATGACCAGCATGCAACGCAAAATCCTGCCGCTCCCGGACGAAACCGTGGTGTATCCGGGGCACGGTCCGGCGACTACCCTGGGCGCCGAACGTCGAAGCAACCCGTTTCTCCAATGACGCTGCGCGCACCCAAAGGCACCGATGACATCCTGCCGCCGATCTCGGCGACGTGGCGGCGCCTGCTGCGCGCCTGGAGCGCCTGGACGGAGCGCTACGGCTATGACCTCATCATCACCCCGCTCTTCGAAGCTGTCGAAGTGTTCTCCCGCGGTGTCGGCGAGTTCAACGAACTCGTCGAAAAGCAGATGTATACGTTCAACGACAAGGGGGGACGAGCCCTTGCGCTCCGTCCTGAGGGTACGGCCTCGGTGGTGCGCAGCTACCTCCAGGCCGGAGCGGCGGGCGTGTGGAAGGTCGCCTATGAAGGGCCGATGTTTCGCTACGAACGTCCCCAGGCGGGACGGAGACGCCAATTCCATCAGCTCGGCGTCGAATACTTGGGAACCGACTCCCCGCTTGCCGACGCCGAAGTCATAGAACTCGGTTACCGCTATCTGACGGATGTCAAGGTGCCGGGCCTCGTGGTGCTGGTCAACTCGATCGGCGACCGCGCCTGTCGCCCCGCATACCTCGACGCGTTGAGATCGTATCTTCGAGAGCACGAAGCGGTGCTGTGCGAGGACAGCCGCCGCAGGATGGAAACCAACCCCATGCGGGTCCTCGACTGCAAAGTGTGCGCGCCAAAACTGCACGACGCCCCCGTTCCCACCGACTACCTCTGCGACGAGTGTGAGCGGCACTTCACCTCGGTCAAAGAGCAACTCGATCGACTGGGGGTGCCGTACCGGCCGGCACCACGGCTCGTACGCGGCCTGGACTACTACACCCGAACCGCGTTCGAGTACGTCGCCACCGATCTCGACGCCGCGCAGAACGCCGTCGGCGGGGGCGGACGGTATGACGGCCTCGCCGAGACGCTCGGCGGCAAACCCGTACCCGGTGTCGGTCTCGCCCTCGGGTTGGACCGAATCGTGCTCGCCGGCGCCGAACCCGACGGGCCCGAACTCGACGTCTTCGTCGCCACGGCGACCACAGAACGGGTGCGGGACGTCCTGACGATCGTCTCGCAGCTCAGGCAAGAAGGATGGCGGGCCGACTTCGACCCGGATGGGAGATCGTTGAAGTCCCAGTTCAAACAGGCGGCGCGGCGAAACTCCCGGATGGTCGTCATCCTCGGAGACGATCTCGATACGGTAACGGTTCGCAATATGAGCACGGGGGAGCAGCGAGACGTTCCCACCGGGGAGGTAACACAGTGGCTGTAGACATCTACCGCACCCACTATGCGGGGCGTCTCGGAGCCCCCGACGTCGGCGCATCGGTGAAGGTGGCCGGCTGGGTAGCGAGACGCCGGGACCACGGCGGCATCGTCTTCGTCGACGTACGCGATGCCTCCGGCACGGTGCAGGCCGTCATCGATCCGGACGTGCTCCCCGACGCTCACGAACTGAAGATGGAGTGGGTCATCTCGATCACCGGCGAGGTACGGCCGAGGCCTGCCGGCACCGAAAACCCGGACATGCCCACCGGTGCCATCGAGATCGGCGTCTCCGACCTCGAGATCCTGTCGGCGGCGGACACGCTTCCGTTCATGATCGACGATCGGGTGGAAGTCGACGAACGCGTCCGCCTCGAATTCCGATTCCTCGACCTGCGACGGCCACGGATGGCCGCCAACCTCAAAGCGCGCTCCCTCGCGGTGACCACCATGCGCGAAGTGCTGTCCGGCAGAGGATTCCTGGAGGTCGAGACGCCGACGCTCATCCGGTCGACGCCGGAAGGGGCCCGGGACATGCTGGTGCCGAGCCGGCTTCGCAAAGGGTCTTTCTACGCGCTGCCGCAGTCCCCGCAGCTGTTCAAACAGCTGCTCATGGTCGGCGGCGTGGACCGCTACTACCAGATCGCTCGCTGCTACCGCGACGAGGATTTCCGGTCGGATCGGCAGCTCGAGTTCACCCAGCTCGACATCGAAGGGGCGTTCTGGGGCCGGGAGGGTGTCTTCGAGGCGTTTGAGGCAGTCGTTGCCGCCGTCGTCGAGAAGCTTCGCGGAGTCAGGCCGGAAACGCCGTTTCCGCGTCTGACCTGGACCGAAGCGATGCAGCGCTATGGCACCGACAAGCCAGACGTGCGGTTCGGCATGGAGATCCAGGTTCTCGACGAGGTCTTCCATCAGACAGAGTTCCAGGCGTTTGCCGGGGTCTTGCAGGCTGGTGGCACGGTCCGAGGCATCAACGCCGGTGACCAGCAACTCAGCCGCTCTGGACTCGACGCGTTGGTCGAACGAGCTCGGGGACTCGGCGCCAAAGGCCTCGTGTGGGCCTTTGTGCAAGCCGAAGGGCTTCGGTCGCCGGTGGCGAAGTTCCTGTCGGAGGACGAGCAGCAGGGTCTCGTGGAGCAGCTCGATGGCAAACCCGGCGACCTGCTTCTCGTTGCAGCCGACACGGAGCGACTCGTCGGCGAGGTCCTCGGGCAGCTCCGCCTCGATCTCGGCCGTCCAGACGGCCACGATGAGCTGGCGCTGCTGTGGGTGATCGACTTCCCGATGTTCGACGTGGGCGAGGGCGGCGGACTCGTGCCGTCGCACCACCCGTTCACGGCTCCTGTGAGCCTCGACGACATGCGGGACAGGCCCGAAGAGGCCGTGTCGAAGGCCTACGACCTGGTGCTCAACGGGTCCGAGCTTGGCTCCGGCAGCGTCAGGATCCACGACCCGGCCGTGCAACAGCAAGTCTTCGAGATCCTCGGCATCGCTCCCGACGAAGCCGAACGGCGGTTCGGCTGGTTCATCAAAGCGCTGCGGTACGGCACTCCACCTCATGCGGGATTCGCTCTCGGCGTCGACCGTCTCCTCGCCATCCTCCAACAGGAGGGATCCATCAGGGAGGTCATCCCGTTCCCGAAGACACAGACCGGCACCGACCCGATGACCGGCGCTCCGACCACGGTCGACGACACCCAACTCGCCGAAC
>JANTGE010000033.1 GCA_024763085.1 Acidimicrobiia bacterium
CGTTCACCGGTGGCGACTACGTAGTCGTCGGGTTCGTCCTGTTGCAACATCAGCCACATGGCTTCCACGAAGTCGCCCGCAAATCCCCAGTCCCTCTCTGCATCGAGGTTGCCGAGGAACAGCTTGTCCTGTAGGCCGAGTTTGATACGAGTAGCGGCTCGAGTGACCTTGCGCGTCACGAACGTCTCACCCCTTCGCGGAGACTCGTGGTTGAACAGAATGCCGTTGCACGCAAACAGGCCGTAGGCCTCGCGGTAGTTGACCGTCTGCCAGTAGGCGTAGACCTTGGCAACGGCATAGGGGCTTCGAGGGTGGAACGGTGTCGACTCGGTTTGGGGTGTCTCCGCCACCTTGCCGTACATCTCCGAGGATGAGGCCTGATAGAAGCGAACCGGATAGTCGAGCTGGCGAATCGCTTCGAGTAGGCGGAGAGTCCCCAGTGCGACGACATCTGCGGTGTAGAGGGGTACTCGAAACGAGACACCGACGTGTGACTGTGCCCCGAGGTTGTAGATCTCTGTCGGGCGTATGTCCTGCAGCAGCTTCACCAGGATGTTGGCGTCTGCCAGGTCCCCATAGTGGAGGAACAGGTTGGCGGTCTCCACATGAGGATCGATGTAGAGGTGGTCGATCCGCTCTGTGCCAAATGTGCTGGACCGGCGAACGATGCCGTGCACCTCGTAGCCGCGGTCGAGTAGAAACTCGGCGAGATACGAGCCGTCCTGCCCGGTGATTCCGGTGATGAGCGCCCGCCCTGACATGACAAGAACCTCCCACCACGGAGAGTAGTGATAGGTGGGCTGTTTCGCAACCCCCAGCGGTGTGAGAGGTAGGCTGCCGCGATGGCGCGTCGAGGGCCCGGATCAAAGGGCAGATTGGTGGTTCTTGTCGGACCCGACGGGGTCGGCAAGACCACCGTTGCGCGCTGTCTGGCCGATCAGATTCAGGGGCCGGTGACCTACTTCCACTTCAGGCCGCCGATCCTGTCGGCGCTGCCGACCCGTCCACCGGACAGTCAGGCCCCCTCGCCTGGTAAGCACGTGGGGAGAGGGAGTCGTGTCCTTGGATGGGCGAGACTGGGACGGAACCTGGTTCGATTCTGGGTCGGCTACTTGCTCAGGATCCGTCCCCAGCTTCGTCTGGGTGGAACGGTCATCGCCGACCGATGGGCGTACGGCTATCTCGTACAACCGGCGCCCCTCAAGTATTTCGGACCTCTCCGACTGGCTCGCCTGGCTCTAAGACTCATGCCTCAGCCCGACCTCGTGGCCAATCTTGCCGCGTCTCCGGAGACGATTCACACACGAAAGAGAGAACTGTCGATGGAAGCGATCCAGGCCGAACTCGACCTGTGGGAGCGGTTGCCCGGGCCGGTGAAGACCTACGATGCCGAGCAACCGCCCCAGGACGTGGCTGCAGCAATCATCGAGGACCTGTGCCAGTGAGCTCACACCGACTCTTCCCGCCCGGAAGTGGGCATGTGGTGGTGCCGACCTCGTCGCGTGCCGCTGCCAAGGCTGGACTCTCGCTGTACACGCCGTCGCGCACTCGGGGTGCGATCGTCCGTCGGCTGGCCTGGTTCGCGGTCGGAGTCGTTGCGCCTTGGGCCGTCCCTGGAGTCAGTGTCGACTGGTCGCCCCCGATGGAGTCCGAGACATGGGAGGTGCTCAGCGAGCGCTGGATGTCGAACGTCGGGCCGTTCGAGCAGGTGGCTGTTCACCAGCGGCGTCAAGCATCCCGTGTGGGTTTTGCCGTGCTGCTACTCCGTGCCGGGAATCCGGTAGCTTTCGCCAAACTGAGAGCTGCCGATGGCTTCGGCTCTGAAGTTCGCGCGCTGCAACTCTTCGAGAGCAACCCGCAGAACGTCTTCCAGGTACCCCGTGTTCTCGATGCCGGCACGGCCGGTCGATGGAGCTTCGTGTTGACCACCGCGTTGAAGCCATCATTGCATCGAGTGCCGAGGGACCCCCAGCTGCCTACGGTCACCGCCACCATCGCTGAGGTGCTGCAGGGGCTCGACCGTGCTCCCGGGACGCCGGCCCACTGGACGCCGATGCATGGGGATCTGACGCCGTGGAACCTGCGAGAGTCTCCCAGGGGTACGCTGACCCTCATCGACTGGGAGGACGCGACCTGGGGGCCTCCCGGAGCCGATGAGGTGCTGTATAGGGTCTCGGCGGCGGCGGTTCGACGCCGTGGGTACGTGCCGGATCCCTGGCATGAAGATGCGGTCGGGTTCTGGATCGAACGCTTGGAGTCGAGGAGAGCCCGCACCGCGGCCGCCGGCGACTCTGACCAGTGGCTCCTCGACGCGATGTTGCAGCGTCTACACCGACACTGACGTGCGGCGCCTTGCTGCCTGCCGGTCGGTCAGCGCCGCAAGGCAAGCAAAGAGCACCAGTTCGGTGTTGACCCATCCCCCGAAGCCGAGGCTGACAAGGGTCCGGAGCAAGAGCGGAAAGATGAGAATTGTCACTGCAACGTCGCTCCGGCGGCGAATCGACCGGACCGACCAGGCTGTGACCCGTGCGACGGCGATGAGGAGCGCGATGGCGCCGATCAGTCCCACACCCAGGAGTGCTTCCAGATAACCGTTGTGGAGGCTGGAGATCGTGTCGGCGCCGATTCGTTCCAGGGCAACGAATCGGCCCCCGGCCCCGAACCCGAAACCGGTCCACGGATGCTCGGCGAGCGCCTGCACGGCAGCATCCCACATCGTGAACCGGCCGCTCCAGGTGGAGACGTTCACCTGGGCCTGGTCCCTCGTGAGGGTGCCCCACAGTGAGTCCCAGTTGAGCCAGACGAGAAGTGCCGTCATCGGAGCCACCAGGATGATGAGGAGGGTGCGTCGGTAGATCCACAAGAGCGCGGCACTCGCTACGAGCCAGATTGCTAGACCCTGGCGTCCCGAGGAGAGCAGAACGGCAAGCGTACCGACGACCGCCAGCAAGACCCACGGCAACCTGACTCGGCTCGAGGCGGCTTCGAAGGCCTCGGCGAGCGCGTAGGCGAACACCAGAGCTCCGCTGGCCGAAAGCCCATTCGGGGCGCCATATGGGGCACCCATGGTGGCAAGAGCCAGGAAGCCGGGCCTTGTGTCGCCTGAATAGAACACCGACGGCATGAGGAAGAATCCCACGACGGCGACGGCAAGGAGGGCGGCTTCGAGCAGCACGACAAGCCTGATCGTGTCCTTGAGGCGGCTCCCATCTTGGGACTCCAGGGTCACGAGCCATACAGCTGAGAGGGCAGCTCCCAGTTCAAAGACTTTCCCGATCGTCACGATCTGCGCCACCGAGTAGAGGCTCGAGGCGGCGGCGACGAAGCCATACAGCGTCAGCACGGTCAACGTAGGGAAGCGGCCGGAGCGGAAGGCGGATCGTCGCCTGATCAACTCTGGAGCTGCGATGGCAAGCGCCAAACCTGATAGAGCGCCGCGAATGATTCGCTCTATCACGAGCGGGTTGGCGAGCACTTCTTCGGCCGACACCGTCGAAGCGAAACTGTGTGATCCGAGCAGGACAAGAACTAAGGCCCATTGACCTTTTGTCAGGCCGATCCGACCTGTCCGCAAGACGTTGCGCGGTCCGCCCGGAGCGAGAAGCACCAGCGAGACTGCCCATATGACGGCCGTCCACCCGAGTCCTTGCAAGGTTCCTCCCGTTCTGAGCGTAGCCACGCATCGTGGCTGCGTCACGATCTGCAGGGCCCGCCTAAGCTCGCGTCGAGTTGTGAGAGTACTGCTGTCTGCCTACGCATGTGAACCAGGGAAGGGCTCCGAGCCCGAGGTTGGTTTCCGAACGCTTTTGGCTGCCGCCGCGCATCACGAAGTGTGGGTGTTGACGCGGCAAAACAACCTGGTCTCGATCCGAGACGCCGTTCGGGATACGCGCTGGGAGCATCGGATCCATCCGGTGGGCTTCGAAGCGGGACGTGGCCCGTTATGGGCCAAGCAGAGGGGTCTGCTGCCTGTCCAGGCGTACTACGACCTGTGGCAACGGGAGGCCGGCAAAGTGGCGGAGTCGCTACATGCGGACGTCCATTTCGACATCGCACACCACATCACCTTTGCTTCATACTGGGCACGAATCGGGCTTCTGTCGCTGCCGATTCCAAGAGTGCTAGGCCCTCTGGGCGGTGGCGTCGATAGCCCTCCGGGTTTCGAGGCGGTGCTCGGGCGGCGGGGACTTGCCGCAGAACGGAGGCGACGGACAGCGCGGTGGGTGTCGATTCAAATGCACCCGATCGAGGATGATGAGCGGAGTCTCGTTCTTGTTCAGAATCAGGAGACGGCAAAGCGCATCGACGTTCCATCTCGAGTGGTGAGCAATGCAACCGTCGTCGCAGTGGATGCTGCTCCCGATCAGCCGTCGTCTCGCGATCCGATCATCGCTGTCGTCGGCCGTCTCATCCCATGGAAAGCCGGAATCCTGGCCGTTCGAGTGCTGGCGAGCCTTGCAGATCAGGATGCACGGCTCGTGTTTTTCGGCACCGGGCCCGAGCGCCTCCGCATCTGGAACGAGGCACAGAACCTCTCGGTTGCCGACCGGGTCGAGTTCGCTGGACACACACCGAGACGTCTGCTGCTCGACTCGATCGCCCGAGCATCGGTGGTCCTGCATCCTGCGCTGCGCGAGGAAGCGGGGTTGGCGGTCGCCGAGAGTCTGAGTCTGGGCACACCCGTTGTCTTCCTCGATCACGGGGGCCCACCGGTGGTGCGTTCGGCGTGGCCCTCGAGCCCGGCGGCGGGCGTGGCGCCGACCACCCCGGACCGCACGGTGCAAGAGCTTGCCCAGGCCGTTGACGGCTACCTGTCGAGTCCGGTTCCGATCCGACGAGAGCCCATTCGTCCGGTCCGGCCTCTGGGCGAAGCAATCATGCAGGCCTACGACGAAGCTGCCGGCTAGAAGAGCCGTCGCTCCATCGCCGAGACGACCTCGGCGACTGCGGCGTCGACATCAGAGCCCGCTTCGAGAAGGAGATCCGGTTGCCAAAGCGGCTCCGAACCCCACGAAGCGACAAGCCCCGGCCGCCAGCGAACCGGCGCCACGATCCGTGCGTACCAAAGAGGGAATCGAGCGGCAGCTGAAGGGGTGGCACACGCCGCGGTCCTGACCAAGACCGCGGCAAACCGCTCGGTGATAGTTGCTGCAAGCTCTTCGTTGGCTGAGTGCACCCAGAAACCAACAGGCGTGGCGATACGGTCCCTCAGCCTTCTCGCTCGGGTGAGCACCCGGCGAGGCCGGCCTGGCGTCCGGATGCCCGGATCGGTCTTCAAGATCAGGTGAGCAAGGGCTGGGGAAGCTGCCACCTGTCGGACGAGTGAGTGGACCCTCTCCTCCGGGAGCTCGTCGAGGCGATCGAGGGCCTGTCGCAATCGTCCGGGCTGTCGCTTCCTGTGACGCTTGGATGCCTCGTAGATGAGGAGACGGTTCGGTTCGACCGTGGGGAGGGGTGACGTCTGTACCACATCGATCAGAAGGGCAGAGCTTCGAACCGAGTAGTGCCCGAGACCATCGGGGTCATACAACAGGTCGAGCTGGGCGCCTCGAGTGGCGGTGTCGTTGAACAGGAACACCGTTGCGGTGCCCCCGACGTCATATGGCCACACCGCAGCCACATGGATCCCTTTCGTGTTGAGAGAGGGCAGCGCCTGTCGGAGGACGAAGCTTGGTTCGGCATCGACCACTGCGTCGACGTCGCTGGTGTGGTGTTCCGTGCGCAGGTCGATTGGGTCCCGCAGTAGTGCCAGATTCGCGCCGGTTGCCTGCAGGGCTTTGAGTGCTTCTACGGCCAGGCCCAGGTCATTGGTGGGCATCAGCCCGGCACTCCCAGGACGCCGTTCCAGAAGTTTTCCAGCGATCTGGCGATCGCGTCCGGACTGAAGACGGAGAGCGCTCTTGCTCGGCCGGCTTCGCCAAGCCGAATACGGAGCGACTCGTCCTGTCCCAGGCGGGACAGTTCTCGAGCAAGAGAAGTCACATCTCCCTCGGGAACAACGATGCCTGCGTCTCCGACCACTTCGGGGAGGGCCCCTGAGTCGCTGGTGATGACCGATACACCGGAGAACATCCCTTCCAGCGCCACTCGCCCGAACTGCTCCGCCCAACCCGGAACGGTCAGTGATGGCACGACGAGTACGTCGAGTGTTGCCATCGCATCCGGCACCTGTTCCGCCGGCACGCCGCCCGCGAAGCGTGCGGGAACCCCTAAACGCGCGGCGAGTGCTTCCATTCGGCCGAGGTCTCGTCCGGTTCCGTATACCTGCAGGGAGGCGTTCGGGAAGCCGGCGGCCGCGATGGCCTCGATGAGCCACTCGAGGCCTTTCTTGGCGACCACCTGGCCGACGAATCCGATGACCAGATCTCCACCCACATGGTCCCGAGACCGGAGGCGGTCCCGGTCTTTGGAGGCTGCGATGAATGGTTCGGGATCAGAGAGTCGCGACGGGACGACGAGTGTCGGAGCGTCGGGTTCGAGTCCGAATCGCCTGGCGTACTCGATGCCGGCGGTGTTCCAGGACGCGAATCCGGCTAGCCGACCGAGGATGGAGCGAGCTCTTCGTAGCCGTACCGTGGTCTCCAGCCAGCCCCCATGGATCCACAGGTTGTCTGCCCCGTGCCCCACGGTCGGGTAGCGCCTCAGGTCGAGCTGCGAGTAGAAGAGGGCCCAGGGTTCCGCCGCCACGTGGATGAGGTCGGGCTGCAGCCGGCGAATAAGGGAGGGAAGGCCCGGATACATCCACCACAGCGAGCCCCGGCGAACCCAGCCCCGGGGTTGGTGCACATGAATGCTCACCGCGCTGTCGGGAACGGTCGTCACCCACCAATCCTGTTTGGGACCCACCAAGGTTCCAACGAGATGGACGTCGATGCCATGTCGCTGAACTGCTTCCCAATGGGCCATCTGCGACGGAATGAGGGATCCCTCGATGACAAGTGCCCGCACCAGTTACATCCTTCCGGTTTGCGTGTGCGGGCGGTGGGACTCGAACCCACATTGGGCTTGCGCCCACCAGATCCTAAGTCTGGCGCCTATGCCAATTCGGCTACGCCCGCGACGAAGACATTCTGCCAGGTCAGCCGGTCATCGAGGCGGCCCATCGTGTACGCTGCCGCCCGATGGGACGGTTTGCCGGCAAGACGGCGCTGATGATTGGCGCCTCGCAAGGGATCGGGCTGTCGACGGCTCGCCAGTTTGCGCAGGAAGGCGGCTCGGCCGCCCTGGTCGCCCGCCGCCCAGGTCCGCTCGAGGCAGCAGCCGACGAAGTCCGAGGCGACGCCGGGTCCGAGCAGTGGGTTGAAGCGTTGCCTGCCGACGCTGCCGCTGAAGATTCGATCAGGCAGGTCGTCGAAAGTCTCATCGATCGCCGAGGGGTCCCCGACTACCTGTTCAATTTCGCCGGCGGCGCCTACCCGGCCTACGTCACCGATCTGCGGCCGAGCGACCTCAGAAGCCAGATGGAAACGAACTACTTCACGCAGGCGGTACCGGCGCTGTTGCTCGCTCCATACTTCATCGCTCGGGGGAGGGGACACTTCGGATTCACTTCATCGATGATGGGCTACTTCGCCATCATCGGCTACGCCGCCTACGCGCCGGCCAAGTTCGCCGTTGCAGGGTTCGCCGAAGCGCTTCGCCACGAACTGAAACCCGATGGCATCCAGGTCTCCATCCTGTATCCCCCAGACACGGACACTCCCGGCCTCGTGCAGGAGAACGGCACCAAGCCGCCTGAGACGGCGAAACTCTCCGAAGGCGCCGGCCTGTTGACACCGGAGGAGGTGGCGTCGACATTCCTCGACGGTGTCGCACATGGCAAACTCAACATCCATCCGAAGGGATCGGGGCTTCCATGGCGTTTGCAGCGCTACGCTCCAGGAGCACTTCGGGCGTATCTCGACTTCGAGCTACGACGGGTACGGAAGAAAGCAGACAAGTGACTGACCACGACATCGCAGACGTCTTTGCCAAGGCACACTCGTATGAGCGGGCCAGGCAGGCCCGGGAAGCCGGCTTCTACCCGTACTTCTTGCCGCTGGAGAGCAACGAAGGATCCGAAGCCGTCTATCAGGGGCGGCACATCCTCATGTTCGGATCCAACAACTATCTCGGCCTGACCACCCATCCGAAGGTGCGAGAAGCCGCTGCCAAAGCAGTGCGAGAAATGGGTACCAGCTGCACCGGCTCCCGTTTCCTCAACGGAACGTTGGAGATGCACCTGGAGCTCGAACGTCGGCTCGCCGATTTCGTCGGCAAGGACCGGGCGCTGGTGTTCTCGACCGGGATGCAGACCAACCTCGGGACCGTTTCGGCGCTCGTCGGACGCAACGACACGGTCTTCCTCGACAAGGACGACCACGCCTCGATCGTGGATGCGGCTCGCCTCGGATGGGGCAAGATCAAACGATTCCGGCACAACGACGTAGCGGATCTCGAACGGCAGCTTGGCGACACCCCTGAGGATCGGGGGAGGCTGGTCGTCGTCGATGGGCTGTACTCGATGGAGGGCGACCTCGCGCCTCTGCCTGAGTTGATCGAGGTGTGCCGCCGCTACGGGGCCAGACTCATGGTCGACGATGCTCACGGTATGGGGGTCATGGGCGGTGGGCGAGGCACCGCGGCGCACTTCGGGGTGACTGAGCAGACCGACCTGATCATGTCCACCTTCTCAAAGTCGTTCGCGTCGCTTGGCGGCTTCGTCGCCGGGGACGAAGAGGTCATCGACTTTGTGCAGCACCACGCGAGAGCGCTCATCTTCTCGGCGTCGATTCCGCCACCCAACGCCGCGGCGGCGTTGGCAGCGTTGGAGATCATGCGTTCGGAACCGGAACGGATCGAGCGAGTTCAGCAGAATGGCGAGCGGTGGCGTTCTGGCCTGCAGGCATTGGGTTTCGACACCGGACACTCGGTTTCGCCGATCGTGCCCGTCATCGTCGGTGACGACATGGTGACGTTCGGCATGTGGCGGATGCTCCTCGACGAGGGCGTCTACACGAACCCGGTGATCGCTCCGGCGACGCCGCCCGGCAGACAATTGCTACGAACCAGCTGCATGGCGACCCACACCGCCGAGCAGATCGACCGGGCTTTGGAAGCGTTCGAAAAGGTCGGGAAGCTGGCGAATCTGATATGACTGGCGGCATTGCTTCCAGGTACTGGGTATCAGGTATCGGGTACCGCGACCGAACTCGCGATAGTCGTCGGGGCGGGTGACACGCCGACTTGCGCGGCCGCAATCTTCTGGCTCGTCGGAAACGGCAGGGTCGCTGCCAGGCACTGGGTACTGAATACAAGGTACAGGCCAGCGGCGGTTCGCCACTGGCCTCGTGGGTCGCGCGGGACTCGAACCCGCAACCTTGGGATTAAGAGTCCCCTGCTCTGCCAGTTTGAGCTAGCGACCCGACGCAAGGTTAGCGCGGTACGTCGGGAGAGGTAAGTCGAAGGTCCGTGGCGAGAGTATCTATCCAGGCCATGGTACGAACCCACGCGTTAGCACTTCGACGAATGCTGACACGACAAATCCCCCAGGGCAGATGGTTCTTGCGGTGACCGGTTCCTGCAGGTTTCCTGTACGTCTTGTAGAAATCCGCGGTGGGCAGACCTAACGCGTCCATCCAGTGTTGTTTCGCCTCTTGCTCGTTATTGCCGGTGTGAAGATGGAGCATGAGGACAACCCCAGGATCGGAGATCAGGTAGGAGCGAACCCAAGCGAGGAACAGCCGCAGGACTCTTGGATCGGTGTTCGAGACCATGAGGAGCCGCTGTGTCTTGGCTCCCTCAGCCCAGTACATCGCCGTCCCGGCGACCCAAAGCGGATCCCTTGCTAGCCCCGGAACTTCCTTCGCAGCTTGTGCGCGGATCTTCGCGACTTGGGCTCGCCGTTTTCTCTGGGTGTCTCGAGGAACGCTACGAAGAAGCGCGGTCCTCGCCACGATTGCGTCTATCTGCTCAGGGGAGAGAGGAACGTCCCGACACCAGCCCGCCAAGGTGCCTTTCGGGACCGGGATGAGGTCCATGATCTCTCCGTAGCTGAGCCCGATCCGTCGGAGCGATCGACCCAGTTCGGCGCGTTCCCAGCGGGACAGATCGTCCCAGCGGTCTGCTTCTTCGAGCAGGTGGGCTGATATCGGCGGTCTCATGCGTTGAAGATACGAGACGCCAGTGACAGAAAGGAGGTGATGATGTGGACGAACGCATCGACATCATTGCGAAAGCGCTCGAAAGCACCGCTGCCGCCCATCACGAGGCGTACAGCGCCACCGACGGGTTCGACCCTGACTGGCCCGATTGGTACGCCCGGCACCTCCACGAGCTCGGTGTGCTGAGCGGCGTCGAGGAAGCGGAGCTGGCGGCTCGGCTTCGCTCGCTGGCTCACACCGATCCGCCGGCGGAGCCGTGGGCGTTGTCCTACGCCCAGCACCTCGTGGCGTAGTCCGAAGGGCGGCTTCCTGGCGCCGATATGCCACAATGACCACTTCGGGCTGTGGCGCAGTTTGGCAGCGCACCTGCTTTGGGAGCAGGGGGTCGCCGGTTCAAATCCGGCCAGCCCGACAACCCACTATCCTGTGGCATCGCCGCGGGTGTAGCTCAATGGTAGAGCCCCAGCCTTCCAAGCTGGTTATGAGGGTTCGATTCCCTTCACCCGCTCGGGCGAACCAGCCGCCGGTTGTGTTGCCCCCGTAGCTCAGTGGACAGAGCAGGAGCCTTCTAAGCTCTTGGTCGGGGGTTCGAATCCTCCCGGGGGCGCGGAGGTTCGCGCATGGTGACCGTAGCTCAGTTTGGTTAGAGCGCCGGGTTGTGGTCCCGGAGGTCGCGGGTTCGAAGCCCGTCGGTCACCCCGACGGCGTGGAGTCACGCCGTCTTCGACTGGAACGAGGTATCAGGTTGGACATCGAAGTGACGGACGCAGGTCCGAACGAGAAGCTGCTCGCTTTCACCATCCCGGAGGACCGCCTCCGCAGAGCAGAGGATGCCGCAGCACGCGTCATCTCGCGAGAGGTGAAGATCAAAGGGTTTCGGCCGGGCCATGCGCCCCGCCGGGTCGTCGAGGCGATGGTCGGAGCCGAGCGGATCCGCTCCGATGCCGTCGAAGAGCTGGTGCCTGAGATCGGAGCGGAAGCCATCGAGGAGTCCGGGTTGAAGCCGGACGCTCCGGCGACCATCGAAGAGATCGACGACGACGGCAGCGAGGTGAAAGTCACGCTCAAGCTGACGTTCCGGCCGACCCTCGACGAGCTCCCCGAGTATCGCGGGCGAGAGGTCGAGGTTCCGTCGCCCGAGGTTGACGACGACGAGCTCGTCGAACAACTGTCGCGGATTCGTGAACAGTTCGCCGAGCTGGAGACGGTCGACCGGCCGGCCGTCGAAGGAGACTTTGTCGCGTTGGACTTGAGCGCCACCAGGGACGGCGAACCCGTCGAGGAGGCCTCAGCGTCCGACCTCACCTACGAGGTTGGTTCGGGCACCCTGATCGAGGGGCTCGATGAGCATCTCACGGGTGCAACTGCCGGCGATGTTCTGTCGTTCGACTCAACGCTACCGGCCGGCTTCGGGGATCTGGCCGGTGCCGAGGTGACGTTCAAGGTGCTGGTGAAAGAGGTCAAGGAGAAGCGCCTGCCGGAACTGACGGACGAGTGGGTTTCGGACGTCAGCGAGTTCGAGACCGTCGACGAGTTCCGCGCGGACCTTCGCAAACGTCTGATGGAGGCGAAGCTCGAGCAGGCGCGCCGCAGGCTGCGCGACGCCGCGTTGGAGAGCGTCCTGGAGGACGTCGTGGTGGAAGTGCCGGAGCAGATCCTCGGTGCCGAGATGGACGGCATCCTTCACCGCTTCGCGCATCAGCTCGAGTCCCAGGGAATCTCCTTGTCCGACTATCTGCAGATCACCGGCCAGAGTCAGGATGCGTTTGTGGACGACCTGAAGGACCAGGCCGACCGGAACGTCAGGACCGACCTGCTGCTCGACGCCCTCGCCGAACAAGAGGGCCTCGAGGTGTCCGAGGATGAACTGGATGAGTATCTGCGGGTGCTGGCGGCCCAGGCCGGCCAAGACGCGGAGCAACTGCGAGCCGAGGCAGGTGACGGTGTGCAAGCCCTGCGCAGTGATATTCTTCGCCGTAAGGCGCTCGATGCGCTGGTGAGTGCAGCGGTCCCTATCGACGAGCATGGCAAACGGGTAGACCTGGACCTCGAAGAAGAGGAGACTGGGAATGAGCCCGAAGAGGAGACGGAATGAACGCTGAGAATTACCTCGTACCGACGGTGGTGGAGTCGACGAGCCGCGGCGAGCGCGCGTTCGACATCTACAGCCGTCTGCTGAAAGACCGCATCATCTTCCTCGGCACACCCATCGATGACACCGTGGCGAATCTGATCATGGCGCAGCTTCTCCACCTCGAGTCCGAGGACCCCGACAAGGACATTTACCTGTACATCAACTCTCCCGGTGGGTCGATCACGTCGCTGTTCGCCATCTACGACACGATGCAGTACATCAAACCGGACGTGACCACCGTATGTATGGGCATGGCTGCCTCGGCGGCGGCTGTGATCCTCGCCGGAGGCGAGAAAGGCAAACGGTTTGCACTTCCCCATGCACGCGTGATGCTCCATCAGCCGTCCGGTGGTGCCCAGGGGCAGGCGTCCGACATCGAGATCCAGGCGCGGCTCATCATGCAAATGCGCGAGCAGCTCAACCAGATCCTCGCCGATCACACTGGTCAGCCGATCGAGAAGGTGTCCCAGGACACCGAGCGAGACTTCTGGATGCTTGCCGAAGAAGCTAAGGAATACGGCATCGTCGACGATATCCTCACCAGGCGACAGCTCGAAGCCGTCAAGGAGTAGACATGGCGAAATTCGGTGACGGCGACCTTCTCAAGTGCTCGTTCTGCGGCAAGTCGCAGAAGCAGGTCCGCAAGCTCATCGCCGGTCCCGGCGTGTACATCTGCGACGAGTGCGTCGAGCTGTGCAACGAGATCATCGCGGAGGAGCTGACGGAGCAGGAGGCGCCTGGTTTCACCGAACTGCCGAAGCCGAGAGAGATCTACGAGTTTCTCGAGGACTACGTGGTTGGCCAGGAACGGGCCAAGAAAGTGCTGTCGGTGGCCGTCTACAACCATTACAAGCGGGTGCAGGCGGGGAAGGAAGCAGCGACCGACGTCGAACTGGCCAAGTCGAACATTCTCATGATCGGCCCGACCGGTTGTGGCAAGACGCTGCTGGCACAGACGCTGGCCCGGATGCTGAATGTTCCATTTGCCATCGCAGATGCGACGGCGTTGACCGAGGCGGGCTACGTCGGTGAGGATGTCGAGAACATCCTGTTGAAGCTCATCCAGGCGGCCGACTTCGACGTGAAGAAGGCGGAGATGGGGATCATCTACATCGACGAGATCGACAAGATCGCCAGGAAGGCTGAGAATCCGTCGATTACCCGTGATGTCTCCGGCGAAGGTGTCCAACAGGCGCTGCTGAAGATCCTTGAGGGCACTGTTGCATCGGTACCACCGCAGGGGGGTCGAAAGCATCCCCACCAGGAGTTCATCCAGATCGACACCACGAATGTGCTGTTCATCGTGGCCGGGGCCTTCGCCGGCTTGGAGGACATCATCGGCCGGAGAGTCGGGAACCGTGCGGTGGGCTTTGGAGCGGACATCCGTTCCAAGACTGAGCACCGGGCATCGGAGCTGTTCGACCAGGTGTTGCCGGAAGATTTGATCACCTTCGGTCTGATCCCCGAGTTCGTGGGACGCCTGCCAGTGGTCGCCACGGTCGACGACCTGGATCGGGATGCGCTCATTCGTATCCTCAAGGAGCCCAAGAACGCCTTGGTCCGGCAGTACTCGAGGTTCTTCGAGCTCGATGGCGTCGAACTGGTATTCACCGACGATGCCCTGGAGGCGATCGCCGACCAGGCCCTGAAGCGGAACACCGGGGCCCGTGGCCTGCGGGCCATCATGGAGGAGGTCCTCCTGAACACCATGTACGAGTTGCCGTCCCGCACCGACATCGCCCAGGTGGTCATCGACGCCGAGGTGGTTGCGCAGCGGGTCAATCCGACCCTCGTTCCGCTTCCGGAAGAGCCGGGGACGACCGAGCAGTCTGCCTGAAGGGGCCTCTGGGCCTATTTTCAGGAGCAGTCGCATCTCGTACACTCTCGGTGGTCAACTATGCATGGTGTGTGCTCGACGCAACACGCTTTGTGAGGTATGGTTGACATATGGCCACGTAGAGTGGCTAGGGGCTATGGGAGGCGCTGACCCTCGGTCCGAGTTTCGGTCACCGGGACCGAGGTGAGCCAGTGGTGAGACCGGCCTTGCTGCCCCTCGCACGACGAGGAGGCAAGAGATGAAGATGAGATGGCTGGCGGCTTTGTCGGTAGTGGCGGTCGTCGTCGCTCTGGCATTCCCGGTTCTGGCACAGACAGAAGTGGTTCCGTCGTGTCCCTTCAACGAGGGATATGTGGTGGAACTCGGGGGTGAGATGATCAGGTCCGACATGACCCAGGCGGAGGCAATGACATCTCCGGTGAGCGCGGACATTCCTGGCGGCACCTACGATATCTGGCTCTTCTCTTATGATCCGCACGACGGTGGCTCGCCTCAGTCGCAGGCGAACGAGCAGTTCTACGTCACCGACGGAAGCTGGCGCTCCAGCTCGATCTCCGATCTGCCCGATGAACTCGACACGCTGAGCGAGCAGGTCGACACCGGTGTAGAGGTGCCGAGCCTCACCACCGTGTGGGCCTTCCACTCGGCCTATCCGACGAGCGGCGATCCGTATGTCTTCGCCAATTCGATCCATCCAGTCTGCGTCGCGTTCGTCCCGGTGGCGACGACGACTACGACTGAGGCGACGACGACTACGTCTGAGGCGACGACGACTACGTCTGAGGCGACGACGACTACGTCTGAGGCGACGACGACTACGTCTGAGGCGACGAC
>JANTGE010000034.1 GCA_024763085.1 Acidimicrobiia bacterium
GGGTCCTGGAAGAAGGTGACGGCGTCGACGATGGCGTGGGCTCGTCGAGCCGGATCTTCGCTCTTGAAGATCCCCGAGCCGACGAACACCCCTTCACAACCGAGCTGCATCATGAGTGCGGCGTCGGCCGGTGTAGCGATGCCGCCGGCGGCGAAGTTCACCACCGGCAGCTTCCCGGTCTCCGCCACTTCGCGAACCAGGTCGAGCGGCGCCCGCAGCTCTTTCGCCGCGGCGGCCAGCTCTTCGGCTTGCATGGTGGTAAGCGCCCGAAGTTCCCGATTCACCGTGCGCACATGGCGGACCGCTTCCACCACGTTGCCGGTTCCGGCCTCGCCCTTCGTGCGGATCATCGCGGCGCCTTCTCCGATCCGCCGGAGTGCCTCCCCCAGGTTCCTGGCTCCGCACACGAACGGGGTGGTGAAGGCCCACTTGTCGATGTGGTGTTCTTCATCGGCCGGTGTCAGGACTTCGCTTTCATCGATGTAGTCGACACCGAGCGCTTGCAGGACCTGAGCTTCGACGAAGTGACCGATGCGGGCTTTCGCCATGACCGGAATGGAGACCGCCTCCATGATCTCGAGGACCTTCTCGGGATCGGCCATGCGGGCAACCCCGCCTTGTTTTCGAATGTCGGCCGGGACGCGCTCGAGGGCCATGACGGCCACCGCGCCGGCCTCTTCGGCGATCTTTGCCTGCTCGGCGTTGACCACATCCATGATCACGCCGCCTTTCAGCATCTCGGCGAGACCGCGTTTGACCCTATCGGTTCCTGTTTCCACGTTTCCTCCTTGCCTAGAAGTCTACCGGCGGCTCAGAGCTGCTCATAGAGGCTCAGCCAGCGCGGCAGAACATTGGACCAGTCGAACCGCATGGCCCGCCGGAGTGCGTCCTCGCCTCGTATCGCAGCCCGTGCCGGCTCCCGTACGAGCGTCGACACCGCATCGGAAGTGCCGTCGACGTCCCCGGGAGTGACGTAGGCAGCGGCACCGGCGGCGACGTCGCGGAAGGCCGGAAGGTCGGATGCCACGATCGCGCAGCCCGCTGCCATGCCTTCGAGGAGCACCACGCCGAAGCTCTCACCGCCGAGGTTGGGAGCGACCAGCACCGTCGACGAAGCCACCGTCTCCTTCTTGACCGCTTCGGGAACCCTTCCGAGGAATCGGGTATTGGGTGGACCTGAGCTGCGTCTCGCACCGACGACGACCAGCTCCGCGTGGGGAGTCTCGGCGACCACCTTGGGCCAGGCGCGCAGCAAGATGTCCAACCCTTTGCGGGGTTCATCGCGCCCCACGAACACGACCCTTCCCGGTACCTTGGGACCCGTTGGGGAGAACGAGGCAACGTCGATCGCGTTCGGAATGATCCGAAGCCCTCGCGCGAAAGGTGCAACCGGAGCTGCCGCGGCTCGGCTCACGGCGGTGCGGACGTCGAGCTGGTCGACAAGCGGGCGAAGCAGCGGCCGGGCTCGGCGATACAACTCACTGACTCTTGTTCCGGGAGACGCATGAAACGTGCCGATGGTTCGTTGCGAAGCGCCGACCCACGCTGCGGGCCCGACGAACGGCACGAGCGGCTCATGGACGTGGACGACGTCGTAGTCCTCGACGGCAGCGCGCACTCGCCCGACCACGCCCGGCATCAGGCTGAGCGGAGCCACGGCTTCGTTCGCGACGAGCGGCGTGGGCTTGCCTACCGATACCCAGCTGCCGTCGCTGCTTCCCGGCCCTACGAGAATGGTCTCGACTCCGAGCGGTGGCAGACGCTTCGCCAATCCTGCAGCCTGCTCCTGGACTCCACCGGGCCGGTCCAGGGCATAGGGGCTCACGAGTGCAACCTTCATCGTCGATCCGAGGGCCAGTTGGGCTGGACGATGTGCCACTGGGTCGGAGCCCGGCGGATGAGGCTCTCCAATGCCCGGGCCAGGCGCCGTGTCCCCTCATGGATCCGTTCCGCCTCCGTTCCGTCGGTCGGCATCTGCACCGGCTGCTCGACGACCAGCCGGTGGCCTCTCCCCTCCTTGAAGTACGCCGCAACCGGAAACACCGGGACGCCATGTCGGACACCCAGCGCTGCTGCCCCGGCAGGCATCGAAGTCACCTCACCGAAAAACTCGACAGGCACCCCGCCAGACTTGACGTTGCGGTCGGTCACCAGAGCGACGGCAGCCCCCCGGTCCACGGCTGCTCCGAGCACGCGCATGATGTCGGGCGTGTCCGCCAGCACCACGTCTATGCCGAGTGTTCGTCTGATGTCGACGAACCACTCGACGATCCGTCGGTTGGGAAGGGCTTCGGCGACGGCCAGCAACTCGAGGCCAAGATCGTGGGCTACGGTGCCGGCGACCTCCCAGTTGCCGATGTGGGGCAGCGCATACACCATGCCCTGGCCGGCATCGCGGACCCGTTCGACTTGATGGACGCCGACCCGTTCGATGTGCTGCAGAATGGCAGGCACCCGACGCGGTCTGATCCAAAACACCTCGGCCCAGTAGCGCCCGTAGGCGGCGAAAGCCTGACGGGCCAGCGTCTCGACCTCCTGTTCCGATCCGACGACGCGAGCCATGTGGCGAATCATCATCCGCGCCCTCCAACCCCCACGGTCGAACGCCCGGCGCCCCGCGGCTTCGCCGAGCCGGCGAACGGCCCACTCAGGGGCGAGGCCCGCGATCTCAGCTCCACCGCGATAGGCGGCGTAGGTGAGGTTCAGGTTCAGAGCCGCCTCCAACCGTTCACGAAACGCTGCGCCACGGTGAACCAGATGAGCGCCGCGGCCGCCCACAGCATTGGCACCACCATTCCGGTGAGAACACCAAGACTGTAGAGGACCACTCGTTCGGCCCGTCCCATGAGCCCGCCGCGGCCGTCGGCGCCACCGACTTCCGCCTTGGCTCGCACGTATGAGATCGTCAGTGATCCGCCGAGACAGACGGCTGCCAGCCCGACGGCAACCGGGTCGCCGGAGACGGCCACCGCAAGCCCGCCCCACATGGCCGTTTCGCCGATTCTGTCGGTGACCGCATCCAAGAAGGCTCCCCGGGCAGACACGGTGCCTGCTGCTCTCGCCACGGCGCCGTCGATGCCGTCGATGCCTGAACCCACCAACACCAGCACTCCACCGACGAGCCACTGTCCGGTGCCGATGAGGATCGCACCGGCGATCGTGACCAAGAGGCCGAACACGGTGACCGCAGCCGCCGAAATGCCAATTCTGTGGAGCCCCGCGCCGATCGGAGCAAGGAGTTTCGTCGCTCGCGACCGGGCTTTCATGTCGATCATCGACGCCAAGGTACCACGGAGGAAGGCTCCTCAGTACTCACTAGACTCGGACCAAAGTAACCCAGGAGGCCATGTGGACCGGATCAGGAACGTCGCGCTCGTCGGCCATGGAGGCAGCGGGAAGACGTCGCTCGCCGAAGCGTTGCTCTTCACCGCCGGTGAAACCACCAGACTCGGAAGGGTCGAGGACGGCAACACCGTCACCGACTTCGAACCCGAAGAGGTCGAACGGCACATCTCGCTCGGGCTGGCGCTTGCTTCGTTCACGTGGAAGGGCCACAAGATCAACCTGATCGACACTCCAGGGTACGCGGACTTCATCGGAGACACCCGCTCGGCCCTGCGAGCAGCCGACCTGGCACTGTTCGTCGTGTCCGGGGTCGACGGTGTCGAGGTCCAAACGGAGATTCTGTGGCACCTGGCCGGCGAAGAGGGCATCCCCAGGATGGTCTTCGTCAACAAGCTCGACCGTGACCGGTCCTCGTTCACCCGCACCCTCGACGAGTTGCGCGACGTCTTCGGCAAGAGCGTCGCCCCGGTCCAGGTCCCGATCGGCAAAGAGGCCGACCTCCGTGGGATCGTCCGTGTCGTATCCAATACCGGGGTGCTGTACGAGGAGAACAACCCGAAAGGGTCCGACACGGCACCTCCGGACGAGATGGCCGACATGCTCGCCGAGGTGCACGAAGCGCTCGTCGAGTCGGTGGTGGAGACCGACGATGAGCTCCTCGAAGCCTACTTCGAAGGCGTCGAACCGAGCCGCGACAAGATGGTCGAAGTGGTGCATCGAGGCATCGTCGAAGGCCAGATCCACCCGGTACTGTGTGGATCTGCCACCGGCCTCGTCGGCATCGATGCCCTCGCCGAGTTCATCGTCGAGTTCGGACCGAGTCCGTTGGAACGGGCCCCGATTCCGCTTACCGGCGGCGGAACACTGGAACCGTCGACCGACGGACCCACCGTCGCGTACGTGTTCAAGACGACGTCCGACCCGTACGTGGGACGGATCTCCCTCTTTCGGGTCTTCTCGGGCTCCGTCGCCGCCGATGATGTGCTCGAGACGGCGCGCGGAAGCAAAGTGCGTCTCCACAACCTGTTTTTTCAGCAGGGGAAGGAGCATCGCGACGCCGCGAAGATTCCAACCGGGGACATCGCGGCGGTAGCGAAGATCGAAGACCTGGTCGCCGGTGACACGCTCCGGACCCCCGGCTCGGACATCGAGATCGAGCCGATTCCGTTCCCGGAGCCGGTGATGAGCGTCGTCGTGTCCCCCAAGTCGGCACAGGACGAAGAGAAGCTGTCGACGGCGTTGGCAAGAGTCGTCGAAGAGGACCCGACCCTGCGAGTCGAGCGGCGCTCCGAAACGAACGAAACGATCCTTTCAGGTATGGGCGACACCCACCTGGACGTGACCGTGGCTCGAATGTCCCGCAAGTTCGGCGTCGAGGTCGACACCGCAATCCCGACCGTTCCGTACCGGGAGACCATCACCGCCAAAGCAGAAGCCGAAGGCAAACACAAGAAGCAGTCCGGAGGCCGCGGCCAGTTTGGCGTCGCTTTTGTTCGGTTCGAGCCCCTGCCACGGGGCAGCGGCTACGAGTTCGTCGACGAGATCAAGGGTGGTGCCATCCCCCGCCAGTACATTCCCGCGGTCGACAAAGGCATCCAGGAAGGTTTGGAGCGAGGCATCCTCGCCGGCTTCCCCGTCACCGATGTCAGGGCCACCGTGTATGACGGCAAGTACCACTCCGTGGACTCCGACGAGCTTTCCTTCCGGATGGCGGGGATCCTCGCCCTCAAGGCGGCGGCTCCGAACCTTCGACCTGTGCTGCTCGAGCCGATCATGCGAGTCGAGGTGCGCGTCCCGGAACAGTACATGGGTGACGTCATCGGCGACCTGAACGCGAAGCGGGGCCGGGTCCTCGGCATGGATTCCGACGGCCGTATGCGGGTGGTCACCGCCGAGGTCCCGCTCGCCGAGATGCAACGATACGCCATCGACCTCCGGTCGATCACGGGAGGTCGGGGCACCTTCTCCATGACCTTCGACCACTACGAAGAAGTCCCCCATCAAGAGGCAGAAAGGGTGATCGCCAACGCACAGAAGGACGATTAGGGGCTCGGATGCCCGGGCTCCAGGGAGGGGCCGCAATCGTCGAACGGCGCCCAGGCGCCAGGACAACAGGAGGTGACGATGTCACTGAAAGAAACACTCGAAGCGAAGATCGAGGGTTGGCGTCCTCGAACTTCCCGACTCGTCAAGGAGTACGGAGACGTCAAGATCTCCGACGTGTCCATCGGGCAGGCCATTGGAGGCGCCCGGGGTGTAAAGATGCTCGTCACCGACATCTCTTACCTCGACCCCAACGAAGGCATTCGGTTCCGGGGCTATACCATCCCGGAAACGTTGGCGATGCTCCCGAAGGTTCCGGGAAGGGAAATGCCGTATGTCGAAGGGCATATCTGGCTGCTGCTCACCGGAGAGGTACCGACCGAGGCGCAGACACTCGAACTCGTCGAAGACTTGAAGCGGCGGCGCGGCTTGCCCGACTACGTGAAGGCCGCCCTTCGTGCCCTGCCGAGCGACACCCACCCGATGGCGATGTTCTCGGCCGGCATCGTTGCCATGGAACGCGAGTCGGAGTTCGTCAAGGCCTACAACGAAGGCCTCGGCAAGATGGACTACTGGCGTCCCACATTGGAAGACGCCCTCAATCTGTGGGCGAAACTGCCCGAACTGGCGGCGTTCATCTATCGCCTCAAGTACAAGAACGACGAGCAGATACCTGCTGATCCGTCGCTCGACTTTGGCGGCAACTTCGCCCACATGATGGGTATCCCCGAGCCGTACGACGACGTCGCCAGGCTGTACTTCATCCTCCACTCCGACCACGAGTCCGGCAACGTCAGCGCCCACACGGGACACCTCGTCGCCAGTGCGCTGTCAGATGTGTACTACGCGGCGTCGGCGATGATCGACGGGCTCGCCGGACCGCTGCACGGCCTGGCCAACCAGGAGGTGCTGCGCTGGATCCAGGGCGTGATGGAGAAGATGGGCGGCGCCGAACCGACCGAAGAGAAGATGAAGGAGTTCGTCTGGGAAACCCTGAACTCAGGGCAGGTCATTCCTGGCTTCGGCCACGCGGTGCTCCGCAAGACCGACCCCCGCTACATGGAGCAACGGAACTTCTGTCTGAAGCATCTTCCGGACGATCCGATCTTCAAGTATGTGGACATGCTGTACAAGGTCGTGCCCCCGATCCTCGAAGAGCAGGGGAAAGCGAAGAATCCGTGGCCGAACGTCGACGCCCAGTCCGGCGTTATCCAGTGGCACTACGGGTTGCGTGAATACGACTTCTACACGGTGCTGTTCGGTGTCGGCCGGGCGCTCGGCGTCATGTCGAACATCGTGTGGGACCGTGCGCTCGGTTACCCCATCGAGCGGCCGAAGTCGGTAACGACCGCCATGCTGGAGGAAGCCGCCGGCATCGCCTGAGCAAACCACAGCGGCAAAGAAGGAGGGGCCCTCGTGGGCCCCTCCTTCTTTCGGCTACTCGATGAAGCCGTGTTCAGCAAGCGCCTCTCGGTCTAGCACCGCTTCGCCCCGTTTGCGGTGCCATGAGTCCCAAAGGGCCAGCATGGATGGCAGCACCAGCACCGAGGCGATGAGGGCAAAGCCGATGGCGAACACGGTCACCTGGCCCATTTGTCGGATCGGACCGAGCGACGAGGTGATGAGCACCCCGAACCCTGCCATCGTCGTGAACGCGGAACCGGCGAGCGCGGCGCCGGTGTGCCGCGCCGTAGACCTGATCGCATCCTCCGGGTCCTCATACCGCATCCGGTCTTCCTCGAAACGATGGGTCACGTGAATGGTGAAGGGAACGCCGATACCGACGGCAATGGCCGACAACGTGGCGGTCACCGGGTTGAATGGGATCCCGAACACCGCCATCATCCCGAAGGTCCAGAGCACGACGAGCGCCACCGGTGCGATCGTGATCACTCCGAGGAAGGGCCGTTTCACCTCGAACCAGAAGTTGATGATCAGCAGCAGCATCGCCACCAGGATCGTGAAGAAGAGGGATCGGACCTGCGAAGACGACAGTTGTTCGACGATCACCGCCGAGATGATCTCGGTGGATGTCGGAACCACCTCCGCTCCGACGGCGGCCACCGGGGCGAAAGCATCGAGAAGATTGGCGCGGAGCGCCGCGGCGCGGCTCTCACCCGCCGATGTCTGGATCACAAACTGAGAGGCGACGTACCGACCGTCGGCTTTGGCCAACACCTTGCCTGCTTCCTCCGGAGCCGCCGCCATGACGGCGTCGTAGAGGGCGGCGACGTCGGCGTCTGGAGCGACGGTGAGCTCGGGGGTGAGCCCTGCGGCGACGACGGCCGGCATGACTGCCGGATCGCGATTCTGCGCCAGCTTCGCCACCACCGATACCGGCGAGTCTGCCGCGGCAAACCCTCCGAACGTCTCGACGTCCTCGACGCCGGCAAGGTTCGTCCAAGCCTGAGCCATCGCATTGAAGGCCTCTGGCGTGGCGACGTCACCCTTGATGAGCACATTGGTCTGTTCGCCGACGCCTCCCCCGAACTTCTCCTCGAGCGTCTGGAACGCGACTACACCGGGAGCGTCCTTGGGAAGGAAGTCGGTGAACGAGAACGTCGTCTCGAGTTGGGTGAGCCCATACCAGCCAAGGCCGCCGAGCAAGAGGGTCACGATCAGCGTGGGAATCGGAATACGCTCGGCGAGGACCGCCGTTTTGGCCACCAGGCGAGGCAGAAGCCGGGGGTTCGACTCGGTCTCGAACATCTCTGGGTGCAGCGTCCCCCTTCGCTCGGCTCGCCGGTCGAGGAGCAGCCTGATGGCAGGCAGCAGGGTCAGCATGAGCAGGAAGGCCACCGCGATACCGACCGCGGTGAGGATCCCGAAGTCTCGGAGCCCCGGCAGTGGGCTGATGAGGTTCGTCAAGAACCCGACGGCGGTGGTGACCGTGGCCAGAACGAGTGCGATGCCGACCGTGCCGACGGCACGGGCCACACTGCGATCGACGGTCTTGCCTTTGCCGATCTCCTCCCGATAGCGGCCGATCAGATGGATGGCGTAGTCCACGCCCATGCCGATCAGGAGCACAGGGATGATTTGAGTGATCTCGCTGAAGTTCCCGACTACGCCCAGGTACTTGGGGCCGAGCAGCACACCGATCCCCTGCATCCAGAGGATCGCCGTCATGATGACCAGCAGGGTCAGCGCCACGTCGGCGGCAGTGCGCCGCACCGATCCGATCCAGCTGCCACCATTGCGGGGCCTGACGAAGTACACATATCCGAGGATGAGGAGAATGACCAGGAACGCCGTGGCAAACAGCCGCCCGACTTCCTGCTGAAAGTCTGATTCTTCGCCGAACAGAAGCAGCATGGAGAAGGCCTGCACCTGGATGCCGTCGGACAGAGAGGTGACGTCGTCGGCGATTCCCTGCTCGAGATTCCCCAGAGCGGCGATGCCTCCATCGGCGGGCAGCTTCGAAGTATCGAGGAACACCACCACCAGGCCGG
Source organism: Acidimicrobiia bacterium (assembly GCA_024763085.1). GTDB lineage: Bacteria > Actinomycetota > Acidimicrobiia > Spongiisociales > UBA4744 > JANTGE01. Next base: position 8,841 of record JANTGE010000034.1, read on the forward strand.
CGGAGGCGTCGGGCCCGTCGGCGTCGGCAGCGGCGAGTTTGCGAAGGAAGTCGGCCTGATTCGCCGGTGCATTCTGGAGCGAAAGCGCATAGAGCTGGTCGACCTGTTCATCTGTCAACGCGTCCAACGGGAGCCCCTGCATTTGAGCCGCCTGCAGGACCCCGTCGAGGTAGGTGACCACACCCGGCCGGTCGGCGCGATCCGAAAGGTAGCCGGCGGCCGTCCCTGAGCGGAGTCTCCGCTGAATCTCGGCAACGGTACGAACTCCGTCGGCACTGATCACGTCACTGTCGGAAAGGATGATCTGGATGACCTGCTCCGTGGCGCCGGTGCTGAACAGCTGGTCGATCTCCTCGGATGCCTGAATCTCCGGCGTGTCCGGTGCGAACGACTCCTGACTCGACTGTGTCTCCATCTGCGACGCGTACGATCCCAGTACCACGCTCAATATCGCGACGATCAGAATGACCCCCCAGGGTGAGCGTTCTGTCACCCAGGTGAGCATGCGGACGAGTCGTTTCAACGTGAACCCCTTTCGACGGGTGCGAGCCTACGAACCTTTCGGTATAAACCGAAATCTACTCACCGCGGCGGTTGGGCCAGCCGAGTGAGGCGATCGACGACGTCGCCGACCGGGACGCCCCGCTCTTCGCGTTCGGCTTCGTAGAGTCGCAGGCCGACCGTCTTGGCCTCCTGGTCTCGGTCGCCGACGACGAGAACAGCCGGCGTCTTTGCCGTCAGGGCGCGCCGGATCTTCTCGCCAACGGTCTCCGAGGTCTCGTCGATCTGGACCCGCAGTCCGGCCGCCTGGAGCCGGTCGGCGACGTCGCCGGCGTAACCGAGATGACGATCGGCGACCGGCACGATTTCGACCTGGACCGGTGCAAGCCACATCGGAAACGCACCGGCATAGTGTTCGAGCAGGATCCCGAAGAAGCGCTCCACCGACCCAAACAAGGCCCGGTGGATCATGACCGGCCTGGCCCGGGTGTTTTCCGACGTCGTGTACTCGATGTCGAACCGTTCAGGCAGTGAGAAGTCGAGCTGGATGGTGGAGAGCTGCCAGCGTCGGCCGATGGCGTCCTTGATGTGGATGTCGATCTTCGGACCGTAGAACGCCGCCTCCCCTTCGGCAACCGTGTAGTCGAGTCCGGCGGCTTCCAGAGCGGCACGCAGCGCGTCGGTCGCCTCGTCCCAGAGTTCCGGGTCGCCCATCCACTTGTCCGGGTTCTTGGTGGACAGGTCGGCTTCGAACTCGGTGAACCCGAAGTCGCGCAGGACCATCAGCACGAAATCGAGCAGGCTCTGCAGCTCCGTCCCGATCTGGGAGCGGGTACAGAAAATGTGGCTGTCGTCCTGGGTGAAACCGCGGGCGCGGAGCAGTCCATGGAGCACCCCGGATCGCTCGTACCGATAGACGGTGCCGAGTTCGAAGAGGCGCAACGGCAGCTCCCGGTAGGACCGGCTGCTCGAACGGAAGATCAGCACATGGAACGGACAGTTCATCGGCTTCACGTAGTAGCGGTCGTGCTCGTCGAGCTCCATCGCGGGATACATGCCGTCGGCGTAGAAGTCGAGGTGACCGGACGTCTCCCACAGGTTTGCCTTCGCCACATGCGGCGTGGCCACGAGCTGGTAGCCATGGTCGGCATGGGTCTCGCGGGAGTAGTTCTCGATCAGGGTGCGGACCAGCCCGCCTTTGGGATGCCATACCGCCAGGCCCGACCCGAGCTCCGAAGGAAACGAGAAGAGATCGAGCGCCGGTCCCAGTTTGCGATGGTCCCGCCGTTCGGCCTCCTCGAGTCGGTGCAGGTACTCCTCCAACGCCTTCTTCGACTCCCAGGCGGTCCCATAGATTCGCTGGAGTTGCGGACGATGCTCGTCGCCCCGCCAGTAGGCACCGGCGGTCCGTAGCAGTTTGAACGCCTTGAGCCGGCCGGTCGAAGGGATGTGTGGGCCCCGACACAGGTCGACGAACCCGTTGTTCCGGTAGAGGGACACCACATCGCCGCCGGAGACCTCGGACTCGTCGACGGATTCGATGATCTCGGTCTTGTAGGGCTGATCGGCGAAGATCTCCAGTGCCGTCGACTTGTCGACCTCTTCCCGCACGAACGGTTGGTCGGCTGCGACGATCTCCGCCATCTTCTCCTCGATACGTTCGAGGTCTTCGGGGGTGAACGGCCTGCCGATGTCGAAGTCGTAGTAGAAGCCGTTTTCGATCGCGGGTCCGATGGCAAATTTGGCTCCCTCGTAGAGGGACAGCACGGCCTGTGCCAACACGTGTGCGGCAGAGTGCCGCAGCACCGACCGCCCCTCCTCGGTCGCCTCGGTTACCACTTCGAAGACCCCCGACGTGACCGGCCTCGTCAGATCGAGGAGTCGTCCGTCGATCTTGGCCGCGACCGCTGCGGCCGCCAGACGAGGCCCGATGCTCTCGGCTACCTGCAAACCGGTCGTGCCTTCGGGGAATGTTGCTTTTGAACCGTCGGGGAACTCGATCTCGATCGCCACGGTGTCCTTCTCTTCCGCGAAGCCGCCAGGATACTCCTGATGGCGGGCTGCACCGGAGCCTTTTCCCGCCCTGGGGCATCCGTGTGGGCTAGTGTTTGCAACACACGAGCAGGGGGAAAGCACACGTGCAGCCGCGAGACATTGCCAACGCCCTGGCCGAAGACGGCAACGTCCACGAGATCTCCCGTGGCCCGAACCACATCTACCGGCTCTACCACCCGTCCGGGGAGTCCACCGTCCTGAAGGTATACGGCTCGCCGACGTATCAACGCAGAGAACGGCGGGCTCTCGAGACCCTCGCGGATCTCGAAGGGCTCCCGATCGTGCTCGAATGGGGCGTCTCGGGAGAAACGACTTGGCTCCACATGGAAGACGCCGGCCGTTGGACGCTGGGATCGCTGCCCGGAGATGAAGCTTCCGCCAGAGCGGTCGGCGCGATGTTGCGCCGACTCCACGAGCACGACCCCTCGGGCCTCTCCAACCTGCAAGGAGGCATGGACTCGTCATGGCTCGCCGGCGACTTCACGGCGACCTTCAGCAGGCTGCAGCGATATCGGCGCCGTCTGCGCATCCCCGAGTCGGCCTTCGTCAAGGCGGCCGATGTGGCGTTCCCGGTCGCCGGGGAGCCACGGGCTGCACACACGCGCCCGGACCCGGACGCGTTCGTCATCGACGATGACGGCCGGGTGACGCTGACCGGCTGGACCTGGGCCACGCTGGCACCGCCGGTATGGGACTACACCTACGCGTTTTGGATGCTCTCGCGCCACTCGGGAGCAGCGACTGGGGCCTTCGCCGAAGGGTATGGCGCTTCGGTGACACCAGAGACGCTGCGCATCTGGACCGCCTACCACGCCGCCTCCTACCTGCTCCGTCAGGCGGAGACCCGCGACGGCCGCCTCGAAGATCTTCAACCCGTCGTCGACGACCTCGTCGCCAGTATCAAATAGGGGACGCTGCGCCCGCAAGTATCACGAGAGCGCGAAATCCTTCTCTCGCGCGCGGACCCCTCCTAAGCTCCCGACGACGGACGAGGAGGACCCGTGTTCGAACTGCTGGTGACGGCTTCGATCATCACGCTACTGGTCGTATACGCCGGTCGACACTTCCACGAACGAGACGACGCCTTCGTGTTGGACATCCGAGGCTGGTATCAGGCCTACCAGCCCGCAACGGAACTCCCCTGCCCTTGGTGCGGAGCGGAGACACGGGAGTCCGACTCGTCCTGCCCCAGCTGCCATCGAGCTTTCGGAGTACCTGCGGGGCGTTGACCCGACCCGAGGTAAGCTCCCGCCGGTGAGCAGAGTCGGACTGATCCTCGGCGGAGGCGGCGTCACCGGCGCCTCCTACCATCTCGCCACCCTGCTCGCCATCCAGATGGCCACAGGATGGGATCCTGCCACCGCCGATGTCATCGTCGGCACCTCCGCCGGGGCTTTCGCCGCGGCGGTCGTGCGTGGCGGGGCACTGGGGCTCGACTCGATCGTCCACCCGGGCGAGGACCGAGCAGCCGTCGCCCGAAGAATCGGGGAACGGGTGTACCGAAAGTCTTCCTTCGGAGGAGTCGGACGATGGATTCGCCGAGGGGTCGTGCCTTCGATCCGCCACCCCGGCGTCACCGTCTTGCTCGGTGCCCCCGGCCGTTTCGACGCAAGCGGCATCGGCGACTGGGTCCGCGAACAGGTTCCGCACATCGCCGACTCATGGCCCGATCGCCCTACCGTCGTCGTCGCCTACGACATCGACGCCCGCCGCCGGGTCCCGTTCGGGACCGAGTCCGCACCCGACGTGACCCTCGCCGATGCGGTCGCCGCATCCTCGGCCGTGCCGGTGGTGTTCTCCCCCTACGTGATCAAAGGCACCTCCTACGTCGACGGTGGCGTCGTTTCCGGTACCAACGCCGACCTGGTGCTGGGAGACCGCGCCCCTCTCGACCTCCTGCTTGCCATCGCCCCGATGGCCGCAGAAGAGGAACGGCGCAACGCCAGATTCCCGGAGTCGCTGTTCGACCGTGTCGGACGCAGCCAGCTCCAAGACGAACTCGCCCAGGTCGCCGAAGTGTGGCCAGACACCGCCACGCTGGTGATCCGGCCATCGCCTCAGGTCCTCGAAGCGATGCGGCCCAATCCGATGAGCGCCGATCGCGCCGTCCCCACCTTCATACGGGCGCTGGCTTCCATGCGGGCGAAGCTCGCCAAGCCCCAGGTGTGGAAGGTACTGGAGGAGTACCTGACGTGATCAAAGCCGCGCTGTTCGGGGCCGGTCAGCGCGGACACGACGTCTACGGCGCCTATGCGATGCGACATCCTCAGCGCCTTCGCTTCACCGCCGTCGCCGAACCAGACGAGCGGAGGCGTTCCCGCTTCGTCGACGAACATGGCGCCGCCGGCTACCCGGATTGGCGGGACCTGCTCGCCGATCGACCACCGGTCGACGCCGTGGTGGTGGCAACCCCTGACCGCCTCCACGTCGAACCGGCCGTCGCGGCTCTTGACCTTGGCTACGCCGTCCTCGTCGAGAAGCCGGTCGCGGTCGATCCTGACGGCCTTCGTCGCGTCTATGCGGCCGCCGACGGCGGCATCCTTCACGTAGCCCACGTCCTGAGGGCCACTCCCCTGTTCGAGGCCGTCCACCGCATCGTGACATCCGGCCGTCTAGGAGAGATCCTCAACGTGTCGCACCGGGAGAACGTGGCGTTCTGGCACTTCGCCCACAGTTACGTACGCGGCAACTGGAACCGGGAGGAGGAGTCGTCGCCGTTCCTGCTCGCCAAGGCATGCCATGACCTCGACATCCTCACCTGGAACCTCGGGTCCGTGACCACCGTCACGTCACTCGGGAGTCTGACGTTCTTCACTCCCGATCATGCACCGCCGGGAGCGACCGGCCGCTGCACCGATGACTGCCCGGCAGCCGAGCACTGCCCTTTCGACGCTCGACGCTTCTACCTGGGTGACTACACCGGGTGGCCGGTGTCCACGATCTCGGACGATCTCGACGTCTCCTCCCGACTCGAGGCGCTGCAAACCGGTCCCTACGGACGCTGTGTGTTTGCCGCCGGCAATGACGTGGC
>JANTGE010000035.1 GCA_024763085.1 Acidimicrobiia bacterium
GTCCGCCACATCGACGTGGAGTTCCATGGAAAGGACTCGCATGCCGCCGGTGCGCCGGAGAAGGGGATCAACGCGCTGGATGCCTTCGTGCAGGCCTACGTGAACATCGCCACGTTACGTCAGCAGATCCTGCCTTCGGACCGGATCCACGGGATCATCACCCATGGGGGCGACGCGCCGAACATCATCCCCAGCTATACGAAGTCGTCGTGGTACATCCGCTCGGCAACCGCAGACCGGCTCGAGGAGCTGTCGGAGAAGGTCATGGCGTGTTTCGAAGCGGCGTCGATCGCCACCGGATGCACCTGGGACACGTCCGAGATCGGGCACCCGTTCGAAGATCTCGTCTCCAACCCTGTGCTCGTCGAACGGTTCGTGGCCAATGCCAAGGCGCTAGGTCGTGATCTTGCGAGAGGTGCCGACATGCCGATGGCCGGCTCGACGGACATGGGCAACGTCAGTCACATCGTGCCGGCCATCCACCCGTTCCTCACGATCAACCCCGGTGAGGCGGTGAATCATCAGCCGGAGTTCGCCGCCCACACGATCACCCCGGACGGGGACAAGGCCATCCATGACGGCGCTCTGGCGATGGCATGGACCGTCATCGACGTCACCGAACAGAACCTTTGGGACAGCATCGCCAGGACACACCAGGCAGAGGAGGCGACATGAGTGTTTACAGGATCGACAAGACACTGTACAGGCAACTTCACCAATCAACTTGGCCCGACGTGCCCTTTGAACAGTTCGAGGGCGAAATGGACGTCCTTCTTGATGCTTTGAACAAGATGGGTCTTCGGGTGGAGGCCCGCAAAGTCTGGTGGTGCGAAGTCGACCATGAGGTGTACGACATCGACTACTACAAGGAACTTGGTCTAGAACCAGAAGCCTGTCTCAAAAACCCATTCCTACACGACCCGATCAGCAAAGACGTAGACGGCCACAACGCCGAACATGCCCGTTGCGGATGGCGGCTGTTGGGGGTGACAGATGAGTGACGGTGGGTACGACCCTCAAAAAGCCTGATCCAGTGGAACCGGTGGTAGATGGCCTCACGGACGATGTCTTGCACCGACCGGTATTCGGGACCAGGTGTCGGATTGGACGATCTGTTCCATCATGGCGCGCCACGGACAGGGGCGCGGACCCGCAGGTTGGATGAGTGCCCATGCTCATCCTGCGTCGTGGTAGTGACTTCATCAGGTGAGTACCCCTGCGAGAAGTCTTGCCGTGCCATTCCTCTTGTTCCTCTCCAGATGTTGTTCCTATGTTCTTCTTTAGACCACCTTCTGAAAACATGGTCCGGCGGTCCCGAAGGCATGGGGGTCTAATAGAACCGCCGGACCACATCTAGTGGCGTGAAACGGCCGGGCCCGTAGGCCCGGCCGCTCGTGTGGTGAACGGTGACCGTTTGGCCGGCTACTCGGCAGATGCCTCTTCGTTCCACATTTCCTTGATCGCCCCGAGGCTTCCAAGGATTCCGGACGTCTCCACGGGGAGGAAGATCTTCGTCGCCTTCCCGTCGGCCATCTGGGTGAGGGCGTCCAGGTAGCGGATAGTGATGAGATCCGGAGTCGGATCACCGGTGTGGATGGCGGCGAAGACCCGCTCGATGGCCTGCCCTTCACCTTCGGCGACCGTGAGCTTCTGGTACTTGTCCGCGTCGGCGACCCGTTTGATCGCCTCGGCCTGACCTTCGGCCTCGAGGATCCTTGCCTGCTTCACGCCTTCGGCTTTGAGGATGGCCGACCGCTTCTGGCCTTCGGCCTCGGTGACGACGGCACGACGTTCCCGCTCCGCCTTCATCTGCCGGTGCATGGCGTCGGTGACATCCGGTGGTGGTTCGATCCGCTGGATCTCGACCCGGACGACCCGGGTACCCCACTTGTCGGTGGCGTCGTCGAGGATCTCCCGCAGTTTGGCGTTGATGACCTCACGACTGGTGAGCGCCTCGTCGAGCTGCAAATCACCGACGACGTTACGCAGGTTTGTCTGGGCCAGCTTTGTGACGGCCAGCACGAAATTCGCCACGTTGTACTTCAGTTTGACCGGGTCGGTCGCTTCGAAGTAGATGACGGCATCGACGGTGACCACCACGTTGTCCTTGGTGATGACCTCTTGTGGCGGCACGTCGACCACCTGCTCGCGCATGTCGACCTTGATGATGCGTTTCACGAATGGCATCACCCAGCGGAGGCCGGAATCGACCGTACGCTCGTACCTGCCGAGGAACTCGATCAGTCCCTTCTCGTACGGGCGCACGATTCGCAACCCCATGCCGACAATGACGATCGCAAAGATCACCAGGATGATGAATAACGCGATCAGCGGCTCCATGTCGTCTCCTCTCTATCGGTTTCTCTATGACTCTTCGGCGACGATGAGCTTGGTGCCGCGCACGTCTACAACCCGCACCTTCGCGCCTTGTTCGATGACTTCGCCTTCGCTGGTGGCCCGCCACTCTTCCGACTCGACTCGGACCATGCCGGTGCCTGCCGCCGGGTCGATGCGCTCTAGCACCACGGCGGGCTCGCCGATGTAGCGGTTCGCTCCGAAACCCACGTTCTCGAGGCGGTCCTGATGGCGGATGAACCGCTGGGTGACCCACAGCGACGCTCCGGACACGATGAAGAACACGATCCATTGGGCCAGGATCCCGGCGTTGAGCCAGGCAAGGACAGCGGCCGCTGCCGCGCCGATGCCGAACGGGAGAAGGAAGAACCCGAAGGTGAAGATCTCGGCGATGCTGAGCACCACGGCGAGTCCTGTCCATAACCATCGCCACATCTCGTTGTTTTCCATGGATCCTTCTCCTCCTACGACGATGCCGACAACGACGACGGCGGCCACGAATACCAGATAGCCCAGAATGATCAGCCACCACGAGCGTGACGCCGCGGTGCGACCGGAGACGACGTCGTCCCATGTAGGGAGGTCGTTGCCGGCGTGGCGTCGCGATTCGCGAGCCCACGTCTCGGCGAACTCGGCAAGGTCCGGTCCAACGACGTCATCGGGGCTGCGGCCTTCGCCGCGCGCCTCGGTGAGATGCGTCTCCAGCTCGAGTCGCATCTCGCGTGCGACCCGACGCGGCACATCCGTTTCGATCCAGTACCGCTCGCAGCTTTCGGCGATGCGGGTGATGTCGTCAGACACGATCTCCTCCCTGGAGGACTCTATCGACCCCTGCAGAGAGACGTTGCCATTCGTCCTTCCAGCGTTCAAGGGTCTTCAGTCCTTCCTCCGTGGTCCGGTAGTACTTTCTCTTCGGGCCTTCCGGCGAGGACACGAGGTAGCCCTCGATGAGGCCTTGTCGTTGCAGCCTTGCCAGCGACGGATAGATACTCCCTTCGCTCACCGGGTTCAGGCCCCGCTCGCGGAGCTTGGACACCATCTCGTACCCGTAGCACGGCTCCTCGGCGATCAGCGCGAGGAGGCAGGTGTCGAGCACGCCCTTGAGCAGTTGGGAGGTTCGTTCCATACACCATCCAGCTAACTTGCATTGCATTGTAGCTGATGGAGCCTTGCATTGCAAGATAGGGTTCCCCGACTCCAATCGAGGAACCCCGCCGCGCTGCTTCCCTGGTTAGGGGACGGCTACGAAGCTGTTGATCGCTTGGTCGAGCGCATCCAGGTCCGCCTCGCTGACGACTTGCATCTGCACGAGCATCATGAACGAACGGTCCTGCGGTGTGGCGGCGATGTTGACGATGATCGTGTCTGTGCCGGCACAGTTCTCCCACACCTCCATGCGGCCGGTATAGAGGCCGTCGTCGTAGGCGTCCCGACCGGTGCTGTCGCACGAGTCGGTGAAGGTGTGAAAATCGAGGAGATCATCCTCGCTTAGCTGGGCCGCGATGGTGGAGGACGCTCCGAAGAAGATCCCCGGAGTGTCCCACGTGTTGAAGAAGCCGTCGATCGAGGGGGCGGCTATCAGCGTATACCCCACATCCTGGTCTGCGAGGATCCAGGATCCCGAGTAGGTGTCCGACCAATCGACCGGTACGTCGACCGAGAGGCTGTCCGTGTCGTCGTAGATGGTCACATAGTCGGTGTACGCGGAGCCGGTGTTCACCACGTCGTCGCCGAGTTGATCCTGGAATGAGAAGGCAGCCTGGAGCGGTTCGTCGCCGTTCAAGGTTCCTTTCAGGTACTCATCGGTTGCCGGCCGGTAGACCTCCACGGTGAGGGGATCGGTCGGAGTGTGAGAGCGGAGGATGTCGCAGTAGTCGGCCATGGTCCCATCGGTGGCGAGGACGAGCCCCTCCAGAGTCGTCACGATGTCGCCTCCCTCGATACCTGCCTTCTGCGCCGGGGATCCCGACTCGACGGACGCAACCCAGATGCCGGAGTAGCCGTCGCCGACGAAGGCTTCGCCGTTGATGCCAAGCGATGTCACGTCGTTGCCGGCGATGAGCTGGTCGAGGACCGATCGTGCCTCTGATTCGTCGATGGCATAGGACTGTCCGGCGGAGTCTCCGGCGTAGGTGATCGCCAGAACCTTGCCGTCCTCGGTGACGACCGGGCCTCCTGAGTTGCCTGGCAGCACGTCGGCAGAGTGCTCGATGACGTGGTCGACGGAAGCCCAACTGGTTTCGCCATCGGCCTTCTCCTTCGACACGATCCCGTCGAGGACGGTGTATTCCTCGGTGCCCAGCGGGTAGCCGATGGCATAGATCTTCATACCGGCGTTGACCGGTCCTTCGTACCAGTCGAGGTAGGGGAAATCATCGCCGTCGATGTCGATCACCGCGAGGTCGGAGCACTCGGAGACACCGAGTACCCGGGCATTCCGAGGCTCGTCTTCCCCGTTCAGGTACACCTGGAGGAAGGCAGCGCCGGTGACCACGTGGTTGTTGGTCACGGCCAGCCCGGACGGGTCGATGATGAACCCTGAACCCGCGCCGGCGGTGTTGTATTGCGCTCCTGCAGAGGGGTCGACGAACGAGCCTTCGGCGACGATCCGTACGACGGCCGGCTTGACCTCCTCGAGCGAGGCCGCGGCACCGCTGGTGGTTGTGGTCGTGGAGGGTGGTGCAGCAGACGACGGCGCAGCCGTGGTAGCCGGGGCCGTGGTGGCGGTGGAAGCTCCTCCGCAGGCGGAAGCCATCAACGCAAGAGCCAGGAACAAAGAAACTAGGACGCGTGACATGACACTCTCTCTCACGGCCGGCGCCTCCGGCCCCTCAGGCTGGAGTATCGTGGCAGCACCGCACGGACTTGAGGATTATCGGACCTTCTGAACAAGAAAAGGGTCGATCAGCCTACGCGATGGAACGGCCCCGGCAGCGCTGCCGGGGCCGTCCTGTCGAGTGAGAGTCGAGTTATGCAGCCGAGAACGTGAGTCCTTCGGCGCCGGCATCGACCACCACGGTGTCGCCCTCGCGAAACTCACCGTCGAGGATCTTCAACGCCAACGGGTCGCCGATCTCTCGCTGGATCAGCCGCTTCAACGGACGCGCCCCGTAGGTCGGGTCGTAGCCATGTTCGGCCAGCCAGTCCTTCGCAGCGTCGGTCAACCGCAGCGAGATCCGCCGCTGTTCGAGCCTGCGTCGGAGGCCGTCGACCTGAATCTCGACGATCTCTCGCAGGTCGTCCTGCGTCAGGCGATGGAACACGATGACATCGTCGACCCTGTTGAGGAACTCGGGTCGGAAGGAGGTCTGCACCACCTTCATGACGCGTTCTCGTACGACCTCGTCGGGAAGATCCGGTTCGATGAACTCGGACCCGAGGTTCGAGGTCATGATGAGGATCGTGTTCGAGAAGTCGACCGTGCGTCCCTGGCCGTCGGTGAGGCGGCCGTCGTCGAGCAGCTGCAGCAGCACGTTGAACACGTCGTTGTGGGCTTTCTCGATTTCGTCGAGAAGGACCACCGAGTAGGGACGGCGCCGCACTGCTTCGGTGAGTTGGCCGCCTTCCTCATAGCCGACGTAGCCCGGGGGAGCACCGATGAGACGGCTCACCGTGTGCCGCTCCATGTACTCGGACATGTCGATGCGGATCATCGCCCGCTCGTCGTCGAAGAGGAACTCGGCCAGAGCCCTGGCCAGCTCCGTCTTCCCGACCCCCGTCGGGCCGAGGAAGATGAACGAGCCGATGGGCCGGTTCGGGTCGGCCAGACCTGCCCGGCTGCGGCGAATGGCGTTGGCCACCGCACGGACGGCCTCATCCTGGCCGACGACCCGCTTGTGCAGGTGCTCTTCGAGATGGATGAGTTTTTCGACCTCGCCCTCCATGAGTCGGGACACCGGAATGCCCGTCCACCGGGAGACGACCTCGGCGACGTCCTCCTCGTCGACCTCTTCTTTGAGCATTCGCATGTCCTTCTGGAGCTCGGCGAGCTCCTCCTGGCGAAGGGCGAGTTCCGATTCCAGTTTGGGCAGCTCGCCGTAGCGGAGCTCCGCGGCGCGTTGCAGGTCGCCGTCTCGCTCGGCGCGTTCGACCTCGGTCTTGACCTCCTCGATGCGGGACTTCAAAGCCCGGATCTTGTCGATCGCCTCTTTCTCCTGCTGCCAGTGAGCCTTCAGGGCCGACGACTGCTCCTGCAAGTTGGCGAGCTCTTCCTCGAGTGCTTGCAGCCGTTCCTTGGAAGCCTCGTCGCTCTCCTTCTTGAGCGCCGCCCGTTCGATCTCGAGCTGTTTGATGCGCCGTTCGAGCTCGTCGATCTCCTCGGGCATCGAGTCGATCTCGATGCGGAGACGCGACGCCGCCTCATCGATGAGGTCGATCGCTTTGTCCGGCAGGAACCGGCCTGTGATGTATCGATCTGACAGTACGGCGGCGGCCACGATGGCCGAGTCTGTGATCCGTACACCGTGGTGGATCTCGTAGCGTTCCTTCAAGCCACGCAGAATGCCGATCGTGTCCTCGACCGACGGCGGCTCGACGAACACCGGCTGGAACCGGCGCTCCAGAGCTGCGTCCTTTTCGATGTGTTTGCGATATTCGTCCAGGGTGGTCGCTCCGATCATCCGGAGTTCACCGCGAGCGAGCATCGGCTTGAGCATGTTCGACGCGTCCATGGCGCCCTCGGCGGCGCCGGCACCGACGATGGTGTGCATCTCGTCGAGGAATGTGATGATCTGCCCCTCGGCCGCCTTGATCTCGTTGAGGACTGCCTTCAGACGCTCTTCGAACTCGCCGCGGTACTTGGCACCGGCAACCATCGCTCCGAGGTCCAGCGCCACGATGCGCTTGTTCTTGAGACCTTCGGGCACGTCACCGTCAGCGATGCGCTTCGCGAGTCCTTCGACGATTGCCGTCTTGCCAACGCCCGGCTCACCGATGAGTACCGGGTTGTTCTTTGTCCGGCGCGACAGCACCTGGATGACTCTGCGGATCTCGTCGTCGCGGCCGATTACCGGATCGAGCTTGCCCTGACGGGCCATCTCGGTCAGGTCGCGGCCGTACTGTTCGAGGGCGTTCATGGTCGCCTCGGGATCCTGCGAGGTCACCCGCTGGGCGCCCCGGACCTCGGCAAGCCGGGCGAGGATCGCGTCTCGGGTCGCCCCGAGATCCCGCAAGGCCTGGCCCGCGGCGGTGTCCGACGCGGCAAGGGCGAGGAGGATGTGTTCGAGGGAGATGTACTCGTCATGGAGCTCCTCGCGGACGGTGTCAGCCGCTTGCAGAACCTCGGCGGTCTTCGGCGAGAAGGTGGTCTCCCCGCCATAGACCTTGGGAAGCGCGTCGAGCGCGGTTTGCAACGCGGTACGCAGCGCCGGCGCCTGCACGCCGAGTCCAGATAGGACCGGATAGACGAGACCCTCGCTCTGAGAGAGCAGCGCCATGAGCAGGTGCTCGGGTTCGATGTACTGATGGTTGGCCGTCGCCGCGATCTGCTGCGACAGCGAAACGGCCTCTTGGGCCTTATGGGTGAATCGGTCGAATGAAAGTGCCATAGTGAATCACCTGTCTCAACCCGAACCGTAAACGGTTTGTTCCAAGAAATCTGAGTGTGAGTATATCAGATCAGGTCTTCTCGGGAAAGACGGCGGTTGATGGCATCGAGAACGGCGCGCACCGTCGCCAGGGAAGGGTTGTCCTCCCGGATCAGCGCGCTGCCCACGAACGTCTCGTCCAAGGCAGCGATATCCACCTGGGCGAGGGCGATGCGGATTGGGCCCAGCTCCTGCGTGGCAATAGCGGCAAGGTCGAGGTGTACGACGTTGTTGATTGCCCGCTCCACGGCGTCGAGGGTGGCTTCGCCGACGAGCCTGGGACGGGCAGCCGGATCCGCCGGTCCGACGGCCGAGCCGGTGATCTCCTCTTCCCGGAAGTCCAGGACGACGGAGACGCGGGCGTCGTCCCCATCGACCGCTTCGTGCACATTTACAATGACAGGCCTTTCCACCTCGGTGAGCCTACTCGACTCAGGCAGGCACCGCCCTGGCGGACGCCCAACTTCTCATCGCGGTGACGGCTTCGGGGCGGGCCCGTGACAGCGGTACGGTGCCATGGACCTCTTCGAGGAGGCGTTCGGTGGTGACCGGCTGGTCGGTCGCGGCGGCCCGGTAGAGAGCGCCGACCACCGCAGTCTCCAGTTCGGCGCCGGAATACCCGTTGGTGTCGCCGACGATACGGTCGAGGTCGAGTGTGGCGGGGTCGACACCTCGCTTGGCCAGGTGGACTTCGAGGATGTCTCGGCGCGCGTCGGGTCCCGGGAGATCCACAAAGAACACCTCGTCGAATCGCCCTTTGCGGAGCAGCTCCGGCGGGAGGGCCGACACGTCGTTGGCCGTGGCGACGATGAACACCTCACCAGCATGCTCTTGGAGCCATCGGAGGAAGGTGCCGAGGAGCCTCCTCGCCACGCCACCGTCGAGATCCCCGGTCGCAAACCCCTTTTCGATCTCGTCGATCCAGAGAACGAGCGGAGCCATGGCTTCGAGGGTGGCGAGGGCAGCTTCGAGTCTGCTTTCCGACTCGCCGACATACTTGCCGTAGAGGCGGGACGGGTCGAGGAGGACGAGGGGAAGGCCCCAGGTCTGGGCGAGGGTCTTGGCGACGAGGGACTTGCCACAGCCGGGTACGCCGGTGAGGAGAATGCCGCGTGGCGGCTCGATGGCGGGGTTCCCAGATTGCATGGCAAGGCGCCGAATGCGCAGCCACGTCTTGAGTCCGTCCAGGCCGCCGACCTCGTCGAGGGTGCCTGCATGTGCTTCGACGAGCTCGAGGATGCCGTCGGTGTTGAGGATCTCAGCTTTGCCTGCCCGTAGCGCCGGGACGTCGTCGGGCCCGAATGCCCCATTTTCGAGGATGCGGCGTTGCAGGAGGCGCTCGGCCTCGGCCAGCGTGATGCCGCGCAGCGCATCCGCGGCGGCCCGCATGTCTGCGGTCGAGAGCGTGACCGGAAAGCCCCGATCGGCAAGATCGCGAACCGTGCGGCGAACCAGATGCAGTAGCTCGTCGGGCCCAGGGGGTCGGAGCTTCCAACGGTGGGCGATGCCGGCGAGGGAGTCCGGAACGGTGGGCCGGGTCGCCGTCAGGATCAGCGTGCGGCCCGCCTGGGGACTCTGGGCGATCTCTTTGATTCGTCGAACCACGACAGGGTCGTCGAGCATCGGGTTGGCGTCGGCGAAGACGAACGCCCCGGGCGCGGTCGTGTCGGCGACGAACCCGAGGGCTCGGCGAGGATCGACGGTCTGATACTGCGGTTCATATCCCTCTTTCGCCAGCCCAGTGGACGCCGACCACACCCACACCGGAATGTCGAGCTGGCGAGTGGCCTCCCGCAGGGTGGCGAGAAAGCGCGGTTCTTCTTCTGTCTCGACAAACAGGAGCGGATAGTGCGAGGCCAGCAGGACTCGCAGATCGGCGGCATTGTCCATGATTGAGGTATCGCCCAGGAACCAGGCTGGGCTTAGGAGTTCCTCAACCGGCCGAGCGCGTCCAGGACTCGGTCGACCTCTTCGATCGTGTTGTAGTGGACGAAACCGATCCGGACCGCGCCGCCACGATCGAGGAGTCCGAGGCGGCCCATCACTTCGAGGGCGTAGTAGTGGCCGGACCACACGAAGATCCCTTCCTGACCCAATGCCTCGGCCACCGTGTCCGGATGCATCCCATCGATGGTGACCGCGAAGGTGGCGACTCGACCGTCGACTCCGTCGATGCCCCAGAGCCGTATGCCGTCGATTTCGTGGACCCCGTCGAGGAACCGCTTCGCGAGGGTCTGCTCATGGTCGGCGATTCGTCGGTAGGCGTCGTCGAGGCGGGTCCGGCGCGGTGCGTCGGCCGGCAGCCCGGAGAGTCCAGCCAGGTAGTCGACGGCCGCTCGAACGCCGGCGAGCGACTCGAAGCTCTGCGTCCCGGTCTCCCACTTGCCGGGCACGTCGGCCGGTGCCGGCCGGACCTTGTACGCCTCGAGGGTCTCGAGCAACTCGAAGCGCCCGTAGAGGATGCCGGTGTGCGGCCCGAAGAACTTGTAGGCCGAGCACACATAGAAGTCGGCGTGAGCGACATCCGGAAGTCGATGTGGCGTGGCATGGACCCCATCGACGTACACCAGCGACCCGACGGAATGGGCCCGACGAGCCACCTCGGCGACATCGACGATGGTACCGAGCGCGTTCGACGCTGCGGTGACGGCGACCAGCTTGGTGCGGTCGCTCAGCTTGCGATCGAGGTCGTCCAGGTCGAGACGTCCATCGTCGGTGATGTCGACCCGACGAACCTCGAGCCCGCGGTCCCGGGCCGCCAGCAGCCAGGGCGACACGTTGGCGTCATGGTCGAGCCGGGTGACGACGATCTCGTCGCCGGGCCGCCACGTCTGGGCGAGGGCCCGGCTCATCGAGAACGTGAGCGAGGTCATGTTCTGTCCGAACACGACCGTGCGTGGATCATCTGTACCAAGGAGGTCTGCCATGGCTTCACGTGCCGCTTGGGTTACCCCAAGGGCGTCGCGTCCTGCAGCAAACAGGGGGCTCAGATTCGAAACCCCGGAATGCAACGTTGACGACATGGCGTCGATGACGGCGGTCGGCACCTGGGTGCCGCCGGGTCCGTCGAGCCAGGAGACGGGCCGGCCGTCGACGGTGCGGGAAAGGGCAGGAAATTGAGAGCGGATCGTGGAGATGTCGAGCATGCGCCGACGATAGCCTGGTCCCCCCTAGTGAGCGCAGCGAACGAAGGGGGGAAAGTACCGCCGGAGCGCAGCGACGGGGGTAGGGGGGCCGCGGTCGGAGAACGCCGGTGGTCGCGTACCAGATACCAAGTACGGCGAGGCCCGGCGGAGGCGGGCCTGCCGCTCGATCCTGTCACAATGGGGCGATGCGGTACGAGGTTCTGGCGCATACCGCCGACACCGGGATCGTGGCCCACGGCGACTCCCTCGATGAGCTGTTCGCCAACGCTGCCTACGGGATGTTCGACCTCATGTTCGATCTCGCCGAGATGACACCGGACACCCTCACGTTGGTGCGGGTTGCTGCTCCCGACGTGGAGCTCCTCCTTGTGGCCTGGCTGTCGGAACTCTTGGCACGCTTCGAGATCGACGGCCGCGTCTGGTGTCGGTTCTCACTGCAGCTCGAGGCCGGTTGGAGCGTCGACGGGAGCGCTGAGGGGGCACCCCCTGGTGTACTACGCGGTCCGCCGATCAAAGCGGTGACGCTGCATGGGCTGCGTGTGTGGCGAGACGGCGACGCCTGGCACGCCCGCGTCATCTTCGACGTGTAGGGCCGCCAGGTAGGTGAGGTACACTTCGTCCCATAGGAAGGGAGTGGAAATGCTCAAGGAGTTCAAGGACTTCATCAGTCGCGGCAATCTGGTCGACATTGCCGTTGGTTTCGTCATGGGTCTTGCGTTCGCCGGCGTCGTACAGGCGTTTGTCGGCAGGATCGTCAACCCGCTGATCGGGCTGCTGTTCAACGTGTCCAGCCTCGACACATGGCTGACGTTTGGCAAGATCGACGAGGCAACCGGTCTGCCTGCCGGTTCGGTGGGCGCGTTCATCGGTGCCTTCATCAACTTCCTCATCGTCGCGTGGGTGATGTTCCTCGTCGTCAAGGCCTACAACCGCATGAAGGCGGCAGAAGAAGAGGCAGCCCCGGCCGAGCCGCCGGAAGAGGTCGTGCTGCTGCGGGAAATCCGCGATTCGCTGAGCAGGTAGGGCGGGCATCGGCCGGCTCGCGTAGCCTTCCGGTATGGAGCTACGCAAGCTGGCCGATGACATCTGGGAGATCCCGAAGACCGGCGGGATGCGGGTGCCGGGACGAGTCTTCGCGTCCGATGCCCTGCTGGTGAAAGCGAGGGAAGACCGGGCGCTCACCCAGGTGCAGAACGTGGCCCATCTGCCTGGCATTGTCGAGGCGTCGTTCGCGATGCCCGACATCCATTGGGGATACGGGTTCCCGATCGGCGGCGTGGCTGCCACCGACGTCGAAGCGGGGGGAGTGGTCTCGCCCGGCGGCGTCGGGTTCGACATCTGTTGCGGCGTCAGACTCTTGAGGTCCCGGTTCGACGAGGCCGACTTCGAGGCGAGACGCGACCGGCTGATGGGAGAGCTGGATGCAAGAATCCCTCGTGGTCTCGGCAAGGGATCCATTGCGGACCGCACCCTCGTCCGGCGAGTCTTGCGGGATGGGGCGCGCGCTGTGCTCGACGCCGGATACGGCTGGGACTCTGACCTGGAGCGCTGTGAGGAGCGGGGCACCTCGCCTGGGGCGCTCCCGGAGGCGATCAGCCATCGAGCTCTACAGCGGGGTGAAGGGCAGCTCGGGTCGCTTGGCGCCGGCAACCACTTCCTCGAGGTACAGATCGTCGACGAGGTGTTCGACGCGGAGGCAGCATCGGTGTTCGGGCTGTCGGCCGGCATGGTCACCGTGATGATCCACTGCGGCAGTCGGGGCCTCGGCCATCAGACCTGTACCGACCAGTTGGCCGTCATGGGAGCGGCGATGCATCGGTACGGCATCGAGGTTCCCGACCGTCAGCTCGCCGCCGTCCCGGTGCGTTCGCCGGAGGGTGAACGGTATCTGGGTGCGATGGCAGCCTCGGCGAACTTCGCCTGGGCGAACCGTCACGTGCTTGCCCACGAAGCCCGTGAAGGCTTTGCTGCCGCCTTCGGCATCGTGCCTGAACAGACCGGTATGCAACTGGTATTCGACGTGGCCCACAACCTTGCCAAGCTGGAGAGGCACGTGGTCGATGGGAGAGAACGCACCCTCTGTGTGCATCGGAAGGGCGCCACCCGGGCCTTCGGGCCAGGACATCCCGAACTTCCCGAAGACCTTCGGACAGTCGGACAGCCGGTGATCGTCCCCGGATCGATGGGTACGGCGTCGTGGGTGCTGGCCGGAGTGGCGAACAACCCCGCCTTCATGTCGGCTGCCCACGGGGCAGGTCGGATGATGAGCCGCAAGAAGGCGAAGAAGCAGCAAAGTGGCGCGGAGGTGAGGCGTTCGCTCGAAGCACGAGGCATTTCGGTGCGGCCCGGCTCGGTGGCACTGCTGTCCGAGGAGGCCCCCTATGCCTACAAGGACGTCGACGAGGTCGTCGAGGTGGCCCACCGGGTAGGTTTGGCCCGTAAGGTCGCGAAGCTGCGTCCTATAGGCGTGGTCAAGGGATAGGTGGCCGTGTGGAGGCGTTGAGTGGTCTGTTGTCGGCGTTCGGTCTGGCAGGCAGCGCCGGTCTGAATGCCTACATCCCACTGTTGATCGTCGCCATCTCAGGCAGATTCCCGGCAGGCAACCCGCTGATCAGGCTCGCGGAACCGTACGACGCGCTGACGAGCTGGTGGGCGATCGGCGTGCTCGCCGTGCTCCTCGTCGTGGAGGTGACCGCCGACAAGATCCCGGTGGTCGACTCCATCAACGACGGCATACAGACATTCGTTCGACCGGCGGCCGGTGCGGTCCTGTTCGCGGCCAGCACCGGAGCCGTCACCAGCATCCACCCGGTCTTCGCGATCATCGCCGGGATCATCGTCGCCGGAGGAGTACATGCGGTGAAGAGCACCGTCCGGCCTGCAGTGACGGCAACGACCGCCGGCACCGGCAATTGGGCGGTGAGTACCGCCGAAGATGTCGTGGCGGTAGTCGCTTCGGTGTTGGCTGTCCTCGCACCGATTGTCGCCGTCGCGGTCGTGCTGGCGGTCGTCATCTGGTTCGTCCGCCGCCGTCGAGGACGATGACCTCGATCCGCAGCGCGTGGACGTCCGCGAACGACTAGGTTCGATGCTGCTGAGAGGAAGGGGCATGTATGTCTGTACGCGCACGTATCCGTTCGCTGCTGCTGTTGACGCTCGTAGTGGCTCTGTTGCTCACCATGGCAGCGCCCGGCATGGCAGCAAAGCCGGCAAAGGTATCGAGCGGAGCCATGACCGTGGCAGAAGTCGACCTG
>JANTGE010000036.1 GCA_024763085.1 Acidimicrobiia bacterium
GGCTCTCGGTCAGGTCTTCGTCCTTGTCGACGCCGATGAGCATGATCACGAACAGGAACAGCGTCATCACCGCCCCGGCGTACACGATGATCTGTACCGCGGCGACGAAGTGAGCCAGGTGCACGAGGTAGAGAACCGCCAACGACAGCATCGTGAGGATGAGACCCAACGCCGACCTGACCGGGTTCTTGGCGAGAATCACCGCGAGGGCGCCGACGATGGCGAGCGCCCCAAAGAGGAAGTAGAGGATCAGTTCGGTCACGCCTCCCCCTCCGCTTCGTCCGTCCGGTCTTGTTCTGCCGTCTGGCCTTTCTCGGCGGGCCGCTCTTTCCCGGCCGCCGGCGTCCAAGCGATCACGCCCTCGTAGGCGGCACGTCCGCCGGGGGCGGTGGCACGCATCCAGCCGTCCCCGTCTTTGAGTTCTTCGAAGTCGGCAAGCGGGTCTTCGTCGAACATGTGGTTCGGGGTGCCGTCTTCGTTGACCAGCAGTTCGTTCTTCGTGTAGATGGCATCGTCACGGTTGGTAACCGACATCTCAAACAGGTGCGTCATCGTGATCGCTTCGGTCGGACACGCCTCGACGCACAACCCGCAGAAGATGCAGCGCAGCATGTTGATGTCGTAGACGAACCCGAACCGCTCCCCCGGACTGACCGGGGCGTCCGGCGGGTTGTCCTTGCCACGTACGTAGATGCAGTGGGCTGGGCAGGCCCCGGCACACAGTTCACAACCGATGCACTTTTCGGTGCCGTCCGGGTACCGGTTGAGGACATGGCGCCCGTGGAACCGCTGCGGCTTCTCCCTGAATTCCTTCGGATACTCGGTGGTGAGCTGTCCGTCTTTGAACACCGTCTCGTAACCGATACGCGACGTGACCCGCAGCCCTTTGATGAACTCGCCGATCATGCCCATGAGAGTCTCCTTGCGTTCATGACCACGGCATCCCGAACTGTCGGAACCCGATGACGACCGCAGCGAGCACGAGCCAGGCGAGCGCCGCGGGGATGAGCCGCTTCCATCCGAGGGTCATGAGCTGGTCGTACCGGAGTCGCGGCAGGGTCGCCCGAACCCACATGAAGACGAACAGCACCGCGACGGTCTTCAGCAGGAAATAGGTGATCGGCAGCAGACCTTGGGAGATCCAGGCCGGGAGGTAGGCGGCGAACTGCGGGCCGTTCCATCCACCGAGGAAGAGGGTGGTAACGAGCGCCGACATGTTGAACATGTTGATGTATTCGGCAAGGAAGAAGAGGGCGAACCGGAGACCGGAGTATTCGGTGTGGAAACCGCCGACGATCTCCTGTTCGGCTTCGACGAGGTCGAAGGGGGCTCGGTTGGTCTCGGCGACACCGGCGATGAAGAAGATGACAAACGACACGAACATCGGGATGATGTTCCACCGGGGGATGACCGCAAGCACCGGCCAGCCGAACAGGTCGGCCATCGATCCGGCCTGGGCGGCGACGATCGCCTTGAGCGACAGGCTGCCGTTGTAGAACACAACGGGGACGAGAGCCAGCCCCATCGCCGCTTCGTAGCTGATCGCCTGGGCGGTGGCGCGCACACCACCGAGCAGCGGATACTTCGATCCCGAGGACCAGCCGGCAAGCACGATGGCGTACACGCCGATCGAAGACATGGCCAGCACGTAGAGGAGACCGATGTTGAGGTCGGTTCCTTGGAGGCTGATGGTGCGTTCGACGCCGCCGAGGGTGACGGTGAAGTCCGGCCCGAGCGGAACCACCATGAAGGTGAGAAACGCCGGGACGAGGGCCAGGATCGGAGCGAAGATGTAGAGACCGAACTCGACCTTCCGTGGGGTGATCTGCTCTTTGAAGAACAGTTTCAATCCGTCGGCGAGGGTTTGGAGAATGCCCCACGGGCCTGCCCGGTTGGGGCCGATCCGGTTCTGCATGTCGGCGACGACTTTGCGTTCGATCCAGACGAGCAGCAGCACGGTCACCATGAGCAACGCAAAGATGACCAGGACTTTGATGAGCACGATGCCGACGTCCCACAGGTCCATCAGGCGCTCCTCACCTCGACCGCGGCACCGGCGCCGAGCGACGGGACACCGGCCTGGTTGAACGGTACGTAGACAACGCCTGCAGGCAGCGACGGGTCGAACCGTACCGGCAGGGTGGCTTCGCCGGCCGAGCCGACGACGACCACCTGGTCACCTTCGGTCACGCCGAGCCGCTCGGCGTCGCCCGGATGCAGGTAGGCGACGCCACCAGGGGCGAGATGGTGCAGCGACAGCGACTGTCGCATCGCGACGCCGTCGTCGTAGAGCGTGCGGGCCAGATGCAGCACCATGTCGGCGTCTACGTCGGGGCCGGCCGGAGCTTTCGGCGTGTACCAGCCGCCGTCGAGCAGCACGCCCTCGGGCTTCTTCCGCTCGACGTCACGCCACCGCAGGTCGGCATAGGCCGGTGCGACCGTGGCGATCTCTTCGGCAACCGTTTCGGCGCTGTCGAACCCCATCGGGCGACCCATGCGGCGGGCGATCTCTTCGAGGATCGACCAGTCGGGCTGCGTCTGTCCCGGCCCGGCGACAATCCGGTTCACCTTCGACACGCGTCCTTCCAAGTTGGTGAAGGTGCCTTCCTTCTCGGCGAACCCTTCGGCGGGCAGCACCACGTCGGCGAGCGACGACGAGTCGGTGAGGAACAGGTCGAGGGCGACGACGAAGTCGGCAGCTTCGAGCGCCCGGCGGGCCAGCGCTCCGTCGGGAACGTCGCGCACCGGGTCGGCGCCGACGAGCACCGCCGCGGCGAGGTCACCGTTCGCCAGGCCTTCGAGCATGCCGGAGGTGTCGAGACCGGCATGGTCGGGCACGGCACCGAACGCGGCTTCGAACGCGGCCACGGCGTCGGCGTCGCCGAACGACACCCGGCCGGGCAGCAGACCGGGGGCGCATCCCATGTCGAGGGCTCCGAAGGTGTTGGACCGGCGGGCGACAGGCAGGATCTTGGCGTCGGGCAGGCCGGCGGCGAACGCAGCAACGGCCGTCGCAAGCGTCGGGTCTTCCGTCATGCCGGTCAGACCGACGACCGCTACGACGGGACCTTCGTCGAGCGCTTTGCGCGCTTCGGCGAAGTCGCCTGCTCCCGAGGCGAACGCCTCGAGGGTGCCGAAGCCGGTGCCGGGCCGATAGGTGAACTTCCAGGTCGCCCGATCGTCGAGGCCGGTACGTCGTGGATGGACAACGACGAGTTTGGCGCCGCGTTTCTGCACGGCCTGGCGCACCCGCAGGTAGAGCGTCCCTGCCTCTTCCTTGAGGTCGGGACCCCACAGCAGAATCGTCGACGCGGTGTCGAGGTCTCCGATTGTGGCTCTCGGCTGCACCGCGGCGAGAAGTTCGGCGGCGGGAGCGTCGTCCATCCGCGCGTCGATGTGGTTGGAGCCGACGACGGCCCGCATGAACTTGGAGAACGCGTAGGCGTCTTCGTTGGTGCCTCTGGCGCCGCCGAAGCCGGCGACCGCTTCGCCTCCGCGTGACTCGATGACCGCACCGAGTCGCTCGGCGACGAGGTCGAGCGCCTCCGCCCAGGTGGACTCGCGGAATCCGTCGCCGTCTCGGACGAGCGGAACGGTGAGCCGCTCGGCAGAGCCGATGAACTCGAACCCGAACCGGCACTTGTCGCTGAGCCAGCCCTGGTTGGTGGCGTCGGCGTCGATCCCGTTGAAACGGAGCACCTGGTTTTGGCTGGCGTCGATCTCGATGGCTTCGCCGGCGGTGCAGTGCGGACAGGTCGACTCGACCTTGCGAAGGTCCCAGGGGCGAGCCCGGAACCGATAGGCGGTGGCGGTGAGGGCTCCGACCGGGCAGATCTGAACGGTGTTGCCGGAGAAATAGGACGAGAACGGCTCGTCGGGGAAGGTCTCGATGTGCGCCTGGTTGCCCCTCGCGGTGATCTCGATGAGGGGATCGCCGGCTACCTCTTCGGCGAAGCGGACACAGCGCGAGCAGAGGATGCAACGTTCCCGGTCGAGCAGCACCAGGTCTGATACCGGCACCGGCTTCTCGAAGTGGCGTTTCTCCTCGACGAACCGGCTCTCGCCGGGCCCGTATCCGAGGGTCTGGTCCTGAAGCGGGCATTCGCCGCCTTTGTCACAGACGGGGCAGTCGAGCGGATGGTTGATGAGCAGGAACTCGAGGACACCTTCTTGCGCCTTGTCGACGACCGGTGTCTTGGTGTGGATCACCTGGCCTTCGGAGGCCGGCAACGTGCAGGAAGGGGTGAGCACCATGCCGCGGGGGGTCTCCAACTCGACGAGGCACATCCGGCAGAGACCGACCGGTTCGAGCCGGCTGTGGTGGCAGAAGTGAGGGATGTAGGTGCCGTTGTCGATGGCGGCGTCGATGACCGGGGTGCCGGCTTCGACTTCGATCTCTTTGCCGTCGACCGTGATCTTGACCAGGTCAGCCAAGGGGGCACCTCCCTTCGGTGACGTGGGCTTCGACCTCTTCGCGGAAGTACTTGGCGAGCGACGTGACCGGCGACACGGCCGACGGGCCCAACGGACAGATGGTGGTCATCTTCGGTGGCCACGCCAGTCCGGGGCTGATGTTGTCGGATACGTCGAGGAGCAGGTCGAGGTCGACGGCGCGCCCGTGGCCTTCTTCGATCCGAGCGAGAATCTGCTGCATCCAGGTGGTGCCTTCACGGCAGGGTGTGCACTGGCCGCATGACTCGTGGGCGAAGAAGCGCACCACTCGTTCCGCGGCTTTCACCATGCACGTCGAGTCGTCCATGACGATGACGGCACCCGAGCCGAGCATCGAGCCTGCCTGTCCGCAGTCGTCTTTGGTGATCGGCATGTCGAGGTGTTCTTCGGGTACGAACCATGGGGCCGACGCGCCACCGGGAATCCAGGCTTTGAGTTCCCTGCCGTCGAGCATGCCCCCGGCGATGTCGAAGATGAGCTCCCGCCAGGTGATCCCGTGCGGCAGCTCGTAGTTGCCGGGCCGCTTGACATGCCCCGAGACGGAGAACAGGAACGTGCCGGTGTCTTTGTCGTGACCGAGCGCCTTGTAGGCATCGGCGCCCATCTCGAGGATGTGCGGCAGGTTCGAGACCGTCTCTACGTTGTTGACGATCGTCGGCAGCATGTAGAGGCCTTTGGCGGCGGGGAAGTAGGGCGGCTTGAGCCGGGGTTCGCCACGTCGGCCTTCGAGGCTGTTGATGAGGGCGGTCTCCTCACCACAGATGTAGGCGCCGCCGCCAAGGTGGACGGTGACGTCGAGCTGATAGTCGCTGCCGAAGATGCCGTCGCCCAGATAGCCGGCGGCGTACGCCTCGTCGATGGCATGCTGGACCCGCCGCGCCGGTTTCGGGTATTCGCCACGGATGTAGATGAACGCCTCGTGAACCTCGTTGGCGACCGAAGCAATGATGATCCCTTCGATCATCTGATGCGGGTCCCGTTCGAGGAGCTGGCGGTCTTTGAACGTCCCGGGCTCCGATTCGTCGCCGTTGACGACCAGATACGAGGGGCGTGGCGGTGCCAGGAAGCTCCACTTCATGCCTGCGGAGAAGCCGGCGCCCCCGCGGCCGATCAGGCCGGACTCTTTGACCGTTTCGACGAGCTGTTCCCGGGTCATGCCCATCGCGGCGCGTGCCTGCTGGTAGCCGCCGGTGGCCTCGTAGCGGGCGAGCGTGTGGCTGTCGGCCGGATGCTCGGTCATCCGTCGGGTGAGGACCTGCGGGTAGGTGGTCGTGGTCATGACCGGTCCTCCTCGGCGACGGTGCCGTAGGGACCGAAAGCGGGGAACGGGCCGACGGCTCCTTCGGTCTCTCGGATCGCCCAGTCGAACGAACGGGTCCCTCCGAAGCGTTCCTGCAGATCGTCGGCGACGATCTTGTCGGGCTGCTCCTCTCGAAGCCAGCGGACGAGGTCGCGGGCCTGCTCCGGGGTGATGCCTTCGATGAGTTCGTAGTTGACCTGAACGGCGGGTGCGCCACCGCAGGCTCCGATGCACTCGACGTGTTCGACGGCGATGACGCCGTCATCGTCGGTCTCGCCGTGAGGGACGCCCGCCTCGTCCTCGACCGCGGCCATGACATCGTCGGCGCCGCGGAGCATGCAAGAGATCGACGTGCACACCGACACGAGGTATTTGCCGGTGTAGCGGAGCTTGAACATGCCGTAGAAGGAGGCGACCGACTTGACCTGGACCGGGGTGAGGCCGGTCCACTCGGCGACTTCGCGCATCCCGTCGTCGGTGAGGTAGCCGTCTTCGAGCATCGACAGGTACAGCAGCGGCATTACCGCGGAGCGGCGCTCCGGATAGCGCTGCATGATGCGTTCGGCGCGGGCTACGGTTTCAGGGCTCCAGCTCATCGATCCACGTCTCCCAGTACCGGGTCGAGCGACGAGATCGTAGCGACCGTGTCGGCGACCAATGAGTCGGCCATGGCAACCGGCAGCGCCTGCAGGTTGCAGAACGAAGGGGTGCGCATGTGCATCCGCCACGGGTGGGTGCCGCCGTCGGACACGAGATACGCGCCGAGTTCGCCGCGAGGTGACTCGATGGCGACGTACACCTCACCTTCGGGGACTTTGACGCCGCCCGTGTAGATCTTGAAGTGGTGGATGAGCGCCTCCATCGACTGGTCGATGCGGGCCCGCGGCGGCGGCGACACCTTGCGGTCTTCGGTGCGGTAGTCGCCCTTCGGCATCCGGTCGGCGACCTGCCGGACGATGCGAAGCGACTGAAGGATCTCCTGCACCCGGATGCGATACCGGTCGTACACGTCGCCATGCTGGCCGACGGGCACATCGAACTCGTACTGATCGATGCCGGAGTACGGCTGCGCCTTGCGCAGGTCCCAGTTCACTCCGCTGGCCCGCAGGTTTGGTCCGGTGATGCCGTAGGCGAGCGACTCTTCGGCGGTGACCACTCCGACGCCCTGGGTACGTTCCAGCCAGATGGGGTTCTGTTTGAGCAGGTCTTCGTAGTCCAAAACACCCCTGTTGACCTTCTCGACGATGCCTTCGACGTCGTCTTCCCAACCGTCGGGAAGGTCCGCGGCGACGCCGCCAGGCCGAATGTAGTTGTGGTTCATCCGCAGCCCGGTGGTCTTTTCGAAGAAGGCGAGAATCGACTCGCGTTCCCGGAACCCATAGAGCATCATCGACAGCGCCCCGATGTCCATGCCGGCGGTGGCCAGGAAGACCAGGTGGCTCGAGACCCGGTTCAGTTCGGTCATGAGAATCCGGATCGCCTGTGCCCGCGGCGGAATCTCGATTTCGAGGAGCTGTTCGACGGCGAGGGAGAACGCCAGTTCGTTGTGCATCGGCGCCAGGTAGTCCATGCGGGTGACGTTGGTGGGACCCTGCATGAAGGTGAGCTGTTCACCGGTCTTTTCCATGCCGGTGTGGAGGTAGCCGATGATCGGTTTGCTCCGGCGGATGATCTCGCCCTCGAGCTCGAGTTGGAGCCGCAGAACACCATGGGTGGATGGGTGCTGCGGACCCATGTTGATGATCATCAGCTCGTCTTCCGGGGACTCCTCCTCGACGACATAGTCGTCGACGACCCGGGCGCCTTCTTGCTCGAGGAGGCGCTCCTCGGGCTCCTCCGGTTGCATCTTCTGGGCGCCTTCGTCGGTTGCTTCGAGGAGCCACTCGGGCTCCTCGGTGCCCGAAACCCAGACATCGTGGAAGGTGCGTTCGCTCATCTCGCCTCCGGGGACGACTTGAACTGCACCGGAACGGTTCCGACCTGGTAGTCCTTGCGGAGCGGATGCCCCTCCCAGTCGTCGGGCATGAGGATCCGGGTCATGTCGGGGTGACCTTCGAAGGTGATGCCGAACATGTCCCATACCTCGCGCTCGTAGAAGTTGGCTCCCGGGTAGACCGGAACCAGCGAGGCGACCGTCGTGTCGTCTTCGGGCACCTGGGCCCGGAGCCGCACCCGCAGATTGTGCCGGAGCGACAGGAGGTTGGCGACGACTTCGAACCGGACGTCCCGTTTGCCGAGGTAGTCGACGGCGGTTTCGTCGACGAGCGACTCGAAACCGGCGTCTTTGCACGCCTGGGCGACGTCCCGCCACAGTGCTTTCGGTACGAACAGGACGTTCTGACCTGAGGACAGCCCCCACTGAACGCCGTCGAACTGCTCGACGATCGACCCGAGGAGGGGATGCATCTCGCTCATCGGACGATCTCCCCGGAAACAATCTTGTTCTGGAGGGTGAGGATGCCGTGCATGAGTGACTGTGGTCCGGGAGGGCAGCCGGGAACGTACACATCGACCGGAACGATCTCGTCGACGCCCTGTACGAGCGCGTAGTTGTTGAACATGCCGCCCGATGAGGCGCATGCCCCCATCGAGATGACCCACTTGGGTTCCGGCATCTGGTCGTACACCTGCCGCAACACCGGAGCCATCTTCTGTGACACCCGCCCGGCGACGATCATCAGGTCGGCCTGCCGAGGCGACGCCCGGAAGACCTCCATGCCGAACCGGGCCAGGTCATAGTGGGCGGTGCCGGTGGCCATCATCTCGATGGCGCAGCACGCCAGTCCGAACGTGGCGGGCCACATCGACTGGGTGCGCGCCCAGTTGGCGATCTTCTCGACGGTGGTGGTGAGGATGCCAGGCGCCCCGGACGACCGAGCCATCTATGCAGCCTCCCTTCGGTCCTCGAGGTAGCGGGCGCGCCGTTTGACGTTCCAGTCGAGGGCACCGCGTTTCCACACGTAGCCGAGCGTCTCGATCACGAGGAGCGTGAAGATGCCGACAGCGGCGATGCCGAACCAGCCGAGGTCCTGGAACTGCACGGCCCAGGCGAACAGAAACACCGTCTCGATATCGAAGATGACAAACAGCATCGCGACGAGATAGAACTTGACCGGGAACCGTTGCGCCGGTTCGTGTTCGGGGAAGATGCCGCACTCATAAGGGGCGAGCTTCTCGGGCGTCGGCTTCTTGGGTGCGATGAGCCAGGAGACGCCGATTCCACCGGCGCCGAAGGCCAGCACGAGCACGAGCATGATGGCGACCGGAAGGTAATCGGCAAGGCTCACGGCAGCTCCTCCTGGACGGTCACCGAGAGACTAGAAGTTGGAGGGCGCTCCGCCAAAACCTTCGCCGTCTCCCAGCGCCGCGTCGACGGCGGCGACGACATGGAGTCGCGTCGTGTCGAAGAGGGGAAGGTCGGTGTCGTCCTGAGAGATGAGCATGCCGATCTCGGTGCAACCGAGGATCACCGCCTCGGCGCCGCGGTCGGCGAGGTCGCCGATGATCTCCAGATACCGCTGCTTCGATGCTGCTTTGGTGACGCCGAGACATAGCTCACCGAAGATCACCCCGTCGATGAGGACCCGATCCTCAGGGTCGGGGACGAGCACCTTCAAGCCGAACCTCTCTTCGAGACGGCGCCGGTAGAACGCCTCTTCCATGGTGTAGCGAGTCCCGAGCAGGCCAACCGTTTCGATTCCGGCACTACGGATCGCTCTGCCCGTCGGATCGGCGATGTGCAGCAACGGGATCGACACGGCGGCTTCGATGGCGTCGGCGACCTTGTGCATCGTGTTGGTGGCCAGCAGCAACAGTTCGGCGCCGGCTCGTTCGAGTCGGGCCGCGACGTCGGCGAGGAGCGCCCCGGCGTCGTCCCACCGCCCTTCGGCCTGCATCGCTTCGACCGGGGCGAAGTCGACCGAGTAGAGCACCAACTCGGCAGAGTGCAGCCCGCCAAGCCGTTGCGCTACCTCCTGATTCAGCAGCCGGTAGTAGTCGGTGGTCGACTCCCAGCTCATCCCGCCGATGATGCCAATGGTCTTCATGGGCTCCCTTTGGTCGCAGTAGCAGGCACCGGGTACCGGGCACCGAGTACCTGGTGTCCGCAGCACGCCGCGGTCGGTACTCTATTGGTATGGGCACCATCTCGTATGATCCGCAGACGGCGCTCGTCGTCGTCGATGTGCAGAACGACTTCGCAGATCCCACGGGGAGCCTGTACGTGCCCGGCGGGGAGCAGGTCGTTCCCGTGATCAACGAAGAGATCGCCAAGGCGAAGCGGGCCGGTGCCTTCGTCGTCTACACCCGCGACTGGCATCCGGAGTCGACGCCGCACTTCGCCAAAGACGGCGGTATCTGGCCGGTCCACTGCGTGGCCGGCACCTGGGGCGCCGAGTTCCATCCGGATCTCGTCGTCGACGGGCCGGAGATCCACAAAGGCGCCAACGGCGAGGACGGATACTCGGGATTCACCATGCGCGACCCGGAAACCGGCGAAGAAATGCCCACCGAACTCGGAAGCCTCCTGAGGGAACACGGCATCACGAAGCTCGTCGTCGTGGGACTGGCCACCGACTATTGCGTCAAAGCGACCGCCCTCGACGGCCGGCGCCTCGGGTACGAGGTGACCATTCTCGAGGACGCCATCCGTGCCGTAGACCTGAACGAGGGCGACGGCGATCGGGCCCTCGAAGAGATGACGGCCGCCGGCATCCGGATCGCGTGAAGCACCGCCTCGTCGAGTGGGCGACCGAGGCTGTCGGACGCCGGCCTGCTTCGATCGAGAAGATGGCCGGCGCCACGTCTTCATCGCTGTACCGCGTGCGGTTCGACTCCGGGTTGTCTGTAGTTGCTCGGCTCTTTACCGACCGTTCGTGGCTCGCGATCGAGCCTGACCTGGCAACACACGAGGGCGCCGTCCTCGAGTTGCTCTCCGGTACAGACATTCCTGCTCCGGAACTCGTCGCCGTCGATCCCGTAGGGACCTGGTTCGGGGTTCCTGCCGTGTTGATGACCTCGCTATCTGGTCGGGTGGAGCTGCCCGATGGTCCACCCGATTCGTGGCTGTCCAACCTCGCCGAAACCCTCCTGCGAGTCCAAGCCGTCGACCCAACGGACCTGCCGTGGACGTACGATCCGTGGATCGACGCCCTGGAGCCACCAGCCTGGTCGGCACGATCAGACCTGTGGGTGCGCGCCATCGAACGATTCGGAAGCGGGCTCCCGGAAGAGGCTGCCGCGTTTCTGCACCGCGACTACCACCCGGCCAACGTGCTGTGGACCTCCGCTTGCATCTCCGGTGTCGTCGATTGGGTGAACGCGTGCGTCGGGCCTCCCAGCTCCGATGTCGCCCACTGCCGCCTCAACCTGGCCTTGATGTACGGGCAGGAACCTGCCGACCGGTTCACCGATCTCCTCGGTCGACCGTATGACCCTGTCTGGGATCTGGCACCGGCACTCAGCGTCGCCCCCGACCTGGACGTGTATCCACCGTGGGTCGAGTTCGGACTGGCCGGCCTAACGAGGCAAACGCTACGAGATCGACTCGAGGAATTCGTGGCGAGAGCCGTCTAGCTCGGTCTGGTCAATGCTCGCCCGATGGGGTCGCGACAGAGACAAGAACGGGGTCAGGCGTCGGGGCCAATGCGGACCAGACGCTCCAGCATCTCGTAGGCGAGTTCACCCGTGCCGCGGTCTTCATCGTCGAGCAGGTTCGCCATGACCTTCAACACCCACTCCATGAGCGGTCTCGACCGCAGCCCGGCGTGGGTGAGGGCCCACATGACTCGCGGTTTGCCGATGGCCCGCACGAAGATCCGAGCCATCCGGTAGTAGAGGCCATAGGTGTCGTGGAGTTCCTGCGGGTAGCGCGTCAGCAGGCTTGCGTCGTCTGCTGCCAACGCATCGTGCAGGTGGCGGGCCGCGATGCGTCCTGTTTCGTAGGCGTAAGCGATGCCTTCGCCGTTCCACGGATTGATGACCCCGGCGGCGTCGCCCGAGACGACCCAGTTGGGGCCGGCCAGCGGACCGACGGACAACCCCATCGTCAGCTTGCCGCCCATCGGCTTGGCCAGCGGCGCATCCTCGTCGAGCTTCCAGTGGTCTGGTGCCGTCCGCACATACGTGTCGAGCATGCGAGACGTGTTGACGTGCTTCCATCGGGAGAACGTAGACAACAACCCTACGCCCACATTGACGGTGCCGTCGCCGAGCGGAAACACCCACCCGTAGCCAGGCATCTGGGCGCCGGTTTCGTCTCGAATGTCGAGCTGGCTTTCGAGGAACCCATCGTCCGATCGTGGACTCTCGTAGTACGTTCGCAGCGCCATGCCGAGCGGATAGTCCTTCCGCCGGTTGGTGCCGAGCGCCCGTCCGAACCGAGACAGTGACCCGTCGGCGACGACGACGAAGCGAGGTTCGATCCGCTCCACTTCCCCGTCGCGGGTGAGTTCGACGGCGGACACGGCGTCGCCTTCGACGATCGGTGAGGCGGCCACCCCCTCGAGCACGGTGACCCCCTGGCCGCGCACCAGGTCGGCGACCTGGGCGTCGAGGTCGCGACGGCGCATCACCCCGCCCCAGTTGGGGAAGCGGGGATGGTCGGGCCACGCCATCTCCAGCATCAGGTCTCCGGCATATGAGCGCAGCCCGGTCACCTTGTGGAACGTTGGCCGATCGAAGTCGAACCCCATCTGTTGGAGCTGGTAGATGGAGCGAGGGGTCAGCCCGTCGCCGCAGGTCTTGTCTCTCGGATAGGTCTTCTTTTCGACGAGCGTGACATCATGCCCGGCGTCGGCCAGCCAGTAGGCGGCCGCAGATCCCGCGGGACCGCCTCCTACGACCAGAACGTCGGGGGCAACCATGGGGCGAACCTACGGCACGATCGGCAGGCCGGACTCCGCCCAGGCGGCGATGCCGCCTTGAACGTCGACCACATCGGTGAATCCGAGTTCACGCATGATGTCCAGCGTCTGCCCACTGCGGTTGCCGCTGCGGCAGTAGATGACGTAGGTCTTGTTGCGGTCGAGCTGAGCGAGCGCATCTCGGAAGGCGGGGTCGTAGAAGTCGATGTCGATCGCCCCGTCGATCTTTCCGGCGGCGTACTCGTCGGGGGTACGAACGTCGATGAGCTCGAAGTTGGCGTCGCCCTGATGGTCCTGGATGATCTGGTACGCCTCGTTCGGCGACACCGTGGCGATGTGTTGCGTGTCGGGTTCGAGTGTGGCGGTGGATCCTCCGCCGCAAGCTGCGGCGAGGAGACCGAGGATCACGATGAGGAGCAGCGTTCGTTTCATAGTGCCCGCGAGGTTATCGGCAGGTCGACCCTACGAGAGATCCCGCTCGTGTTCCACGATGATCGCGAGCGCCGCCACGATCGCCGCAATCGAGATGCCGAGGATGGCGAGGATCATGGCAGCGGCGTCCCCAGCAGGATCGGGCTGCCGGCAAACCCCATGGTGGTGAGCACGATGAGCAGCAGCACGAACACCGCCATCGCCACCGCCTTCAGCTTCGTGTCCTTCCGGGCGATGAACGGCACGGCGAAGAGACCGGCGAGCGTGAACAGCGGCAGGTAGAAACCGGCGATCTGGGCGTCGAAGTGCCGCATCAAGGCCTGCAACCACATGAGGAACCATGGCAGCTTTCCGGCGTCGGCGATGGCACCCGGGTCGCCGGGTCCGAACAGCGTGGCCGGAGCCGCAAAGGCGAGCAGCACGAGGAAGGCGGCGGCCATGACCGCGGTGAAGAGCTCGATCCGGTAGAGCGCCGGCCACGGGTCGACCTCGGCTTCCTCGACCGGAGCAGGAGCTGCAGCGGCGACCGCAGCGGGAGCAGGTTCAGCAGCGGGAGCAGGTTCAGCAGCGGAAGCAGCGGGAGCAGCCGCAGGAGCCGGTGCGGGAGCGGGAGCAGGCTCGGCAGCGGGAGCCGGTGCCGGTGCTGGGGCAGGGGCGGGCGCAGCCGCAGCAGGGGCCGCCGCAGCGGCCGGGGCTGCACCGCCGGTCATCTCCGCCACGATCTCATCCACCGACACCCCACGCGCCTTCGCCTTGGCCTCCAACGACCGCCTAAACAACTTCTCCGGAATCCCCGCCTGCGCCGCCAACTCCTCAACCGAAGCCGCCGCAACCGGAACCGCCGCCGCAGCAGCAGGAGCGGGAGCCGGTGCGGG
>JANTGE010000037.1 GCA_024763085.1 Acidimicrobiia bacterium
ACCACCGAAACCAAGATGTCACGCATGACCCCGCGAGCCGCCCGATAGTCGGGCGATCCGTACCGTTGCCTGGCGGCTTCGAGCCGGTCGTCGCCGATCGCTCCGAGCCGGTGCAGATACTTGACGGCCCGGTAGCCGAGCGGTGACCTGCGACGGACCGCAGGTCGCACCAGCGGCGTTCCGACGAGCACCGCGGCGTCTACGGCGCCCCAGGCCGCCAGGTGCACCGCGACCCGGCCCCCGAAAGAGTGACCGACGACGATCCGCGGGACTTCCGAGAGCGCCTCCGCCACCCGTTCGGCGTAGCCGGCCGAGCCGATCGGCTGTTGGGGAGCCGGGGACCTACCGAACCCGGGAAGGTCGAGCGCGACGGCGTCGAGACCTTCGAGTACGGCGTCCCAATCTCGATGATCCCTGCCCCATCCGTGCAGAGCCAGCACCTGGGGAGTCCCGGTACCGTACCGTTCCCCGAACAGTGACCTGCCGAACGCCGTCAACGCCATCTCATGCTCCTCATCGGCGGCCGAGATTACCCCGGCTCGCGCCAGGGGCGACCATACTGGTGGCCGATGACTTCTCGGGGCATCATGATCGACTTCAGGGAGCGTGCCATCACGCTCGGGCTGCGCGCCTCCTGGCTGCTGGTAGCCGCCCTGGTGCTGGTTGCGTCTCGTTTTGGGGTCATCTCCGATCGCCGCCTGTCGACGCCGACCCTTCTCACCGCGGTGGCACTGGGAGCGCTGTCGTTCATTCCGTGGTCGAAGGCGCTGCGCACTTGGCGCGCCAGGTTGTACGTGTGGCTCTGGTTGGCCGTCATGGTGGCGCTGTTGATCTCGGCCGGGACGATTCCCGAGCTGCGTCCGACGACGCTGGCCCTGTCCTTCGCCATGGTGGCGATCTCGGCGGCGGTCGCCGATCAGTTCGTCCACGCGCTGGTGACGCTGGCCCTGCTGGGCGGCCTCATCGGGACCGGGCTGGCGGAAGATCTGGCTCCGATCCAACTGACAGGCCCCGTCATCGCCCTGTTCGCGGTCGCAGTCACGGTGGCGCTCGTCACCAAGGAGTTCGAAGCCGAGGCGAGGATCGCCGACCACAGGCTCAAACGCCTCCAAGCGCGCGAAGCCGACCTGGAGCGCCTCTATGCGGTCGCTCAGGCAACGGCAAACGCCGACACCCTGGAACAGGGTTTGCCGGAACTGGTGGGCCGCATCGGCAGGTATCTCCGTGCAGAACTCGGCGCGTTGCTGCTCCGGTCTGGTGAGGAGCCGGTGCTGTCGGTTGTGAGTCCCATCTGGACGGCCGGAAACGCTCTCGCGGTGGAGGGCTACCACGTCCCCCTCCATCGCAGCGGCCTTCTGCAGCGGGTGTATCTGACGAGCGAACCGATGCGCGTCGACACTGCCGGAGAGTCCGAGGACAGCCTCGGACTGCTGGCCGAGCTCGGCGTTCGCAACGCGCTGATCGTGCCGCTCAGAGTCGAAGAGCGAACGCTGGGGCTGATGGTGATCGCCGACAAAGAGGAAGGTGCTTTCACCGACGAAGATCTCGAAACGTTGGCCTCGCTGGCGGCGCCGGCCGCCCTGGCGATCGCCCAGCTCGAACGTTTCGAAGAGACCGCAGAGACGAGCCGCAAGATGGAGGAACTCGCTCGAATGAAGTCGGACTTCGTGTCAGTTGTGAGTCATGAGCTCCGGACACCGTTGACGTCGATCATCGGGGCGCTCGACACGATGGCTCGTCCACAGTTTGTGCCCGACGACCCTCAGGTTCGGGAGCTCCTCGACATGGCTCGATCGCAGGCGCAACGCCTGCGCCGCCTCATCGAAGATCTGCTGATCGTGTCCCGAATCGAGGCACGAGGCATTCCGACCATCCCGGAACGAGTCGACCTGCAGACGCTCGTGGCCGGGGTTCTCTCCGAGCTGCGAGCCTCCGAGCGTGTGGATGCGCGAATACCGGCCGGGCTTACGGTCCGTAGCGATCCGGACCACCTGCGCCGGATCCTCACCAACCTCATCGAGAACGCCTTCAAGTATGCCCCAGGAGCGCCGGTCGAAGTGGTGGCGGGCGAAGACGAGGGCCGGGTGTTCATCGAGGTCATCGACCATGGTCCCGGCATTCCGGAGGATCGTCGACAGCAGGCTTTCGAGCGGTTCACCCAACTCGATGCGGCCGACACGAGACCGGCCAGCGGAGCCGGGCTCGGCCTGTCGATCGTCCGTGGGCTGGCCGGATCGATCGGCGGCCTCATCGAACTGCGGGACACGCCTGGTGGTGGCGCCACGTTCCGGGTGGTGATCCCGAGAGAGCTCCAGCCGTAGCCGACTATTCGTCGTCTCCGACGGCGACCGCATGGAACCCGCCGTCGACATGCACGACCTCCCCGGTGGTCATGGGCGCCCAATCGGACAGCAGGAGGCACACCATCTGCGCGACCGGGACCGGGTCGGCGACATCCCACCCCAGCGGGGCTCGGCCCGCCCACACCTGTTCGAATCGCGCAAATCCTGGAATGGACTTCGCGGCGACCGTGCCGAGTGGGCCGGCGGCGACAGCGTTGACCCGAATCCCTTCTGGGCCAAGATCACGGGCCAGGTATCTGGTGACTGCCTCGAGAGCGGCTTTGGCGACGCCCATCCAGTCGTAGGCAGGCCACGCCTGGCTGTTGTCGAAGTCGAGAGTGACCAGCGAGCCCCCGGATGGCATGAGCGGTCGCAGCGCCGCTGCGAGTGTCTTGAAGGAGAAGGCCGATGTCAGAAATGCGGTGGCGGCCGAATCGGCCGGGGTTTCGAGGAATCGCCCACCGAGGGCGTCCTCAGGGGCGTAGGCGATGGCGTGGACGGCTCCGTCGACCGTACCCCACCGGTGCTCGAGATCGGCGACGAGCGCCTCCACTTGTGCCGTGTCGGTAATGTCGAGTTCGAGCACCGGCGGCGAGGCGGGAAGACGGCGAGCCGACCGCTCCGTCAGCCGGACGCCGCGACCGAATCCGGTCAGGATCACGTCGGCGCCTTGCTCGATCGCGAGTCGGGCCGTATGCCAGGCGATGGAGTCGTCGGTGAGCACTCCGGTAATGAGCAACCTCTTCCCGTCGAGCAGCATGGTCCCTCCTCAGGCTCCGTAGGTGAGCGTGGCCCGCACGGCGAGCCCCATCATGAACAGCAGCAACAGCCCCCAGCGCAGCTCCGGACGTTTCGCCAGTTCCGCCCGGTAGATGTAGGCGACACCGAGGGAGAACGCCATGAGCACACCATAGAACAGGTGTGTGGACCCCGGACGTTCGCCGCCTGCGTACAGCACCACGCCGAGCAGTACCTGGAGGCCCGAAGCGGCGAGCGCAAAGCCGACCAGCCACGTCACCGGACGCGACCATGTCCGCTTCAAGAGTGCATGGACGAGGGCCGTCACGCCGACAACACCGTCGATCGCGATAACGGCAACGCCCCAGAAGCTGTGTAGATCACCAAGCACGGAAGTGAAGCCTAGCTTCCGGCTCAGGGCAGCTCGACGAGCTCGTTGGTGGTCAGGTCCAGCACGAATTCACGCCGAGACCGTGAATCGGCGATCCAGAGGGCAATGCGCTCCCCCTCGCGACGCACGACCCACCAGGCATAGTCGTCGCGGTCGTATTCGTCGCGGGCGGCGCGGCCTGCGGCGATCGCTTCGGCCTCGGTCGAGAATGCGCCAAGGAGCCGCTCGGTCGGGATTCCCGCGGCCACACCGTGGTACTCCTCTTCGATGAACTCGACCGCTTCGTAGATGATGTCGCCCACCGCCGCTCCTCTCGCCACCATTCTATGGCATGCAAGCCGCCGATGTCAGGCGAATTCGACGATCCGTTCGCTCGTAAGATCCATCACGAACTCGCGCCCCGAACGTGAGTCGGCGATCCACACGGCCAGCCGCTCGCCTTGACGCCGAACCACCCACCATGCGTAATCGCGACGGTCGACGTGGCGACGTTTGGCTTCTCGAGCGGCAACGATCGCATCGGCCTCAAAAGGAAACAGCCCGAGCAGCCGTTCGGTCGGGATACCCGACGGACGACCTCGATACTCCTCTTCCACATACTCGACGGCTTCGAACACGACGACCTCCTCGTCGCCCTCACTCCGTCCGCGCAGCCACCGTAGCGACAGGGATCATGATTCCTGAGGATTTCGGGTGACGTCGGCCACCTCTGCGTCGAGTACCCGGACCAGGTCGGCGCCCGACAGATGGATCGTGACGCCCCGCTCTCCTGCCCCGATAGCTACGAGCTCTTGGTCTGCGAGCCGTTCGTCGGCGATGACCGGCCATCGATGCCGGGCGTCGAAGGGAGTAATCGTGCCGGGTACGTAGCCGGTGGCGTCTTCCGCCTCATCTCGTTCGGGCAGCGACAGACGTCGCACACCGAGGACTCGTCGGAGTTTCTTCCAGTCGATGACCCGATCTCCCGGGACGAGCACGAACACGTAGTCGTCCTCTCCGCGGCGGACGATGATCGCCTTTGTGACCTGGGCGATGTCCAGCCCCTGCGCGGCTGCGGACTCGACGACGGTACGCGGCGGCGGGAATCGTACGACCGAGTGGGGAACACCGGAGAGACGTTGCACCGACCCAGAATACGACAAAGCTCCGGATCTCCGGAGCCTCGCCGCGGCACTCACGCCATGCCGATGCAGGTTGGGCTGGAACTGCCTGTCTCGGCAGCAGACAAGTCGTGGAAGCAGGTCGAGCGTTACATGGATTCTTGGTACCTGGTAGCAGGTAGCCGTAACCCACAACCCACAACTCACAACCCATAACCCAAAACTGGCGGCCGCTGGCCGCCTGGACGCGGAAAACCCCGAGGGAGCTTCCGTCGAAACATCCGCCCTCTCGGGGTTCCCTTCCCGCCGGAACTCCGACCGAAGCCGGTCTCCCGGTGGGAGACCCAGGACAACCTCTCGGTCATCTCGGGTGCGTATCGAAGTTGCCTCCGATGCGCACCAGTATTTCTACACCCCCCACCCCACCGACGCAACCTCCCCACCAATCTGAATTTCGCGACCCCCCACCCAGATTTCGCGACCTCAGAGCAAGTCATGAGTTGTGAGTCATGAGGTATGAGTACCTCGCCGCCGGCCGCTGGACGCCGGCAGATGAGCGACCCCACAACCCAAAACCCAAAACTCACAACCCAAAACTCAAAACTGGCCGCCGCCGGCCGCCTGGACGCGGAAAACCCCGAGGGAGCTTCCGTCGAAACATCCGCCCTCTCGGGGTTTCCTTCCCGCCAAACCGACACGAGTGCCGCTCTGGCGGGCCGGCCGGCGAACCGGCCGATCCTTCGGCCCGAAGGCCTCCGGATCCGGAACGACGTCCCGGTCTCCCGGGCTGTCGCCCCTGACAGGGCCGAAACCCTGCCGGACCCTTCCGAAGAAGGGGCGGCTTCCAGGCCTTCCTCTCGAGGAGGAGGCTCCTTGCGGAGCCGGCTCGGAGAGCCTCCGGATCGGACTCGCCGGTTTCCCGGTGCTTCCGTTCCGTCCGCCGTATCGCTACGACGTGGGAGGCACTGTACGAGACGGCAGCCGTAGGATGCAACTCCTGGCACGGGTTGGTTTTCGCGACCTGTACGCTGATTTTCGCGACCCTGCCAGGGGTGCCTGCGGCACTCCGCGAATCTGTCACCGCCGGCGTGTATGGTCCCGACCATGAGCCTCGAAACGTTGTCTCCGAGCCGAGCATCCGACTTCAAGACGTGCCCACAGCTGTTCAAGTTTCGTGCCATCGACCGACTCCCCGAGCCAACGACGGTCTACCAGGCACGTGGCACGACCGCCCATCTGGCGCTGGAACGTCTCTACGACCTGCCGCCGCGCGAACGCACCCCCGAGGCGCTGTATGCCCTGTTTCGGGAGGCGTGGACGGAGTTGCGAGGCGACGACGAGTACGCCGAACTGTTTTCCGACGTCGAGGCAGAGCGAGCCTGGGGTATGGAGAGCATGCAGCTCCTCGCCAACTATTTCGCCATCGAGGACCCGGAGCGGGTGGCTCCTCTTCACCGGGAGCTCGACATGCTCGAGCAGCTCGACGGCATCACGATCCGCGGAATCCTCGACAGAATCGACGAAACCGACGATGGCCGCCTGGTCATCACCGACTACAAGACCGGGAAGGCGCCGCCGGAACGGTACGCCCTGCCTGCGTTTTTTGCGTTGAAGATCTACGCGTTGCTGATTCGGGCTCGGACCGGACGAACCCCATCGGAGGTGAGGCTCCTCTATTTGAACGGGCCGACGTTGTACACGCTGCCGATCAACGATGCGCAGCTCGACGCTACCGAACAGCAGGTACGAGCGTTGTGGGACACGATCAACCGGGCGATCGAACAGGACCGGTTCCCCCCGAGACCAGGCCCGCTGTGCAACTGGTGTTCGTTTCAGGACCGCTGCCCCGCGTGGGCCGATCAGGGGTAGACGCCGCGAACGAGCTTGGCTTCGGCGACCCGGCGAACGCCTTTGATCATCGCGGCGGTGCGCATGTCGACCTTCTCTTTGAGGCTGATCGCGAGCACTTCGTCGAAGGCGCGACCCATGATCTCTCGAAGCCGTGCCACGATCTCGTTCTCCGACCAGAAGTAGTTCTGGAGGTCTTGCACCCATTCGAAGTAAGAGACGGTGACGCCGCCTGCGTTGGCCAGCACGTCAGGAATGATGAACACGCCACGCTCCCCAAGGATCGCGTCTGCCTCCATCGTGGTCGGCCCGTTGGCACCTTCGGCGATGATCTTCGCCTGCACCTGGTCGGCATTGTCTTTGTGGATGACGCCCGCGACCGCGGCGGGAATGAGGATCTCGCAGGGCAGGGTAATGAGCTCTTCGTTGGAGATCGGGTCGGCTCCCGGGAAGCCTTCGAGGTAGCCGTGTGTGTCGACCCACTTGGCGACCTTGCCGATCTCGAGTCCATCCGGGTTGTAGATGCCCCCCTTTACGTCCGACACTGCAACGACGCTGCAGCCGAGCTCCGCGGCCGCGATCGCGGCGTAGCGGCCAACGTTTCCGAATCCCTGGACGGCTACGCGGGCACCCTGCAGGTCCATACTCAGGTGGAGCGCCGCAGGCGGAATCAGGCTGACCACCCCCCGGCCGGTGGCTTCTCGCCGAGCGACAGACCCACCCAGAGCAGGGGGTTTGCCGGTGACGACCGCCGGTTCCGCATGGCCGACGTGTTGGCTGTAGGTGTCCATGATCCACGCCATCGTCTGTTCGTCGGTGCCCATGTCGGGTGCCGGGATGTCACGGTCAGGACCGATGAAGTTGATGACCTCGACGGTGTAGCGGCGGGTGACCCGCTGCTTTTCGGCCCGGCTGAGCGCCAGAGGGTCTACCCGAACGCCGCCTTTCGCACCACCGAACGGGAGCCCGACGATGGCGGTCTTCCAGGTCATGAGCATGGCGAGCGCGGAGACTTCGCCGAGTCCGACGTCCGGGGCGAAGCGGATGCCGCCTTTCGTCGGTCCCATGGTGAGGACATGCTGCACCCGATAGCCGAACAGCGTGTCCACTTCGGAGTATTCATCACGTCGAAACGGGAACGTGACGATGAGCGCCCGCTGCGGTGTACGAAGTCGCTCGCGAATGTTCTCGTCCAGATGCATGACCTCGGCGACCCGGTCAAACTGGGCGACGGCTTCCCGGTACATGTCCGATTGCAATTCGAGCGCCGTAATGCTTTCCATGTGCCTCCTCGACGGCCACAATCTACAGCGTGAACTCGACACATCCAGTCTTCACGATCGGACACGGGTCCCAGTCGTTCCCCGACCTGGTCCCGTTGCTCGTCGCGCAGCATGTGGCCACCATCGTCGACGTGCGTTCGAAGCCCTATTCGCGATTCGCTCCGGACTTCGCGAAAGAGCGCCTCGAGGGACTCGCCGCGATGCACGGCTTCGGGTACCGGTGGCTCGGCGAACAGCTCGGCGGCCTCGACGTCGATCCACAGGACCGACCTGGCTTCGACGAGGCACTTCGCGAAGTGCTGCTCTTGGCAAAGGATGCTCCGGTGGTGCTGCTCTGCGCCGAAGCGCAGCCAGACTGGTGTCACCGGGCCACCGTCCTGGCTCCTGCACTCGAACGTCTCGGCGCCACTGTCCGTCACATCCTTCCCGACGGGTCGGTCGCTCCCACCCAACCGCATCTCGACTTCGGCATGGAGCATCGTGACTGAGCTACGCGTCGACCCGGCAGCCTGGCCGGAGGCCATCGCCGCGACCGAAGGACACCAGATCGTGGTTGGAGGCCCCGGCACCGGCAAGACCGAGTTCCTGGTGCGCCGCGCCGTGCACCTCTTCGAGGAGGGCGTCCCGGCCGACGAACTGTTGCTCCTCTCCTTCTCCCGGCGCGGGGTTGCCGACCTTCGCGACCGGTTGACGGCCCGTCTCGGCCATACGATCTCCGGCATTCCCGCCATGACCTTTCACGCGTTCGCTGCACGCCTTCACGAACTCCACGGTCTGGGCGACGAACGATCGCTGCTCACCTCCCCCGAGCAGGTGGAGGTTGTCAAACGGCTCCTCGCCACCGAGGATCCGGCCCGGTGGCCACTCCCGTTCCGGCCACTGCTCACCACCCAGACGTTCGCCGATGAGGTGACCGACTTTCTGCTTCGCTGCAGCGAACACCTCGTCGACCCTGCAGCGCTCGTTTCGCTGCGACGCGACGACTGGAGAGGACTGCCGGAGTTCCTGGCACGCTACCGGGACCACCTGACCGAAATCCGGCGCATCGACTACGGCACCCTGTTGACGGCCGCCATCGACCTGTTGGACCGGAGTCCACAGCCGTACCGGTACGTCCTCGTCGACGAGTATCAGGACACCACCCGCGCCCAGGCGGAACTGGTCGACCGGCTCGCGTCCGAAGGCAACCTGACCGTCGCAGCCGACCCGTACCAGTCGATCTACAGCTTTCGGGGAGCCGACGTCCGCAACGTGGTTCGCTTCACCGAGACCCGACCGGACGCGACTCGTGTCGTGCTTACCACTTCGTTTCGGGTGCCATCCAAGATCCTCGAATCTGCGGTGCGTCTCGTCCGTGGCGGCGACCTGCCAGGGGCGGCCGGACCGGTGGTGCCCGCTTCGGGACAAGGTTCGGTGGAGGTCTACGGATTCACCCAGCTCACCGAGGAAGCCGAATGGATCGCCCGGGAGGTCCAACGCCTGCACCTGCAAGAGGGCGTCCCGTACGCGTCGATGGCCGTGTTCGTAAGGTCGAAGCGGCGTTTCCTCTCGGAACTTTCCAGGGTCCTGGAGCGGCGCCGCATCCCCCACGACCTGCCCGATGCCCGACTGGCCGACCAGCCGGCCGTGCGGGTGGTGTTCGACCTGGTCGTGGCGGCAACGGAACGACCGGCAGACCGTGACCGCGCCGTGCGACGCATTCTGCTCGGACCTCTCTTCCAGTTGCCATTGTCGGCACTTCGGGAGATGGAGCGTGAGCGGCTCAAGCTGGACGTCTCATGGCCAGAAGTGATCCGATCGTCGGTTCCCGAAGGTGCGCCGCTCGCCGACCTGCTCGCCGACCCTTCCTGGGCCTCCGAAGTTGGCGCCGCCGAGGGGTTCTGGAGGATTTGGACGGCGCTGCCTCAGATCGCCGCCGTGGTGCAGGACCCGGAACGCTCCGAGGAGCGGGCGGCGTGGGCGTCGCTGGCACAGGTACTTGCTCGTATCGCCGAGCGAGACCGCACCATGACCCTGCGCGACTATCGACGGTTGGCCGACGCGGAAGAGTTCGAAGCTACCCCGCTGTTGTCGTTTCGACCTTCGGGGATGGACACCCTGACGTTGACGACGCTGCACCAGTCGAAGGGCCTGCAGTTCGACGTCGTCTTCATCGCCGATGCCGTCGAGGGGGTGTTCCCCGATCTGCGTACCCGGGACTCCTTGCTCGGCGTGCGACATCTCACCGCCTCGGTCCCGACCGACAATGCCGGATATCTTCGGTTCCGGCTCCAAGAGGAGATGCGGCTGGCTTACACGGCGATGACCCGGGCAAGCCGGCGAGTGGTGTGGACGGCGACCTCTACCGGATTCGACGAAGGCACCGGGATGCCGTCGAGGTTTCTGGCGGCGGTGGCCGGGGTGGGCACCGTCGAAGCGGCGATCGCCAAACCGACGGCTGACCCAACGCCGGTGACCCGGCTGGAGGCCGAGGCATGGCTCCGCCGCATCGTCACCGACCCTTCAGAGCCGGCTCCTCGACGCAGGGCGGCCACGGCGCTGCTCGCGGAAGGCACCCGGTGGGGGCTGCGGCCGTGGTCCAGCTTCGCCGGAGTCCTTCGCAGAGGACCGGACACCGGCCTGGTGTCCGGCGACGTTCGCCTCTCCCCTTCCCGGGCCGAGGGGTATCTCACCTGTCCCCGAAGGTTCGCGCTGGAGCGGCTCCTCCACATCGGGGACGAGCCGACCGTCTACGCGTCGATCGGCACGGTCATCCATGAAACGCTCGAATTGGCCGAGCAGGATTCGATACGCCGCGGCGTAGTCCATGCCGACCTCGCGG
This sequence comes from Acidimicrobiia bacterium, assembly GCA_024763085.1. Lineage (GTDB taxonomy): Bacteria > Actinomycetota > Acidimicrobiia > Spongiisociales > UBA4744 > JANTGE01. The sequence continues at coordinate 10,524 of JANTGE010000037.1, forward strand.
ACGCTCTCGCCACCCTTGCGACGCTGTGGGACCCGTCGGCTTTTGGCGGCGAACCGTGGGCTTCGTCGTGGCGTCGGCGCGCCGAGGAGATCCTGGAGCACCTGTACACACACTGGCCGTCTGCGTGCCGTCCGGTCGCGTTGGAACGGTGGCTCGAACTCGACATCGACGGTGTTCGCTGGGTTGGCAAAGCCGACCGGATCGAACAGTGCCCCGACGGGGTCAAGATCGTCGACTACAAGACGTCGCGGTCGTATCCGTCGGTGGGCGATGCAGCCGTCTCGGTGCAGCTCGGCTTCTATGCGATGGCGGCCGAAGCCGACACGGAGCTGCCGGGTCCGGTCGTCGGCGCCGAAATGTGGTTCCCGGCGAACACCAAGGCGAAGTCGGTGACCACCCGGACGCTGGACCTGACCCGCCTCGATCAGGTTCGAGCAGCGATGCAGACCGCTGCATCGGGGATCGGCGAGGAGAACTGGGCTCCGCAAACGAATCGGTACTGCGCTTCTTGCAGGGTGCGTCTCGTCTGCCCCGCATGGCCTGACGGAAAGGAGGCGTTCGCTTCGTGAACATCGTCCCCAGCCCAGAGCAACGTGCGATCGTCGACGCCCCGCCGGTTCCGCTCCGGATCGCGGCCGGTGCCGGCACCGGGAAGACCACCACGATCGCGCTGCGGCTCGAGGCTCTCATCCTCGGAGAGGGGATCGATCCTGAAGAAGCGCTCGGCATCACGTTTACGAACAAGGCAGCCGAGGAACTCGCCGACCGGCTCCGCTCCCGCATCCAGGTCGACGGCCGCGAGGTAGAGGTGACCACCTACCACGGCTTCGCCCACAAGATCCTGTCCGAGTTCGGACCTTTCGTCGGTATCGAACGAGGCGTCGAAGTGGTCGGGGCCGGCTACGTGCGCGAGCTGCTCCGACAAGCCCTCGCCGAGTCGGAGCCGGTCTTGTTGGATCTGACGGCTCCCGGGAGACGAGTGGATGAGCTGAACACGCTCGCTAACCGTCTGGCTGATCACCTCGCGTCGCCCCGTGACCTGTTGGACGGGGAGACGCCGGATGAGGTGGCGGCCCTTCGCCGCGAGCTGGCAGCAACGCTGGTCAGATATCAAGAACTGAAGCGAAACCTTGGTGTCGTCGATTATGGGGACCTCATCCGGGAGGCTCACCGGATCGTGTCGAACCAGACGGTGGCGGCACGCATCCGGAACCGGTATCGAATCGTCCTGCTCGACGAGTATCAGGACACGAACCCTGCACAGCGCGAACTGCTTCGAGCGGTCTTCGGTGACGGATTCCCGGTCACCGCAGTCGGCGACCCCGACCAAACGATCTACGAGTGGCGGGGCGCATCGCTGGAGAACTTCGCCTCCTTCCCGGTCCACTTTCCTCAGGCGGACGGGCGTCCCGCAGAGCATCGCACCCTCAGCCTCAACCGACGTTCGGACCGTCTCATCCTGGACGCCGCGAACGCCGTCAAAGAACACATCGGCGGCGCAGCAAGCGTCGCCCGCCTGGAAGCACATCCCGACGCCGGCCGTGGCACCGTTCGTGCCGTGTGGCACCACACCGACGGCGACGAAGCCCGCTGGGTTGCCGAGGAGGTGCGGCGGCTGCACGACGAGGACGGGGTTCCGTGGTCGGAGATCGCCCTCCTGTTCCGACGGAACCGGCCGATGCACCTGTTCAGGGAGGCCCTCGAGGAACTCGATGTTCCGGTCGAGGTGGCTGCGCTTGGCGGGCTGCTTGCGGTCCCAGAGGTGGCCGATCTCCACGCCTGGTTGCGAATCCTCGACCGTCCAGACGATACCCCTGCGCTGGTGCGCGTCCTCCTGGGGTCTCGCTTCAGGCTCGGGTTGGGTGACTTGAAGCCGCTCGCATCGTCGGAGTGGCCGATGCTCGAAACGATCGACCGGGGGACCTTCTCCGAGGTGCGCCCTGAGGCAGCGGAGAGACTGGAGACGTTCCGCGCCCAGTACCGGGCCCTTCTCACCGACGCGCAGGGGGTGACGCTCGTCGAGCTGGTGCGGCGCGTCCTCGACGTCACCGGCACCTGGGCAGAGGTGGAAGCTCTCGATGATGCCCGCAGGCTGTCAACCAGGTTGAACTTGTTCCGGTTCCTCGATCTTGCCGAGACGTGGAGCCCTCTCGAGGGACGCCCTTCGCTCACCACGTTCCTCGAATACCTCGACCTCCTCGTCGAGGACCGGGCGTCGGAGGAGCTGGACACGGCACAGGTCAGCGGCGAAGACGCGGTCACGCTCATCACGGTGCATCGGGCGAAAGGCCTCGAGTGGGACGTCGTCTTCGTACCCGCCGTTGCCAAAGGAGTATTTCCCGGCTCACCGATTGGCGGACTCCCCGACCCGGCAAAGCGGCCGGAGGCGATCCCGGCTGTTTTCCGACTCGATACACCGCCGACAGGCTCCGACCTCCGCCGGCTTCATGACGCCCAGGAGTGGCGGACCGCGTATGTGGCCGTCACCCGCGCCCGCCATCTGCTGACGGTGTCGGGCGCGTATTGGTATACGGCCTCGAAGCCCAAAGAGCCCGGGCCGCTGTTCGACACGATTGCGACGCTGGAAGGGGTCGAGGTCCTCCACTTCAGCGACGCCCCCGGGTCCCCGCCGGAGCCCGCCCGGATCGACACGAGCAACGTCGCCCCCGACCCGGTGTTTCCCGACGGATGGGCTGCGGCGCTGGAGTCAGCCGACCGCCTCGACGTTGAACCCGATGCCCGCCAGGCGTTGCAGCTCGTGCTCGAGGGCATCCCGGCGGAATCGCCCTCACTGCCGCCGGCCGACGTGCTGACGGCTTCTACCACCGGCCTGGTCACCTATGCGTCGTGCCCTCGCCGCTACTACTGGACCGCCGTTGAGCCGCTCCCCCGACGAGCTGGGCCCGCTGCCCGAAGAGGCGTCGACTTTCACCGCAAGGTGGAGTTGTTCAACGTAGGCAAGGTGCCTTTGACCGACGCAGAAGGCTATGACCTCGCGTCCGAGTCGACGACGCCGTCGACGACCGCCGATCCGTTCGGAGCCTTCGTCGCTTCCCGGTTCGCGGCGACGAAGCCGCTCCATACAGAGTTCCCGTTCGAGCTGTTCATCGACGAGACCACCCGGATCCGGGGCCGCATCGATGCCATCTACCAGTGGGGCGACGTGTGGGAGATCGTCGACTTCAAGTCTGGACGCCGATCCGACGATCCGAACGCGGTCGTCCAGTTGCAGGTCTATGCCGTCGCGGTGGACGAACTGTTTTCACCGCAAAGCCTTCGGGCAACGTTCGCCTATTTCGGCGATGGTCTGGAGGAGGTCACC
>JANTGE010000038.1 GCA_024763085.1 Acidimicrobiia bacterium
AACTCGTCCCGCCGCCTGCTCCGAAAACTGTCGCCAGACCGACGACGCTAGGAGCGTGTCACGTACGGTTACACGAGTCGATCGTGTTGGTCCCGATAGCCACTCGGACAAACTTCTGAGCGAGATAGTTCATCTCGTTGGTGCCCTTCGAGCAGCTCATCATGCCGAAGGCCTTCGGTCCGTGCTCGTCAACGATGGCCCGGATGCCGGTGGCGGCCCGGTCGAGGGCTTCGTCCCAACCGGCGGGCCGAAGCACACCGTCGTCGCGAACGAGAGGCCTGGTGAGACGCTGGTTCATGCACACCTCCTTCCGGCGGCCAGCCTAGCGCTCAGCGGTTGACCGCCGCGGAGCGTGAACCGACCGCCGAACCGGGGGCCCCGACTCCACCCTGCTACAACCTGAACCCAGGGTTGGTATGTGCGCATAGGTGAGTTCGGGCCCACGGTTCGGGCGTGTCGAGTGAACCGTGGGCCCCAACTCCACTCTGTTGTCATATGAACCCAGGGTTCGGGGGATCTATGGCATCGCCGGCGGGGCACCGTCCACGATGACGTTCTGGTTGGCTTCGAGTTCGTCGGGGTCGACCTTGTCAGGGGTGAGGAACAGCGCATCGTTCCCGTGGCACGAGTTACAAGAGGCGTTCTGCGGCGTCTTCAACTGGATGTTGTGCGGCGTCGCATACGTCCACGTCTCTCGGTTGTCGTACGTCGGCAACAGGTTGTCGCCGTAGTACGAGAAGCTGTCCCGGTCGACGGGCACATGCCGCAGCACCGTGAAGTCCCACGGCCGGTCCGGGCTCTTCAGCGGGTTCTTGCCGATCAGGAACAGCATCTGCGACGGGTCCGTCTTGAAGTACGGCACCCCTTCCGGAGACTTCTGCACGTGACACGAGTAGCAGTTCTTGTAGTCGACGGTGTGACACACCTGACAGGTGACCTTCTCCAGATGCAGCGACGAGTGCTGCGGGTTGGACCCCACTACATCGTGGCAGTCCTCACAGTCTGGATCGGGCGGACCGTCGTACCGGTGGGTCTGCTCCCCCGTCATGCCGTGCATCTGCTCACCGGGATGGCAGTCGATGCAGGCCATGCCACCAGGGTTGAAGTGGACATCGGCCGGATAGTGACCACCCTCGGCCATCTCGTTCTTACCTTTGTACTCGTCGTTGACCCGACTGCCATGGCACCCGGTACACGTGAGGTTCATCGGCGGGATCTTCTTGAAGTCATGCCCGGCCAGGAGACCGGCGCCCACCGTCGTGGGACGGTTCACATGGCACTGTCCGCAGGTTGCGTGACACGACGTGCAGTGCAGATCGAACGCCTCCTGAAGCCCCGACGACATTTCACCGCCGGCGCGCATCTCGAGGACCTTGGTGTACCCGGCCAAAGTCGAGTGCAGGCTATCGACGTGGCTGACCGTCTCCTCCTCGTGGCAAGCCAGACAAGACGCCACCGGATCCGGGTCCATGACGACGCCCTCGTGGGCAAGGTCGAAGTCTTCCGTGTCGCCGACACCGCCGTGGCAGGCGTTGCAGGGGATGCGACCATGGACCGTGTCGAAGTAGCCTTCTCCATTGACGAGAACCTTTTCCCATGCCGCCAACTGCGGCACAGCGCCCCCTCAGCCCTCGCCTTCGTTGAGGCTCTCACCTCCTTCGGGCTCCACTGCGAGCGCCTTCACGGTTGCTTCGTCGGTGTGGCAGGTCACACAGCCGGTGTCGACGTACTCGGTCGTCTGAATGATCGAGGTCGTCGAGCTTTCCGGATAGGTGACCGTGGTCGTCGTAATCGACGTACCGCTGGTGCCTCCGGTACACGCCGACGCGAGCAGACCGATGGCTCCCGCCACCAGGATCAACGTCGCCACGGTCGCCTTTCTCATGTCTCCTCCTCGGGGTGGTGCCGGGACGAGCCCGGCACCACCTGGTTCTTGGTCTTACGGCAGGGTGTGGGGTTCGGTCTCGGTCGGATACCCGGCCGGAGCGCTGAACGGCGTCGTCGCCACCACGTCCGGGTCGTCGCTCCATCCCATCATTCCCCATTTGAGGTTGATGGAGTCGTAGCCGAGCAGCTTCAGCACCACGGCGCCGATCTGGCCGGTGTGCCCGGTGTAGCAGTATGTGACAATCGGCACGTCCGAGGGCACGTGCACCAGCTTGTCCAAGTCGGCGATGTTCGTCCACGGGATGTTCACCGCACCCTGGATGTGACCGAGCGCGTAGTGGTCGGGCGAGCGCACGCTGATGATGAACGGGTTGTTCGAGTCGTCGCCGTCCGTCAGGTTGTCATACAGCACATCGGGCGCCATGACCGGCTTCCAGTCGGCGAGGAACGCCTGAGCCCGGGCGATGGCGATCTTCGACGCCTCGGTCTCCCCGGTCGCCCACTCGGGTGGGTCATAGCTGCCGGTGAGTTCGTGCACCTCGGTCTCGGTCGGATAGCCGGCGGCGGCGCTGAACGGCGTGGTCGCCACGACAGCGGGGTCGTCACTCCAACCCATCATGCCGAACTTCAAGTTCTGTACGTTGTACCCGAAGATCTTCAGCAGCGTCGCCGCCACCTGGCCGGTGTGACCGGTGTAGCAGTACACCACGATCGGGCGGTCCGTCGGGAGCTTCGCCAGGTTCTCGGGATCGGCGATGGTCTGCCACGGGATGTTCACCGCACCCTGGATGTGACCCAGGGCGTAGTGCTCGGGCGAGCGCACGCTGATGATCAGCGGATCGTTCGATTCGTCCCCATCGGTCAAATTGTCGTAGAGCACATCGGCCGGAATCACCGGCTTCCAGTCAGCCAGCACCGATGCGATGTGGTTGGCCAGCACCTCGAACTCGTCGACCGTCGCCACCGTGGTCGTCGGTGCGGCGGTCGTCGTGGTCGTCGGCGCAGCCGTGGTTGTCGTCGTCGGTGCGGCTGTCGTTGCTACCGGGGCCTCGGTCGTCGTCGTCTCCTCCACGGTGGATGTGCCACCGCACGCGGCGAGAATGAGGCTCAAAACCGTCATGATGAGGAGCAAGCCGAAGGCAGGTGACCTTCTCTTCATCCCATCTCCTTTCAGATAACAAGACCTTTGTCTTGCTACCTCCATTTATAGCCTGAGGGATGGTTCGCGAGCATGGGTCAAACGGCCCTAGACGGCGAGATTTCGGCCCTTTCGCCCTAGCTGCGGGTTGCAGCTCTGCTTTGTGACACCTGCAGCGCCGGATTCAGGGTCGGGGCAGCCAGGAGAAGTCGGTGTTGCCGCCCGAGATGATCACCCCGATACGCCGGCCGGCGACGTCCATGGACCGGATGGCGGCGAGCCCGGTGGCCCCGGAGGGTTCGACCACGATCTTCATCCGCTCCAGGTGGAAGCGGGCGGCGTCGATGATCGCCTCCTCGGACACCGTCTGCACCGTCACTCCGAGCTCGCCGAGAATGGTGAAGGGAATCTCGCCGATACCGGTGAGAAGCCCGTCGGCGATCGTCCCCGCGTTCGGCACGCGGGGCTGACGGAAGCCGCTGGCGAGCGACCGGAAGGCATCGTCGACGAGCTGCGGTTCGGCCCCGACCACGTCGGCCGTGGGCAGTAGCTCCCTGGCGACGATCGCCGTCCCGGACAGCAGACCGCCCCCGCCGATCGGAGCCACCACGAGGTCGAGGACCGGAGCCTGCTCGACGAACTCGAGCATCGCCGTGCCCTGCCCGGCCACCACCCGGGCGTCGTCGAACGGGTGGATCAGGGTTGCGCCGAGCTCGGTCACGAGACGCTGCGCGGTGGACTCGCGTTCCGACTGGGCGCAGAACACCACGTCGGCGCCATAGCCGCGCACTGCGTCCACCTTCACCCGTGGCGCGGTGTCCGGCATCACGACGGTGCACGGGATACCGCGGATGCCCGCCGCGTACGCGACCGCCTGGCCGTGGTTTCCCGACGAGTGGGTCACGACACCCCGTGCCGCGGTGGCCTCGTCGAGGCTGAGCACGGCGTTGGTGGCTCCTCTCGCCTTGAACGCTCCGACCTTCTGGAAGTTCTCGCATTTGAACACGACATCGGCGTCCAGCTCCCGGTTCAGCGTCTCCGACGTCATCACCGGCGTTCGGTGTACGAAGGGTTCGATCGTGCGAGCAGCAGCCTTGACGTCGTCAAGCGTGGGGATATCCATCGGCGCGAGGATACCCGTTAGCGGCGTCCGCTCGATAGGCTCGACTGCGTTATGAATATCGATCGTTTCGTCCAGCAGCTTCCCGACATCGATCCTCAAGAGACCCAGGAGTGGCTCGACTCATTCTCCGAACTGGTCGCCTCCGAAGGAAAGGCCCGGGCCCGGTATCTGATGTCCCGCCTCCTGCAACGGGCCCGCGAGCTCCAGGTGGGGGTTCCGGCGACCATCTCGACGCCATATGTGAACACGATTCCCACCGAGGAGCAGGCCTGGTTCCCTGGCGACGACTTCTTGGAGAAGCGCATCCGTCGGTTCATCCGTTGGAACGCCGCAGTGATGGTGGTGCGAGCCAACCACCAGGCCGAAGGGATCGGCGGCCACCTGTCGACCTTCGCCTCGTCGGCGGCGCTCTACGAGGTCGGGTTCAACCACTTCTTCCGGGGCAAAGATGGGGGCGAGCCCGGCGACCATGTCTTCATCCAGGGCCACGCCTCGCCCGGTATCTATGCGAGAGCGTTCCTGGAACGTCGCCTCGAAGAGACCCAGCTGGACCACTTCCGCCTGGAGATCGGCGGGCATGGCCTGTCGTCGTATCCGCATCCGCGTCTGATGCCGGACTTCTGGGAGTTCCCCACCGTGTCGATGGGTCTCGGACCGCTCAACTCCGTGTACCTGGCCAGGTTCAACAAGTACCTGCACAATCGACGGATCGATGACACCGCCGACTCGAGGGTGTGGGCGTTCCTGGGCGACGGGGAGATGGACGAACCGGAAGCGATCGCCGGTATCGCCGTCGCCGCCCGCGAAGAGCTCGACAACCTCACCTGGGTGGTGAACTGCAACCTGCAACGGCTCGACGGTCCGGTGCGAGGCAACGGCAAAATCATTCAGGAGCTCGAATCCCTCTTCCGCGGGGCCGGGTGGAACGTCATCAAAGTCATCTGGGGCTCGAAGTGGGACCAGCTCCTTGCTCGCGACGTCGACGGGGTGCTCGTCAACAAGATGAACGAGACGGTCGATGGCGAATACCAGCGCTATGCGGTCGAGTCGGGCGCCTACATCCGGGAGCACTTCTTCGGTCCGGATCTGCGGCTCAGGAAGCTCGTCGAACATCTCAGCGACGAAGAGCTCGAGAAGCTCCCCCGGGGCGGCCACGACTATCACAAGGTCTACGCCGCCTACCGGGCTGCCGTGGAACATGACGGGAAGCCGACCGTCATCCTCGCCAAGACCGTGAAAGGTTGGACGTTGGGTCCGAACGTCGAGTCGCGCAACGCCACCCATCAGATCAAGAAACTCACCGGCAAAGAGCTCATCGGACTGAGGAATCGGCTGCATCTCGAAGAGGAAATCCCCGACGAACTGCTCACCGAAGACCAGGAACCGCCGTACTACCGGCCGCCGGTCGACTCTCCCGAATTCGAGTACCTCATGCAGCGGCGCAGAGCCCTCGACGGCTCGCTGCCGAAGCGGGTGGTCAGGGTGCGCAAACCACTCGACCCGCCGGTCCCCGAGGTGTTCGCCGAGTTCGACGAGGGCTCCGGCACTCAGGCGTTCTCTACGACCATGGTATTGACCCGGATGCTCCGCAACCTGGCCCGATCCGACGGTTTCGGGGAGCGGGTGGTGCCGATCATCCCTGACGAGGGCCGCACCTTCGGCATGGACGCCCTCTTCAAAGAACTGGAGATCTATGCGCCTCGCGGTCAGCTCTACGAGCCGGTCGATGCCGGGCTGCTGCTCAGCTACGTGGAGGACACCGACGGTCAGATCCTCGAGGAAGGCATCACTGAAGATGGCGCGACGGCCTCCTGGACGGCCGCCGCCACTTCGTATGCGACAAGGGGGGTCCCGATGGTGCCGTTCTACGTCTTCTACTCCATGTTCGGTTTTCAGCGGACCGGCGACTTGATCTGGGCTGCTGCGGACGCCCGGGCCAGAGGTTTCCTCGTGGGGGCTACCGCTGGACGCACGACGCTGATGGGCGAAGGCCTGCAGCACCAGGACGGGCATTCGCTTGTGCTGGCGTCGACGGTGCCTTCCTGCGAGGCCTACGACCCGGCGTTCGCTTACGAGCTGGCAGCCATCATCCGCGACGGGATCGACCGCATGTACGTAGAAGGCGAGGACGTCTTCTACTACCTGACCGTCTACAACGAGAACTATTCGCAGCCCGCCAAGCCCCAAGGGTCGGAACAGGGGATCTTGGATGGCCTCTACCGCTGGGCCGAAGCGCCGGCCGGCGCCACGCATCGGGCGACGATCCTGTTCTCAGGGTCGGCACACTCTGCCGCCCGGACCGCCCAACGCGAGCTCGCCGAGCACTACGACGTCGGCGCCGAACTGTGGAGCGCCACGTCCTACAAGAAGCTGCGTGAAGAAGCGCTGAGCGTCGAACGGTGGAACCGATTGCATCCCGGTGAGCAGCCTCGGACCCCGCTGGTCACGAGCCTGCTCGAGGGTTCCGCGGGCCCGGTGGTGGCGGTCACCGACTTTATGAAGGTCGTCCCCGATCAGATCGCCCGCTGGGTACCGCGCCGGTTCACGCCGCTCGGCACCGACGGATACGGACGCAGCGACACGCGGGAGGCGCTGCGGCGGTTCTTCGAGACCGATGCCGGGCATGTCGTGGTGGCCGTGCTGTCGTCGCTCGCCGCGGACGGCCATGTTGACCCCTCGCTGGTGGAAGATGCCATCGCCCGGTACGGGATCGACACCGAGGCGCCGGACCCAAGAACGAGGTAGGCCCATCGGCTCAGCGATCAGCCGGTGGCTTGGCCGGGTGGTGGGATAGGGCCAGTAGGTCGTACCTTGCATCCAGGACAGCTGGAAGCCTTGGGCGACGCGTCGACCAGGACAGAACGAGCAGCAGCCGGCGCCGTTCCTATGGGGTGGTGGTCGTCGGCGGCAGCGTCGTCGTGGTCGTCGGTGCCGGTTGATAGATGGGCACCTGCTCGGCCGGCGGCACCGTGGTGATCGCCGTCTTTTCGAACGTCAGGAACAGGTAGGCGCTGACCGTCAACCCGATAGCCACGATCGCGTACACGGGAAGAAACACCCTGAGTCGGCGCCGCACCACCTCCGGGTCGGCGGAAGGCACGGGCGGCAGCCCGGCCTTGATCCGGTCCAGCTCGAGGGGGTGCTCCTCCGCCAGTTCCTCCTCGGAGATGTAGCCGGTAAAGATGCTCTTGTTGAAGTGGCGGATGTGCACGTGGTACGAGTGCCAGATGATGATCGCCAGGACCGCCAGCACAGCCTCCCAGCCGTGAGCTGCCTTCGCCGCCGGGATGAACTCACCGGGGAACCACTCGGTCGTCGCGATCGGGTTCCACATCATGAACCCGGTCACCACCATGACCGCGGTGCCCCAAACGATCGCCCAGTACTCGATCTTCTCGGCGAACGTGAAGTGGTCCTCCTTCGGTCGCTCGTCGGTCAGTCCCAGGTTGAACCTGATCCAGCCCCATGCAGCCTTGAGATCGGCCTTGGTGGGCACGATGAGAGGCGCCCGTCGAAGCACGAAGAACCGATAGCCGGCGGTCCCGAGGTGCAGGATCACGGCGAACACGAGAACGGCCGCGGCCCAGTGATGGATGATCCGGGTGGTCTCGATACCGCCCAGCCAGCGTATGATCGTCACCGAGATACCGACGTCTGGCCACTTCTGAACAAGTCCGGTCACGGCCAGGACGGTGAAGTCGACAACCTGGATCCAGTGCTCGATTCTGTCCATGAGCGGGAATCGGGGGTAGCGCTCAGCCATGCTGCCTCCTTCTCCGCCTTCTCCCGTAGATGTCAATGGCGACGAACAACGCCATAGCCCCGAGCACGGTCGGAATGACGATTGCATAGAACAACTGGACGAAGAACACGATCGGGTACCGGTTGATGTCCGGGCGGTAGTGCCCCAGCCACGACGATGGGAAGTTGGTCGTTGCGTCGGGATGGCACCGCTGGCAGGTTTTGAGCAGATTCGCCTGATAGATGGTGCTCGTCGGGTCACTGGCAGGTCGAATGTTGTGGACGCCGTGACAGTCGACACAGACAGCCTTGTTGGTCTCTTGGTCCGGCGCGATCTTCTCGAAGAGCACCACGGTGGTCCCGTGGAAGTCGGCGACGTACGTGTCGAACACGTCGGTGCTGATGTCGTACTTGCCCATCAGTTCCTCGTCTGCATGGCAGGAAGCACAGATCTGGGGCGAGAAGAGATGGAACGACGCCTGGTAGTCGGGACCTTCGACGTTGTGGACGCCGTGGCAATCGGTGCAGGTCGGAACGTCCGGGTTGCCGTCGATGAGGGCCGCACCGTGAACGCTCTTGGCATACTCGTCGTAGATGGCCGCATGGCAGGTCCGGCAGGTTTTCGGGATCTCCGCCCGCGGGACCGCCATTTCGGTGGTCGTGTGCGGATCATGACAGTCGGAGCAAACGGCCGCCTCCTTCTTACCTTCGGCCCGGGCCTTCGCATGCACGCTGTCTGCCTGGGCGTAGGCCTGTTGCTGGTGGCAGTCGATGCAGTTCTCGGATCCCTTGATCGCCATATCGCGCGACGTTTCGACGTCGGTCACCTCGTGGGGCACCTCGGTGATATCGCTGTGACACTGAACGCAGGCCATCTGCTCCGATCCGTGGGTCGAAGCCCACCACTTGTCCGGATCGACGTACAGACTCAGCGTCTCACCGGAGGGCAGGTCGGTGGTGAGGTCGGGCTGCTGGTGGCAGGCCAGGCACGTGCTGTCGTCTCCGATTCGGACGTCGGCGTGGATCGTGGCCGGCTGCGTAGGAATCGCCTCGGACTCGCCGGCGAGCCCGAACAACGCCAGGCCAGAGAGAACCGCCATAAGCAACCACTGGTGTCGGCGCGTCTTTGATGCCATCGGTCCTTATTTTGCCCTGGCCGGGGCGGCGAGACAGGGGCCAGGTGGCCCTTTCGGTAGGGACCTTTGGCCGTTAGCGGTTGGCCAGGCCGGCGAAAACGCGACGAAGTTCCTCGTGAAGTGCGGCCACCCGATCAGCCGGCCATGCTTCCGGATCGGCTCGCAGGAACGAGGTGTGATCCTCGCGGTTGTCGAAAACCGCGGCCGGCAGGTGAAATACCTCACCGCCCCTCCGTACGGTGATCGTGCCGGGAACCTCCGACGATTCGAGCAGGTACAGGAAGTCATCGACCCCGTAGTCGGCGTCGAGAACCGCCTCAGGAACGCCGTGATGGAGGATCGACCCGTCTGCCCCGGGCCTGGCCCGTTCCAGGTTCCGGCGACGACTCTCCTCCGGTGTGACCCACACATAGAGGATCGACGCGGTGGCGAGCAGCGTCGGGTCGAACAAACTGAGCGAGTAGGCGTATCCGTGCGGCGGGTCCAGAGGCGGCGTGGCCCCCGACGGGCCGCCGCGGGCGAACTCGAGGAGAGCGGTGTCGGTTCGTCCCAACGGACCGTCTGGAAGCGTGGCAACAAACTCGGCTACGTCCGGAGCGATCCCTTCCTCGACGGCGCGCCTCGCCCGAGCAGGCACGAAGCCGAACGCCTCCACAGCCCCGACTGCCTGCCGAGCCTTGTCGATGCGCCATGTGAGCCTGCCGGGGTCCGGGTCCGCGGCAGTCCCGGTACGCAGGTTCCGGTAGTCCTCGTCGAGCAGCACGGTCAGGGTCCCCCAGTCCCACGGGTTCTTGAACGGCTGGTCGGGTGAGGGGAAGAAGACCGATTCGACGTCGAAGCGTCGGAGCTCTTCGTCGATGCGCCGCATGAGATGGACGTACGGGAAGTCGTCGAGCTGTTTGGTGTGGCCGAGGTGGAAGTCGCGGGCAACTACCTCTGCGGGCAGTGAGGCCAAGTAGCGACGCAGCTCCGACTTGCCGGAAGCCGGTAGAGCGACGAGCAGCAGCGTGTCGATCATGAGCTGAGCGTAGCGTCCGGTTTCGTGCGCCCGAGACGGGGTTATCCTTCTCGCTCATGAAGAAGTTTCTCAGTGCCTTTATCACGGTCGCTTTGGCGGCGGTGGTGATCGGAGGCCTCATCGCCGGCGACCCGACCCCGGAAGATCGTGTGGAGAGCCTCGGCAAACGCATCAAGTGTCCCGTCTGCCAGGGCGTCACGATCGGCGAATCGCCGTCGGAGACAGCGCAGACAATGATGAACATCACGCGGGAGAAGGTCGCCGAGGGATGGACCGACGACCAGATCATCCGCTACTTCGAAGATCGGTACAACACCGCGATCCTCGTCGATCCACCGTTCAGCGGCGTGACGCTCGCCGTGTATCTCCTCCCGGTGCTGGCAGCCGCCGCCGGGGTGGCACTGATCCTGTCACGTCGCCGTAAACAGAGGATTGGCCATGACTGACCGCAACGACCTTGTAGAACGGCTCGACCTGATTCGTCGAGATATCGCCGAACTGGCCGAACAGGTCGAAGCGGGTGAAGTCGACGAGGCAACGGCGGAACGGCTGCGCGCCGGCTACGAGGAGGAGCTCGCCGAAGTCGAAGAGCGCCTGTCCGCACTCCCCGAGGATGCGGAAACGGTCGGTCCGGTCGACGAGCCCGTCGAAGAGTCCCCCCGGGTGGGCGCCTCCCCGAAACGGGTCCTTATCGGAGCCGGGATCCTTCTTGCTGCCTTCACCGCGGTGCTGGTCATGGTCACCACCTCAGCGGACCGGACCCCTACCCAGCCCGCCGCTGCAGGCACGATGCCGCAGAGCGCAGACTTCGCCGAGATGGAGCAGGCCGTGGCAGCCAATCCCGACGTCATCGGGATGCGAATGGCGCTCGCCGATCTCTATTTCGAGCATCAGGACTACAGCAACGCCCTCAACCACTATCTGACGATTCTCGATCAGAACCCGACCCCCGAAGAGGCAAGCCATGCGCTGGCGAGGGTCGGTTGGCTTGCCTACGCAACCGAGCAGAACGATGCCGCGGTCAACTACCTCAACCAGGCGTTGGAGATGAACCCGGACAACCTCGAGGCCAAACTGTTCCTCGGTGCCGTCGACTTCTACGGCCTGGGAGATGCCGAGTCGGCGATTCCGCTGTTCGAGGAAGTCCTGGCCCAACCGGATCTTCCGCCCAGTCTGCGGAGCGAGGTAGAGGCGGCCCTCGACGAGGCGAGAACGGCAGCCGGTTCCTGACCGCTCAGCGATAGAACAGCGCTGCGGGTGCGCCGGCTGGGACGATCGGGCGGTGAGGCGGGATCGGAGCGATGGGCAGATACCTTGTCCCGAGCTGAGGGCGCCCATCCGGTTCTCCCCTGTTCGGCCACATCGCCATCGCCCGCTCGGCCATCGCGGTGATCGTCAGCGACGGGTTGACCCCCAGGTTGGCGGTGACCGCCGAGCCGTCGACGACGTGCAGCCCATCATGTCCGAACACCCGGTGGTATCCGTCGAGGACCCCATGGTCGGGGTCGGCGCCGATGCAGGCCCCGCCGAGCGGATGGGCACTCAACGGCGCATCGAAGAGGACCTCGTTGATCGACGACCCCGGAAAGCCTTCCATGAACTCGGCGGCGACCCGGGCAGCCTCGTTCGCTTCCGGAATGTAGGTCGGGTTCGGTTTGCCGGTGTCCTGGTCGGCGGTGAGCCGGCCACGCTTGTTGAGCCGTAACGCGAGGCTGTTGTCGAGCGACTGCATCACCAACAGGATCACCGAGCGCTCCGCCCACCGGTACACGGAGAGCGACCGTAGGAACCTGACGGGATGCGCCGCAGCGGCTCCGAGGAACCGCACCCAGCGGGGTACCGGGCCACCCCCATCGACCATGATCGTCGACAGCAACCCCATGGCGCTGGATCCTTTCGGATAGCGGACCGGTTCGATGTGCGTGTGGTTGTCGATGTGGATCGAAGACGTGATCGCCACCCCCTGCGAATAGTCGACGGCGTCGCTGGTGGCGGTCGACCCGACGAGCGCCTCGGAGTTGGTGCGGAACTGTCTGCCGAGGCGCGCCGACAGCTTGGGCAGCCGGTGCCGAAGGCTGAGGAGCAGCTTGGTGGTGCCGAGGGCGCCGGCTGCGAAGACCACCTGCTCCGCCGTATAGCGGGTGCGGCGACTGTGGCGAACAGGATGTCGGGCGGTCAGTCGGTAGCCGCCGCCAGGGAGCGGTTCCAGGTCGACGATCTCGTGTTCCGCATGGATCCGGGCGCCGTGCTGCTCCGCAAGGTAGAGGTAGGTGCGGTCGATGCGGTTCTTGGCGTTGTAGCGGCAGCCGATCATGCACCCGCCGCAGAAGGTACAGCCGGTGCGGGTGGGGCCCTCACCGCCGAAGTACGGGTCCGGATCTTCGACCCCGGGTTCCCGGAAGTAGACGGCGACGGGCGTCGGCTGGAACGTGTCCTCCACTCCGAAACGGGCTGCGATGTGCCGAATCACCCTGTCGGCAGGGGTCATCTTGGGGTTGGGGGCCACCCCGAGCATGCGCCGGGCCTGATCGAAGTACGGGTTCAGTTCCGCCTTCCAGTCGGTGATGCCGTCCCACTGCGGGTCACGGAAGGCGGCGTCGTGCGGTTCGTAGGCCACGTTCGCCCAGACGAGAGAGCCGCCACCGACTCCGGCTCCCGACAGCATCATCACGTTGCGAAGGAAACTCAACCGCTGGATGCCGAGCAGCCCGAGGCGCGGCATCCACAGGAAACGGTTGGCCTGCCAGCTCGTCACCGGGAGGGTCTCGTCGGTCCAGCGCCGCCCGGCTTCAAACACACCCACCCGGTAGCCCTTTTCTGTGAGGCGGAGAGCGGTGACACCGCCGCCGAATCCGCTGCCGATCACCGCCACGTCGTAGTCGAAAGCCACGGCAGCGATGCTACCGGGCCGTCGGGAGTTGGACAGTCAAGGATGCGGGGGCGGTCGGCAACGGCTCGTAGAGGCCGGGCTGCCAGAAAGGTCGGGATGGCCACGATCCCACCCACTCCAGATCGCTCCTGGCCGCCCTGTCTCTCTGATCGGACTGTGGGGGGCCGGGACGACCATCCTCGGTCTACCAGGGTTCGTAGGCTCCTGTTGTCCGCAAGAGATCGAACACAGGCTTCACCGGAAGCCCCATGACGGTCGTGAAGTCGCCGTCAATGCGTTCGACGAGCACCGCCCCAATCCCCTGCGCCGCGTAGGCCCCGGCCTTGCCGATCGGTTCGCCAGAAGCGACATACCACTTGACCAACCCGTCGTCGTAGGGCCGCATCCACACCCGCGTGCTCGACCGAAGCACGTGCTCTTCGCCGTCCCGGACGAGCGCAACGCCGGTGACGACGTCGTGGTGACGACCGGCGAGACGCCGCAACATGTCGACGGCCTCGTCAGGGCTCCCCGGTTTGCCAAGAATCAAGTCGTCGAGCGCAACGACCGTGTCGGCACCCAACACCCATCGGCCCGGATATCGGCGTGCGCCTGCGGCGGCTTTTTCGAGCGCCAGCCGGCTCGCGTGACCCATGGGGTCTTCGCCGGGCAGCGGTGCTTCGTCGACCGGCACCGGGTCAACTTCGTGTCTGACCCCGATCATGGTGAGCAGGTCGTGGCGCCGTGCGGATCCGGAAGCAAGAACGACGGGTTCAGGCATGCAGGCTCTCCTCTACGGTGTCGACCAGTCTGTCCGCTACCGCTTCCCATGTCCACCCTTGTTCGACCCGTCTCCTCCCGGCGGCACCCA
>JANTGE010000039.1 GCA_024763085.1 Acidimicrobiia bacterium
TCGCCTCGCCACCGGCACGGTCGCCATCAACGACGTGGCGGTGAACTTCATCACCCCGTCCCTTCCGTTCGGCGGCATCAAGAACTCCGGCCTCGGTGCGACGTTCGGTGCCGACGGGCTCCGCGCCTACACCTACGCCAAGGGCATCACCGAGGCGAGGCTGCCCTGGTCGACGTCGCAGATTCTCGGTGCCTGGTATCCGAAGCCAAAGGGGATCCGCTGGTGGAAGACCATCGCCCGACTCTTATTCCGCCGATGAAGGACTTCGGAGACCTGCTCATCCTGCTCGGTGCCGTCGCCATCGTCGTCGGCCTCGTCGCCCGTTTCGGCGGGTTGTCGTGGTTCGGTCACCTGCCGGGTGACCTCCGCTTCGGTGGCGACAACTGGTCGGTATTCATCCCGATCACGTCGATGATCATCGTGTCGGTCGTGCTGACCGTGGTCGTCAACCTGGTGGCGCGCCTGTTCAGGTGAACGCCTGCAGGTGTTCGAGAACGAACCGATGGAGCCGCATCCGTTCCGGGTCGAGCAGGGCATTGTGCCGGGACGTCTCCAGCCACGCTATCCGCTTCTGCCTCGATGAGATGCGGCGGTAGATGATCTCGGCGCTCTCCGGCCGGACCGTGTCATCCGCCTTTGATTGCACGATCAGTGCCGGAGCGGTCACCTGCGGGAGGCGACGGGTGGTCTCTCGGATGAGGCGCCGAAGCTCGACGGCGGCGACGGTGGGGAACCCGCCGTAGTCGATGGCGTACTCGGCGGCCTCGGCGTCGAACGTCTCTTCCTCCTCGAAGAGGACCACCGGCTTCACCAGCTTGATGAGCCAGAGGAGCTTCCACCGCCAGTCGTAGAGCTTGATCGGGGTGTCGATCGTGGTGATCGAAGCCACCTCTTCGATGTTGAGGGTCAGCAGTCCGCCCATGGAGAGGCCTACGACGTGAACCCGATCGTGGTCTCTGACCTCGTCGACCGCACGGCGCGCCGCCTGCAACCAGTCGTGCCGGGTGACGGTCGCCAGGTCTTCGAGGCGGGTACCGTGGCCTGGCAGCAGCGGGGCATGCACCGTGTACCCGTGTTCGTTCAAGAACGTCCCCATCATGCGGAACTGGCCGGCGGTGCCGGTAAACCCGTGGAGGAGCACGACGGCCTGTCCGTTGCTGCCCTCCAGGGTGAACGGACCGGCCAGCGGATGCATCAACTCGGCCATGCGGCCAGGTTACCGAGCCACTCGTCGCAGTCCGCACGAACCATCGGCGACCAGCGGCTGGTTACCCTCATCCCTGTGACCACGATCGCCGCCGCCGTTGAACGAGGAGACCCCGACGAACTGCTTCGGGTCGTCGACGGGCTCTGCGAAGCCCGCGAATGGGACCGCCTCGTCGAGTTGAAGCAGCGATGTCTCCATGCCGTAGAGCGCGGCAAGCAGCTCTGGGGCATAGCCGAGCACATCGACTACCGGCTCGCCCTGGAGGCGCCGGGCCGCTGGGCAGGATCGGTGATCGTCGAGGGAGCCGGACGCTTCACCCTCGGCCCGCTCCCCGAGGTGGCGGCGTCGACCCACACCTGGGCGGAGCTGAAGCCGCATGTTCCCGACGGTCCGCTCCGCGCCGTCGCCGCCCACGAACGCGTCGTCCGCGGCGAAGACCTCACCGGCGAGGACATCGACCCGCACGTTCTCGAACTGCCGCTGCGACTCCTCGACTGGGAGCTTGCCTACCCGGTCGCTACCTACCACGCCAACAAGGTCGAGTTCCCCGCACCGGACGT
Organism: Acidimicrobiia bacterium; assembly: GCA_024763085.1. Lineage (GTDB taxonomy): Bacteria > Actinomycetota > Acidimicrobiia > Spongiisociales > UBA4744 > JANTGE01. The sequence continues at coordinate 1,768 of JANTGE010000039.1, forward strand.
TCCGGAGATGGAGAAGGTCGACCTGCCACCCCCGGCCGAAGCGATCGATCATGACGGAACCGAGGCGCTGGCGGCGCTGACCGAGGTGTGGACCGACCAATCGAACGGTCGCTCCGATGTGGTCGCCGTCCGGGGCAGCGCCCTCGAAGCGATCGCCGCCCTGGGTCCGCGCACGATCCGCATCGGGCCCATCGAACCGCAACACGCGCTGGCATGGATGGCATGGGCGGCCGCGTCCGGGGGAGCCTACGGGCGCCGTCGCGGAGCCGCCGCCGGACGCTTCGGTGCCTGGTGGGCGATCGCAGAACTCACCGAGACCGACTGGCCTCCGGAGCATCTCGACCCCGGTGCGCTGCGCTGGTTCGCCTGGTCGGACCTGGTCCCGCCGACCGGGTGGACGTTGCACCTGGCAGCAGAACGACTCGACGGCCTCGCCTGGGCTGTCGCGGCCGTCGACGCCGACTGACTTCTCAACGAGCGGTGATGTACTCCTCGAGGTACCGGATGCGGAACGCCTGTTCCTTCGTCTTGTGCTTCACAAGGTCGCCGATCGAGACGAGCCCCACGAGGGCGCCCTCTTCGAAGACGGGTAGGTGCCGGATCCGTCGGTCCGTCATCAACGCCAACGCCTCGTCGATGGTCGTTCCGGCCTCGCCGATGACCAGCGTTCCGGTCATGATGTCCCGGACAGCGGTCGTCTTCAACGGCTGTCCCTGAAGGGCGACCTTGCGGAGATAATCCCGCTCGGTGACGATTCCAACGACATCCTCTCCTTCCATGACGAGCAACGCGCCACAGTTGTGCTCGACCATCTTCGTGACCGCGTCGTACACGGTCTCGGAGGGCTCGATCGAATAGACCTCGCTGCCCTTCTCGGCCAGTACCTTCTCGAGCGTTGCCACCGCCACCTCCTTACCACCTTGCGTCTGTGGTCATCCTTCCACGGACCGCATGCAAGACGGCAGGTTTCTTTTCACGACCCCCGACGGCACGTCGCCAAGCCGACGGATTCGACAAATGCAGCCTTCGAGCTAGCTTTCTCGACACCATGTCGACAAAACACCGCTGGTTCGGCTTGACGTTCCTCGCCCTCGGCGTGTCGATGATCATCGTGGACGCCACGGTGGTGAACGTGGCGCTGCCCACCATCATCCGCGACCTCGGCATCGAGTTGGCCGACGCCGAGTGGGTCAACACCATCTACGTGATCATGTTCGCCGCCCTCCTCATCACCGCGGGACGGATCGGCGACGTGATCGGGCGGAGAACGGCGTTCCACATCGGCGTCGGCATCTTCCTCACCGCCTCCATGCTCGCCGGTCTGGCGCACACTGGCACCTGGCTGATCGGGGCTCGATTCCTCCAGGGCCTGGGCGGTGCGATGGTGCTGCCCACCGCACTGTCAATCGTCAACGCCACCTTCGAGGGTCGAGAACGGGGTATCGCGTTCGGCATCTGGGGGTCGGTCATCGGCGGCATGGCGGCGCTGGGCCCGCTCATCGGCGGCTGGCTGACGACGAGCCACTCGTGGCGCTGGGTCTTCTACATCAACGTCCCGATCGGCGTGCTCGTCGTGCTGGGAACCCTCAAGTGGGTGGCCGACACCAAAGACGACCGGGCCGTCAAGATGTTCGACGTTCGCGGCGTGCTCCTGCTCGGATTCGGCCTGGCCTCCCTCGTGTTCGGACTCATCGAAGGTCAGCGATATGGATGGGTCACCCCGACGCGCCCCTTCGAAGTCGGCTCTTGGACCTGGCCCCTCGAGTCGCTGTCGCCGGTACCGATCGCCTTCGCCATCGCCGCGGTACTGCTGGCAGCCTTCGTCTGTACGGAAGTCGTTGAATACCGGCGCGGCGAACAGGGCCTCATCGACATCTCCCTGTTCCAGCTACGCAGCTTCCGTTACGGCAACGTCGTGGCGCTCACCCGCACGTTCGGGGAGTTCGGGCTGGTGTTCGTGCTTCCCCTGTTCCTGTCCGCCACACTCGGCTACAACGCCTTTCAGATCGGTGTCGTCCTCCTGCCACTCGCCGTCGGTGCGTTCATCGGCGGACCGATGGCTGCGACCCTTTCGCCCAGAATCGGAGCCAACCGCACCGTAAGTATCGGGATGGGGATCGAGGCCGCCTCCGTCGCCATGGCGGCGCTTCAGCTCAGCCCAGGTATGAGTGGATGGCATATGGCGCCGGCGCTGTTCGCCTACGGGATCGGGGTCGGCATCGCCGCGGCGCAACTGTCGAACGTGATCCTCGTCGAGGTCCCTCGACGGGCGTCCGGCCAGGCATCGGGTATGCAGTCGACCGCCCGCCAGATCGGCTCTGCGTTCGGCATCGCGCTGCTGGGTACGATCCTCGCCGTGTCGCTGAGCACGCTCGCCCAGGACCGGCTCGCCGACGTTCCCGGGCTGCCGACACAGGCAATCGACGGGATCGCCGGAGGATTCCGAGACTCGGCCGGCCAGCTCCTGACCGGGCTCCGCGACCGGCCAGACGCGCAGCCGATCGTCCCGATCCTCGAAGACGTCCTCACCGATTCGGCGCGGCGGTCGGCCCTCACCGGAGCGGCGTTCATCACGCTCGGGTTCCTGATCAGCTTCAAGCTGCCCGACACCCGGCACGTCGAAGCGAAGGACTGAGGTGGGGTTCCGCTGAGGAACCCCACCGTGGATCAGATCCGCTCAGGGACGTCGATCTCCTTCGGCAGCACCAGGTTGGCGATCACACCGACAACGGCGGCGAGCGCCAGGCCGGACACCTGCACATTGCCGAACGTGATGCCGGCCTCCAGACCGCTCACTCCGAGGCCAAGCACGAGGATGAGCGCCACCACGATCATGTTGCGGCTGTGGGTGAAGTCCACCTGCGCCTCGGCGAGGGTACGCATCCCGATCGAAGCGATCATGCCGAACAGGACGATCGAGAGTCCACCAAGCACCGCCACCGGCACTGTCTCCAAGACCGCAGCCAGCTTCGGAATGAAGCCGAGCACGATGGCGAACGTCGCTCCGATTCGCAGAATCGCCGGGTCGTACACCCCGGTGACCGCCAGCACGCCAGTGTTCTCCGAATAGGTGGTGTTCGCCGGACCGCCGATGAGTCCGGCAAAGAAGGTGGCGACCCCGTCGCCGAGTAGGGTGCGGTGCAACCCGGGCTCTTCGAAGAAGTCTTTGCCGACGACCCGACCGTTGGTGAGGATGTCGCCGACGTGCTCCACCATGGTGACGAACGCCACCGGCGCGATCAGCGCAATGGCACCCCACTGGATGTCCTGCCAGCCCCAGGTGAAGTCCGGCAGGCCGATCCAGGCGGCATCGCCGATCGGCGTGTAGTCGACGACGCCGATGATCATCCCGACGACGTACCCGACGACCAAACCGGTGAGGATCGGCAGCATCTTGAACAGGCCCTTGAACCAGATGGCGGCCACGATCGTCGCCAGGAGCGTGATGACCGCCAGCCACCAGTTGTTCGCCGACATCGAAATGGCGACCGGAGCCAGCGTGATGCCGATGACGGCGATGACCGGTCCGGTCACCACTGGCGGGAACAGGTCCCGGATGCGACGGCTGCCGATGAACGACACCAGGACCGACATCAGCGCGTAGATGATGCCCGCGCCGATGATCCCGGCACCGATGGCGGCAAACGAATAGCCGGCTTCGGTAGCCGCAACGATCGGCGGGATGAACGCGAACGACGAGCCGAGAAACACCGGCACCATCCGTTTGGTAAGCAGGTGGAACAGCAGTGTCCCGACCCCTGCCGAGAACAAGGCCACACCAGGGTTCAGCCCGGTGAGCAGCGGCACCAGGATCGTCGCCCCGAACATGGCGACCGTGTGCTGCAAACCGAGCACGACCTTCTTTTCCGTCGTCAGAGTCATACGACCTCCCCATACAAAAAAAGAGCCGCCCTGCGGACGGCTCGTCTCCTCTGATCAGTGATCATCGGAATCGCAGGATAGCTCGCCGGGTCGGAGCCACGCGGTCAAATCCCGGGGTTTTTTGGCGAAACGGCCGGCGGCGTCAACTCATGAGCGTTTCGATCGCCGTACGAACCGCTTCGGGAATCGGCACGGCGCGCCGCTCCTGCAGGTCCAAGTGCACTCCCACGAGACGGTTGACGGCGGCGACCTCGCCGCTCAGCGCGTCCACCATCTCATGTTCGAACACCGCCTTTCGGTCGCCGAGCTCGAGAAACCGTGACCGGATGACGACCATGTCGCCGGGGAGTAGCTCTCGTTGATAGTCGATCTCCGAGCGGACGGCCGCCCAACCCCGCCGGGTGCTGCGGACATACTCGGACGCGGCGCCGACCCTGCCGAAGAGATGCCAGGTGGCCCGGTCGAACATGCCGGTGTAGTACATGACGTTCATGTGGCCCATGTGGTCGCACTGCCACGGGTACACGACGTCGCGATGGGTCTCGATCCAGTCCATGGACGGGACGGTACTACGTGCCGGTGCTGCCCCGACTACTCGAGTCCGAGCCGTTCCTCGGCGCCGTCGAGACGCTGACCGCCGCGAAGCACCGGCGCGAACAGGTCGCCGTAGAGGCGCAGATGGTCCCAGACGGTGGCGATGGTGAAGTCGCCGGGATGCACGTCGGGGAGGTCGTCCCAGCGGAACGGGGTCGATACCGGCGCCCCAGGCCGGGGCCGGACCGAATACACGGACGCGATCGTCTTGCCGGCCACGTTTTGGTTGTGGTCGATGAACACCTTGCCGGTTCGCTTCGGGATGTCCCACTCCATCGTGACGTCGTCGGGGTCGGCGGCGAAGAGGAGGCGGCCGACAGCTTCGACGAACCGACGGACCCGCCGGTAGTCGTGCACCGGGTCGAGCGGCACGTAGATGTGGATGCCGGTGGCACCGGATGTCTTCGGGTAGCCGGTGAGGCCGAGATGGCCGAGCGTCTCCCTGATGAGGCCGGCAACGACGACAACCTGTTCCCAGGTGGCCTCATCGGCAGGATCGAGGTCGAAGATCGCGTAGTCGGGATGCTCCAGGCTGTCCCGCCGGCTGAGCCAAGGGTGCATCTCGATGCACCCCATCGAGGCCAGCCACAGCAGGGCATCTCGATCGGGCGCGGTGACGAAGTCGATGTCCCCGTCGCGTTCCTTCGAGAACACCGGAAGCGTGGGCAGCCAATCGGGCGTGTGAGGTGGCGCCTGTTTCTCATAGAAGGTCTCCCCTTCGATACCGTCCGGGTATCGGGACATGACGATGGGACGGTCGGCGAGGTGGGGCAGCAGGCTGCCGGCAACAGACGCGTAATACTGGATGAGGTCGCCCTTGGTGTAGCCGTCGGGGAAGAAGGGCTTGTCGATGTTGCGGAGCACCAGCGGCCGGGTCGTATCGGCGGGTTTCCACCCGTCACCGCTTGGAACGACTCGCAGAGGCTCCGGGAAGTCGACCAGGCCGGAGGCAACCGGACGGCCCGGACGGTTGAGCGGTTCACTGAGCGCCTGTCGCAGTTCGGCGTACATCGTTTCGGTGCTGGTCTGCTCTCGAGCTTCGGAGATGATGGTCAGGTCGAGGTCCATCAGCCGGGCCGCAGCCACCAGGTTGCCGATGCGAAGCGTCCCGTCCCCATACGGAAGGTGCCGAATCTCGCCCTGGTCGCCGAATTGGATCTCGGAGAACTGGCAGTGCAGCGGGTCGATCATCCATCCGGGGAAGTTGGCTTCGAGGAACCGGAAGACTTCGACGAACGCATCGACCGACGTGAGCGCACCCCGGCTGATCGCATGCAGGTGAGCCCAGTCGACGAGCGGACGGACGAACGGGATCCGGTTCGCGAAGATCGCGATGTCGCCGAGGGTGCCGAACCCGGAGGTCTTGCCGGTGGTCTCGAGCCCGAGGCCGACTCCGAGATGCTCGACCTTCGGGGTGAGCGCCTCCAGTCGACGGGTGACGAGGTCGACGAGTTGTTCGGCCGGCCGGTCGTTGCGGCTGCCCGGATGGACACAGACGATGTCTGCTCCGGCGGCGGCCGCCAGTTTCATCGTGTGTTCGACGGCGGCGAGACACTGTTTGGAGCGGTCTTCGTCTTCGACGGTGAGGACGGCGAAATACGGCGCGTGGATCGACAGGGCGATGCCGCGTGCGGCGGCTGCCTCGCCGAAGGTGGCGCAGCGCTTCAGATTCCAGGGAAACTCTTTGACGAAGGCGAGTTCGAACGCGTCGTAGCCCCGTTCGATGAGACCGTCGAGGAACGCTCCGTCGTCGTCGGTGTCGGGCATGCCGGAGTAGCCGAAGCGGATCATGTCGAGCGGCCGCCGGTCAGTAGATCTCGGGGATGAACGTCTGCTCGCCGATCGGCGGGCGAACGTAGCCTACGTCGGACTGGCGGGGCGGCAGATCGACCGGGCCCGGGGTGAGGTCCTGATACGGGATCATGCTGAGCAGATGGCTGATGGTGTTGAGCCTGGCCCGACGTTTGTCGTCGGCGTTGACGACGTACCACGGCGCCTGCTTGATGTCGGTGTGGTTGAACATCACGTCTTTGGCGATCGAGTACTCGACCCACCGGGATCGAGATTCGAGGTCCATCGGGCTGAGCTTCCACCGTTTCGTCGGCGTCTCGAGTCGCTTCTGGAATCGTCGCTCCTGCTCCTCGTCGGAGACCGAGAACCAATACTTGATGAGGATGATCCCCGAGCGCACCAGCATCCGTTCGAACTCCGGGCAGGAGCGCAGGAACTCCCGGTACTGGTCTTCGGTGCAGAACCCCATGACCCGCTCGACGAGCGCTCGGTTGTACCAACTGCGGTCGAAGAGGACCATCTCTCCGGCGGCAGGCAGCCGGGCGACGTACCGCTGAAACCACCATTGCGTCTTCTCACGGTCGGTCGGGGTACCGAGCGCTTCGATGCGAACGATCCGGGGGTTGAGCGGCTCGGCGATCCGTTTGATGACGCCGCCTTTGCCGGCAGCGTCGCGGCCTTCGAAGATCACCACGACTTTGAGCCCTCTTGCCTTGATCCACTCCTGAAGCTTGACCAACTCGATGTGCAGCTTGGCCAGTTCGGCTTCGTAGATCTTCTTGGGAAGTTTGGGCTTTCGCTCGCGGGGGCGGTCGCCGCCGATCCGATGCTGCTCGAGGAGCGGGTGGCGCGCATCGGAGGCAGTCCCGGTATCCGCGGATGCGGTGCCGGTGTCCGGGGGTGGCCCGTCGCTCATCGCCTCCGAGCCTAGTGAGCGACCGTCCTTCCGGCTACAGGCGTTGCTTCAACTCTTCGATCTCGGCCCGAAGGTCCTCGACGATCCGCTCCAGACCGGCGACGTAGTCGCGCAGCCCTTCGGCGTCGTCTTCCGGCTCTTCGGCCCACCATCCAGGACCGGAGCCCCAGGGTCGGTGATGCCAGGGGTGGCGGACTCGGCGGCGGGGTCCCCCGAAGCCATATCCAGCTCCAGGACCGTAGCCGTGAAGCATCTCGGGATCGTCACAGAACATGCGGTTGCGATATCGACGTCTCATGTGCGATGTCCTTTCCACATCTCGTACAGTCGGTCGAGCGAGGCACGCAGCTCGGCGATGTCGTCCATCCAATGGTCGAGCACCTCCTCGCCCAACGGAGTGATCGTGTAGACACGTTTAGGTCGGGTCTCTCCGACCTCCCAGGTGGAGGTCAGGAGGCCGAGCGCCTCCTGGCGGCGCAACGCCCGGTAGACGGCGCCGACGTCGGGGACGTCGAGGCCCAATTCGTCCTGCAGCGCCTGGATGAGCGGATACCCGTAGGACGGTCCCCGGGACAGCAGGAGCAAGAGGCCGGCGTCGATCAGGCGGCTGCCTCGCGGCCCGAACCCTCGAGCAGGCCCCGGACCGTGACCGTGATGCCCGTGTCTCATATATATGGAGTCTACATCTACATGTGTGTTACCGCAACGACGGCCGTCGGCAACGACATTGTCGGCGCGCCTGATACAAGCAACGGCGATCGTGAGCAATTCGGTAGACACGAAGACGACACCGGCAATCGCCGTTGAGCCCCAGCCGGTGGCTCCGTGTCCGATTGCGTGCCTCGACCCCTCACGGACCCGGTAACCTATGGCCGATCGTGACGGCTTGTTTCTCGCGCGTTTTCTCGTGAGTTATCTTGCAGTCCCGGGCCTGTAGCTCAGTTGGCAGAGCAGGGGACTTTTAATCCCAAGGTCGTGGGTTCGATTCCCACCGGGCCCACCGAACCGGTGGTGGGGACACAGCCGTCCCTACCGTTCTTGGGATTGACCGAGACCACTGGTGGTCCCGATGTGGCTCTTCAGACTTGTGAGTGAGCGCTCACTCAGTTAGAGTGGCTGCCGTGAGCCCACACCAGCGCGCCAAACCCCTCGCCCCCGACGATCGCCGCCGAGCCATCGTCGACGCCGTCATCCCCCTCCTGCTCGAAAAGGGATCATCGGTCACGAGCAGAGAGATCGCCGAGGCCGCCGGCGTCGCCGAAGGCACCATCTTCCGAGCGTTCCCGGACAAGACGTCGATCATCGTCGAAGCCGTCAAAGCGAGCATGGACCCGACCCCGGTCGTCGACGCGCTGGACCAGATCCCGGCCGACCAGCCCCTCGAAGCGCAACTCGAGGCCGCCGCTGACGCGCTCCTGGCCTGGACGACCCGCGTCGCCGCCCTCTTCGCCGCACTCCGCACCGTCGACCCCGAGCACCGCCCGTCCAAAGGCCGGAAGTTCGTGACCGAGTCGAACCAGCAGATCGTCGACCATCTGGTAGCCCTCCTCGAACGGCATCCGGACCGCCTCCGGGTCGAGCCACGGCAGGCAGCCATGGCGCTCCGCGGCCTCGTGTTCGCCAGCGCCCACCCGATGAACGAACGCAAGCTCGGATCGGCCGAGATCGTCGACATCCTCGTCCACGGCGTCGCCAAGGACGGTGCCTGATGCTCGTCAAGATCCTCCGCCGCTACCTCGCCCCGTACAAACGAGAGATCGTCATCGTCTCCATCCTCCAACTCGCCGCGACGATCGCCGCCCTGTACCTTCCGACGCTCAACGCCGACATCATCGACAACGGCGTCGTGCGCGGTGACACCGACTACATCATGCGCACCGGCGGCATCATGCTCGGCGTCACCTTCCTCCAGGTCATCGGCCAGATCCTCGCTGTCTACTTCGGCGCCCGAGCCGCCATGGCCTTCGGACGCGACCTTCGATCGGCAACGTTCCATCGGGCCATGGGGTTTTCGAGTCGCGAGCTGGGCCAATTCGGAGCGCCGACCCTATTGAACCGGAACACCAACGACGTCCAGCAAGTCCAGATGATGGTGCTGATGTCGTTCACCCTGCTGGTCGCCGCCCCGATGATGATGGTCGGCGGGGTCATCATGGCGCTGCGTGAAGACGTCGGCCTCTCCTGGCTCGTCGCCGCAATCGTCCCGCTGCTGGCCATCATCATCTGGTTCATCACCTCCCACATGGTGCCCGGCTTCCGCAAGATGCAGAAGCGGTTGGACACGGTCAACAAGGTGCTCCGTGAACAGATCACCGGCATCCGGGTGGTGCGAGCGTTCGTCCGTGAACCCTACGAGACAGAACGCTTCGGACAGGCCAACACCGAACTGACCGACGTGGCCATCAATGTTGGCCGCTGGATGGCCGGCATCTTCCCCGCCGTCATGTTCATCATGAACATCTCCACCGTGGCCGTCATCTGGTTCGGCGGCCTCCGCATCGACGCCGGCGCCATGCAGGTCGGTTCCCTCTTCGCTTTCCTGTCCTACCTCATCCAGATCCTCATGGCGGTGATGATGGGCACCTTCATGCTCATGATGCTCCCTCGGGCCTCCGTCTCCGCCGACCGGATCGGCGAGGTCCTCGAAACCGAACCGTCCGTCGTCCCTCCCGAACACGGCGTCACGCACCTGCCGCGCCGCAGCACCATCGAGTTCAAACGCGTCGGTTTTCGTTACTCCGGGGCCACCCATCCGGTGTTGCACGACATCAGCTTCGTCGCCGAACCCGGACAGACCACGGCGGTCATCGGCTCTACCGGCGCCGGCAAGAGCACCCTGATCAACCTGATTCCCCGCCTGTTCGACGCCACCGAAGGCACCGTCATCGTCGACGGCGTCGACGTCCGCGACATCGACCCAGACACCCTGTGGGGTCGGATCGGTTACGTGCCGCAAAAGGTCTACCTGTTCTCCGGGACCATCGCCTCCAACCTCCGCTACGGGAAACCGGACGCCACCGAAGACGAGATGTGGAGAGCCCTCGAGATCGCCCAGGCGAAAGACTTCGTCGAAGCCTTGCCCGAAGGCCTCGAAGCACCGGTCGCCCAAGGTGGCACCAACCTGTCCGGAGGGCAACGCCAACGCATCTCCATCGCCCGGGCCCTCATCCGCAAGCCTGAGATCTACCTGTTCGACGACTCGTTCTCCGCGCTCGACGTCGCCACCGACGCCCGGCTCCGCCAGGCCCTCGAACCGGTCACCGCCGACGCCACGGTCATCATCGTCGCCCAGCGGGTTGCCACCATCATGGACGCCGATCAGATCGTCGTCCTCGAAAACGGCAGCATCGTCGGACTCGGCACCCACGACGAGCTCCTGCAGACCAGCCCCACCTACGTCGAGATCGTCGAGTCTCAGTTCGCCGTGGAGGCCTCATGACCTCCAAGCCAGAGATGAAGGAAACCGAACGCATCCAGGCGCCCCGTGGCGGGCCTGGTCATGGACCGTTCGGTGGCGGCATGGTGGCCCAGAAGCCGATGAACTTCGGGGCTTCGATCCGCCGGCTGGGCCGCCGGCTTCGCCCGGAACTCGGCCGGGTCGTCGCCCTCGTCACCGCCGGGGTGATCAGTATCGCCCTGTCCACCCTCGGACCAAAGGTCCTCGGCCGAGCCACCGACATCATCTTCTCCGGCGTCGTCGGCAAGTTCCTGCCACCAGGCATGACCAAGGAACAGGCCATCGAGATGCTGCGCACCACCGGCCAGGAGAAGATCGCCGACATGCTCACCGGCGTCGACGCCATCCCCGGCCAGGGCATCGACTTCGACGCGCTCGCCCGGGTCGTCCTCATCGTCGTGGCCCTCTACGTCGGCGCTGCGCTCCTGCGGTTCGTCCAGGGCTACATCCTCAACGATGTCGTCCAACACACCATCTGGCGAATGCGGTCCGACGTCGAAGACAAGATCAACCGGCTTCCGCTGCGTTACTTCGATCGGGTCCCCCGCGGGGAGCTGCTCAGCCGGGTCACCAACGACCTCGACAACGTCTCCCAAAGCCTCCAGCAGACGATGAGCATGTTCC
>JANTGE010000040.1 GCA_024763085.1 Acidimicrobiia bacterium
GTCGGATCTGCGTCCTTGATCAGGGTTTGTTCGTTCACGGCCATACGGGCTACTCCAACCGGCTGGCGAAGGCAGAGAGGGCTTCGGTGATCGTGCGCAGCGAGTCAAACGACTTCGAAAGGTCCCCCGGGACTTGGAGCAAGTGATCCGCTCCCTCGATCTCAATGACCTCAACGCCTGGAACGGCGGCCATGAAGCCTGAGTCCCAGGTGGGATCATCGGTGCCGCCCACTGCCAGGGTCGGTGCAGCGATCTCAGCCATCGCAGACCGCACCTCATCTCGATTCAGCAGCGGCGTCAGCCAAACGCCGGGCAGCGATAGCTCGACGGCGCGTGGCAGGGCCAGCGAGGTGAGGGACTTGGCGACGACAAGCCGATGCGAGACGTCACCGACTTCTGTGAGTGCGGCATCCAATCGGGCCAGCGCCCACACGTTCGGGTCGCCTGTCTGGTCCCAACGATCGTCAACCAACAGGACCGACCAGTTCTCAGCAGTAAGTGCCTCTCTCGTGAACCACAGGAGTGGCGCTTGGATGCTGTACCCAGCCCCTGGGAGCACGATTGCGACGCGTTGAGGATCGGCGGGGAAGAAGAAGCCTCCGCACGGTCCGAGGTCGAGTTGCATCATGGTTTTCTCGTTTCCATCAGGGCCGGAATCTCAGAAAGGGTCTGGATCGATCGGCCCTGCCACGACCTCCGGACGTACACCACGGCATCCTCCGGATCCGGACTCTCAAACAAGATGGCGTCCATTCCCACCGCCCTCGCCCCCTCGAGTTCGTTGCTCCCGCCGTCGCCGACATACAAACATTCGTCCGTTGAGACGCCAAGCGCCGACGCAACAGAGAGATAGAGCGACGGATCCGGCTTCTTCGTGCCTTCCTCCACCGAGAATCGGAGCGCATCGAAGAAGGGAGCAATCGGAAGCTCGTTCCAGAACAGAGGCAGTTCATGGGTGCAGTCTGAGATCAACCCGATCTTCAGACCCATCTCCCGGAGTGTTCGAAGGGTAGGGACGGAATCTTCCCGTAGGCGGTCGACGAGTATCCGTTGTGATCGGAGACGGGCATCGAGTGCACCGTCGAGCTCGCTCGGTGTGGGCGTCGCTCCGAGCACTCCAGCGAGCCGGATCATTGTCTCCTCGAAGGTTCCCCACTCCCCGCTGCTCCTCTCGGAGAAAGAACCGTGCATCGCCCGTTCGAGATCCGGACCGGGCACTCCAAGAGCATTGGCCAAGGGTTGAAGTCCATCCTTGAAGGCAGCCGGACTCAGCATGCGCGTCAACGTTCCGAAGTAGTCGAAGACCACGGCCCGGTAGCGGATCATGCGGAGCGCTCCTCGCTCGGCTGCTCACGGATTTTCGGTGCCGCTGGGACGAATGCGACTGTCATCTGGAAGGTCCGATCCGCCAGCAGCTCGGGATCCGCAGGCTCGGCTCGTGCCAGAGCGGATTCCCCGACGACGCGACTGTGACGGCCTGTGATCCGGCTTGTTCTCCCTGCAGCGGTCGGTCCCTCGACAACGACGATCATGATGGACCCATTGTTCCACGGGATCCCCTCTGGCGGGCGGTGGATGCTGTCGCCGATGAGCCTTTGGGCCGGCAGGTGTTGGCATCGACGGCGAGGGCGCCTCCCAAGGGAGTGGTGCCTGCCCACCTACTCTGCCGACATGGTGATTCCGTTCTGTGGCTCGGCCGAACGTGAGATGTTCTCTATCGAGTGCGCTGTGATGGGCCGGCCCGAGAAGGTGATCTCGGCGCTGGATGAGCTACTCCCTCGGGTGGGTCGGTTGGCGGACAAAGGAGCGGGCGACGGCTTCACCGCAGAGAAGCTCACGACCCGCCCGCGACTCGTGATCCCTGATGAGCCGGCCGTCGGGATGATCGACCATGTGCGGCCGTTGCTCGCACGCCCTGTTCGTCGATACCTTCAAGCATGGGATGCAACGTAGCCGACCTTGCAGGGCGACCGACAGGTTCCGGAGCGGTCATCACCGTCCGGTAGGGTCGGCGTTGTGATCGGTCATCGTGTTGCCGCAGGCCTACTTCGGGCCGGGGACAGGGTCCTTCTTTGTCATCGCAGGTCGGAGCGGCGTTGGTATCCCGATGTGTGGGACCTTCCCGGCGGCCACGTCCGCGACGGCGAGGATGCGCGGCAAGCGCTCGTTCGGGAGCTGGGAGAGGAGCTGGGTGTCCGGGTGGACCCACCGGCGCACGCAGCTCATGCGGTGGTCCGAGACACTGACGCCGGATTCGAGATGTCGATCTGGATGATTGATACGTGGGAGGGAGAGATCATGAACGCGGCACCTGATGAACACGACGCTATTGGTTGGTTCACCGCCGACGACGTCGGCAGTCTGCGGCTCGCTCACTCCCGGTACCCCGAACTGCTCCTGCAGGCGTTCCGGACCGGCATGTAGCCGGCGGTTCCGACCTCCCTCAACGAGCTCCACGACCCGGCGCCTGAACTCCGGTGGATATCCCTTCCGTGCCATCGGTCTTCCTCACAGACCACGACAGCAGAATCCAATAACCAACCTCCGCGAAACCCAGGCAAGACCAATCTCATCTGAGTAGGGATCGGCGGGTCCGGATGCGGGGTGGGTTGGGTCGGTTGGGCCAGGATTTCGGAGCGCCAGCGGCTCAGGGTCCGCCCAAGGCTGCGGATCTCCGCAACGTCGTCCTGGCGGCAACCAACGATCGCCTTGTCCAGCAGCAGGGCGGCGTCGGCGGGGTTGTCGGTGAGATAGACGTCACGGACGGACTCCTTGGCCAACCAGGCACCGAGCACTTCATCGTCGGGGTCCCCGACCCGCAGGCCGAGCAGCATCCGATCCGACCCGGTGTCGTCGAGGCGTTCGGAGCCCTTGAGCAACAGTTTGCGGATCCGATACAGCGGGTCGTCCTTGCGCCGCCGGTGTCCGGTCGTTTCTTGTTGGACGCGGCGTCGCACCTTGTCGACGCAGCGGTTCCCGATCCGCACCACGTGGAACGGATCGGCCACCCGCACCGCGTGATCCAGATGTGGGGTGAGGCCGTTGCGGTAGGAGTCGGTGAGATCGATCGATACCGTCTCCACCGCCTCGAGCCAGGATTCCGGCTGGTGTTGGCACCATTGGCGCAGGTCAGACGCACTGTTGCCCTCCACCATGTCGATGAGAATGCCGGCTTCGGTGTCGACCATGCCAGTGGCGTAGATCGTCGGATGCTCCCGGCTCGCTTTCAAGAACGACGTCTCGTCGATCCCGAGTTGGCGGACCGTCCCCACCCGGTCAGGGTCCTCCACCAACGGGGTGCCATGGGTGACGACCGCCGCCATCACCGTGTCCCAGCACACCCCGAACTCGTCCGCGACCCGAGACACCGGCCGGGCCAGCTCACCGACTTGGCGTGCCGCCTCGAACCCGGCACGACGCGTCATCAAGTGCCGGGCCACCAGCCCCGGATGCGACTCGGTCCACGTCTTGGCCTCATAACCCCGTTCCGGGCAGCGCCAGCGGCGTTTCAACACCCGCAGACGCACCGGCCGGCCGAAACAGGCCAGATCCCGAACATCGGTCGGTCGCCGACCCTGCGACTCCGCCCGAGTCCCACACCGTCCGCACCCCTCGAGCTGGGTGGTCGTCTCCACGGTGATCACCAACTCGTCGTCAGAACCAACCACCTCCAGGACACGGAACCCGTCCAGTCCCAACATGGCCTCGGCCAGGCCAGTAGCGTCACCCATCGTCAGGGGCCTCCATTGTGCTGCTGCCTTCGAACAGCTGCAGACGATGGCACGGCCCCTGACCACATCCGAGGACCCTCAGCTACCCCTCACTCCCCACTCCGATCGGAAGAGCCCGAAGACGCTGCTTGTGGCTCCTTCCGACAGAGGTGCTCGTGTCTCCCGACCGAGCCCGATCCGATGAAGGCCGATCAGTCAAGGCAAAGGAAAGCGAACCGGGAATCCGCCGGTTCGCTTCTCCTGGAGGGTGCCGCACCCCGACCGGCGCCCTGGACACTCCGGGTGCCCGACCGGGCGCTTGCTACGACCCGGACCGGTGCAGCTCGCGATCGATCTGCGCTTCGCTGATCTCCGAACGCCCGGCGTACACGCGCAGCGCATGGGCGGCGACGCCGATGCCCCATCCGAGGATTGGCCACACGGGCCAGAAGGACGTGGCGGAGGACACCGCCCAGATGAGCACGAGGACCGCATTCACCGCGAGATAGATGCCGAGCATCGTGACGCCGGTCCATCGTCGAGGTGACTATTCGGTGACGGCCGTCACAGCCGCTCGACGCCACCGAAGATGACCACCTATGGTGTAAACTGCGGACGACAACCGACCTGGGAGGACATGCGGGATGCGGTCACAGGCGCGCACGGTTGTTGCGATGGCGTTCGCTCTCGCCGTCGCGATCATTGTGCCGGACACTGCGGCACCGGCACCGGCCAACGCCGAACAGGTCCTCGGCGGCCAGCTCTACTCGACGGGCGGCACGATTCAGATCGAGGTGCTCCCCGCATCCGCCGGGCTCACCAGCCAGCTCTATCTCCTGGAACCCGAGCCCGAGGTGTTCATCGCCACCAACCGTGAGGTCGGAAAGGTCGTAGAGCTCGGACCCTTCGAGTCGGGTGTAGAGCTGATCTTTGGGATCAGGGTTCGTGGCAACGAATTCCGTACTGGACCCGCCGAACGCAATCCCGACGGCATCGTGCATGCCAGCGTCGACTTCATCGAGGAAGGCGTCGCCATGGTCGGCTTCGAGGATCTGTTCGGCGGCGGCGACCGCGACTACAACGACAACGTCTTCCGCTTCACCGGCAACCTCGCTCCGGAACCTTCGCCGGATCCCGACCCCGACCCGGACCCCGTCCCCGGAGCAGAACCTCCGATCGCTGCAGCGGGACCCGACCAATCCGTGCCCGAAGGCAGCACCGTCCAGCTCGATGCCTCCGGTTCGACCGATCCGGGCGCCTTCGGGCTCGTGCCGTCGGAGGAGGCCGGCAACCTCCCGGGCGGCACCGCGCTCACTGCGACCCTGTCCGAGCTCAACACGGCCACCGGCACCACCCAGACGCTCAGCGGTTCCGTCGCCGTGGGAGAAGGCGTCGCATCGGCCGACACAGCGCTGGTCTACGTCCTCGACGTATCGGGATCGACACTGTCCGGTGGCGGCTGTGGCGGCGACTTCAACGGCGACGGCCGCACGGACAACATTCTCGACTGCGAAGCCGCCGCGTCGGCGGCGCTCAACGTGCAGGCCATCGAGAGCGAGACGGTCGGCGACTCCGGAATCGTCGTGTTCGCCTCGTCGGCGAACACCGGCGACGTGTCGCCGGAGGCCGATCTCCAGACGCTGGCGGCTCCCGCAGCGGATGAGGACGACGACGGGACCCCGGACATCGAGCAGGTGCTGCGCTCCGTGTTCTCACGCAACTTCGGGGGCTCGGTCGGCCTGAACGAGTTCACTCGTCGCACCGTCGGCAACACTTCGACCAACTTCTCGGCGGGTATCCAAACGGCGTGTGATCTCGCCGCCAACTCGGCGCTTCCCAACAGGATCGTCGTCTTCCTCTCCGACGGCGCCAACAACTCCGGCGCCAACGTCGCAACGGTCCTCCCATGCTCGACCGACACCACCTACTACTCGTTCGCGGCGGGCCCGGGTGTCAGCTGTGCCAGCAACCCCAGCCGCGGCGGCCTCCAGCAGATCGCCGACCTCACCGGTGGGACGTGCACCGACGTCGAGAATCTCGATGACCTGCCCGACATCCTCTCAGCCGTCGTGTCATCGCGAATCCTCTCCGCCTCCATCACCGTCGACGATGGTGACCCCGTCGACATCTCGGATCAGGTCGTGCCACCGCTGCCGACGGACGGTCCTGCGACGGCAGATTTCGCCGTCGAGATCCCCGCGCTCGGACCGGGCATCCACGAAGTGTGCCTCACCGTCACCGGCTCCGATCAGGGGGGCGAGAGCTCCGTCACCACCTGCTCGCCGGTCACCGACGTCGAAGGAGAGCTGAGCTACCGGTGGGAGCTCGTCAGCTACGTCGGCCCGCCCACCGTCCTCTCTTCTGCCACCGCCGAGATGCCGACATTCCTCGCCATCGACGACGGCACGTACACCTTCGAGCTCGAAGTGCTCAGCGTTACCGGGCTCACCGACACCGATCATGTCACCGTGACGGTCACCAACGTCGATCCTGCGGTGAGCGCCGACTCCCGCGAGGCATTCGCCGGCGGCGTGACGCTGGTCACGGCCAGCCTGACCGACGAAGGTTGGCTCGACGTGCACGATGCCACCATCGACTGGGGCGACGGCAGCGGCCCCGTCCCCGTCACCGTCAGCGCCAACGGCGCCGGCTGGGGAACCGTGTTTGGCTCTCACATCTACGACGACGCCGGCACGTACGACGTCGTGGTCACCGTCACCGACGACGACGGCGCCACCGCAAGCGACACGATCGACACCCTCACCGTGGCCGAACCCGTGGCGGTGTGGGCCAACGGCAGGGACGACAAGAAGACCCTCGATTGGAATGGGGGATCCGGGACGATCCAAGGGCGGGTCCACAGCAACAACGAGCTGCGGATCACCGGCGACACCAAGACCATCCTCGGCAGCGTTGAGTATGTGAACAAGCTCACCCTCAGCGGCGACCACATCATCGACCCGCCGCCGGTGCAGGTGGCGGTGAGCGACTACCCGATCAGCTTCACTGTTGCCGACTTCGCCCCCGGAGGGCCGGTTGCGATCCAAGTGGGTGATCGTTACTTCGACCGGACGGCAAGCTGCGTGGGCGGCGAGTGGCACCTCACTCAAGAAGAGGTGCTCGGGGACGGCGTCTACTACGTGCCGTGCGAGGTTCACCTCAACGGCTCCAACATCGGCGGTCGGATCACACTCGTCGCCACCGGCGCCATCCAGGTGAACGGATCGCGACCGGCCTTCGAGCCCTACTACGACGGGCTCCTGCTCCTCAGCGGCGCCACCGGGAAGCAGGCGATCGACGTGGCCGCCTCCAACTCGAAGTTCCTCGGCGTGGTGTTCGCCGGCACCGGTGAGGTGTCGCTGTCCGGATCGGGCAATCGGTTCTACTGCGGGATCCTCGGCGACATGGTCGACATGGCCGGCAGCGGGCTCGACGTGCGAGGCGCCGCATGCGGCCGGCCGTCGTCCACCGTCGCCGATCCGGTTGTCGTCCCTGAGCTGTCACTGCTGCTCGAGGCGGACAGGGACGCGGCGCTGCCCGGCGATGGCATCGGCTACGACCTCACCGTCACGAATGACGGCGCCCTTCTGGTCGTCCCGGGTGTTGTCGGACTCGAGAACGTGGACGACATCGCCGCCACGGTGCAGTCCTACGCTTATCAGCTGGAGTACTTCTCCATCGCCGATGGTGCGTGGGTGCCGATGGCGTCGGCCACCGGCGTTGCCGACGGCTACACGCCGGTCGATCCGCTGCCGACCATCGGCGGGACGGACGTCGCCTTCCAGCAGAACCCGTTCACTGGGGTGAGTTACCCAGCCGGCGGCGACGCGATCGTCGGGACCGTCATCGACCCCGCCGGGTTGGCCACCTGGGGCTACCAGGCGCTGGTCGAGCTCGATCCCGCACAGGTCGACATGCTGCTCGACCCCGCCGTCGTCGGCGGTGTGCGCAATCGCATCGACTTCGAGTTGGCCCCTGGGGCGACCCAGGTGCGGCGGCTCTTCCGTTTCGGGACCGACTTCATCGATCGGCTGCGCGCCCTCTCCGGTGACATCACCGACGTCCAGATCACGCAGACCCTGCCGGTCGGCGACCCGGCGTTCCGCGACGCAACAACCGATCCGGCGCTGGCGCTGCTCGCGCCCGGGGAATCTGCGACCCTGAACGACGCCGTGACCGTCCCCCCGGTCCCGGCGCGAACCGATGGCGAATCGGACTCGGCGTACCTGTCCCGGCTGCTGGCCGCAGATGGCGATGCCTTGGCGAGCGCCGCCTACGCCCGCGGCGTCGGCGGCGTGGGGATGCTCGTCGCACCGCAGATGTTCGTCGTCACCACGGAGCAGGTGCCCGTCGTAGCGGTCGACAAGACCGGACCCGGCGCAGCCGACGCCGGTGCACTCGTCGCGTGGGACGTCCAGCTCAACAATCTCGGCTCCACCCCGGCCGGAGCGCTTGCCATCACCGATGAGCTCGACGGAGAGCCGCTCGCCCTCACCGGCGCGCCGGTGTCGCTGGCGCCGAACGAGGTTGCCGTCCTCCGGGCTGAATACGTCATCCCCGCGGACAGCGACGGCACACCGCTCGCCAATCGGGCGGAAGCGACCTGGGAGGACGCCGGTGGCAACGTGTACGGGCCGCTCGGTTCGACGGTCGTCACCGACGTCGCCACGGCCGCCGACGTTTCGGCGACGCTTGTCGATTCGCTGCAGGTCGACGCCGACGGCAACGGCCTGGTGTCGCCGGGTGACACGATTCGCTACACCGCGGTGGTCACCAACGGCGGCGATCAGGCGATCTCCGGTACCACACTCACCGCCCCGGTGGACGTCAACAGCAGCGTCGTCGCCGGCTCGGTGACGACGACGGCGGGGGCGGTGATCTCGGAGACACCCGTGACGATCGACATCGGTGTGCTCGCAGGCAACTCTGCGGCCACCATCACCTGGGATGTCGCCATCACCGACCCCTTCCCAGAGGGCGGAAACACGATCTCGACGCAAGGTACCATCGTCTCTGTCGAGCTGGCCGATCTGCTGACCGACGATCCGGCACAGCTGGGACTCGATGACCCGACCGTCACCATCGTGAGTCTGCCGATCCCGGTGCTCTATGCCAACCTGTCCGGGGTTCTCGCCGGTGACGCCGACGGCAACGGCGTTCCCAGCGCGGGTGACACGATCCGCTACACCAGCGAGATCACGAACGCCGGCGGTGGTGACGCCACCACTGTGCTGGCCGCCTTCGATTCCGACGCCAACACCGATCTGGTGGTCGGCTCTGTCACGACCAGCGCGGGCACGGTTGCCGCCGGGAACGGCGCCGGCGACACCATGGTCCAAGTCGACCTCGGCACCATGACGCCGTCGTCCACCGCCACCGTGACGTTCGACGTGACGATCGACGACCCGTTCCCCTCCGGCGTCGATGTTGTCGTGCTCCAGGGCATCATCACGAGCAGTGAGCTCCAACCGGTCGCTACCGACGACCCCTCGACGTCGGCCGAGGGCGATCCCACCTCGATCCCGGTGTTCGGAACGGGAGGCGGAGGCCCCGGGGGCGGGGGCGGACCAGCCCCGACGTTCGACGAGGTGACGCCAACCGAGGGTGAGGTGGTCACGGCGCCGGTACCCGTCACCGGGACGATCACGCCGCCGGACGGGGAGACGATCGAGAGCTGGCAGGTCATCGCGTACCCTGCCGGCGGCGACCCGGGCGATGGCCTGATAGCGGGGTCGGGTAGCGGTGCGCCTCCCACGCTCCTCGCCGAATTCGACCCGACGTTGGTCGGCAACGGAGTGTGGACGATTCGCGTCGAGGCGGTCTCGAGCGGCGGTGGGACATCGTTCACAGAGACCTCTGTTGTCGTCGAGGGCCAGCTGAAACTCGGCCGATTCACGACGACGTTCCAAGACCTGAGCTTCGGCATCTCGGGGTTCGACGTTCAGGTACTGCGCACGTACGATTCCCTCGAGCGGTTCGCATCCAGCGACTTCGGTCACGGCTGGTCCGTGGAGATCGCCGACTTCCGCGTGGCGACCAATGGTCCGCTCGGCGAGGGCGGCTGGACCATGTTCCAGTGTGGCGGCGGCTTGATCTTCGTGCCGCTGTGCTTCGACACGGCCACGCCCCACTTCGTCTCGGTCACGTGGCCCGATGGCTTGGTCGAGACATTCGACCTCACGCCGGCGCAAGGCTCGACGTTCTTCCCCGGCCTGACCCAGGCCGCCTTCACGGGGCGGCCCGGCACCACGTCCACGCTTGCTGGTCCAGACAACAGCCTGTTCTTCACGGGTGACGGGAACCTCTACGGTGGCCCCTTCGGTAGCGGCGGCATCTACGACCCCGATCTGTTCGTGCTCACCGACTCGGCGGGGATCAAGTACACCCTCGGTACCGGTGTCGGTCTCGTCCAGGTCGAGGATCGAAACGGGAACACGCTGACATTCTCCGAGGACGGGATCCAATCGTCGGCCGGGACGGGGCTCGACTTCGTACGGGACCCGCAGGGGCGGATCACGCGGGCGACCGGGCCCGACGGCGCCGCGGTGGCGTACACCTACGCTCCCACCGGTGATCTCGACACGGTCACCGACCCGAACGGCGACGTTGCCGAGCTGACCTACATAGCGGACCACCTGCTGAGCGGCTGGGGCGCGGCCGGTGTGCCGCCGATCCAGACGATCACGTACGACGCCGATGGGCGCATCGACACCATCAGCGACGGCGAAGGCAACACGGTTGCCGTCGACGTCGACCCGACGGCGCGCACCGAAACCTACGTCGGACCCGACCCGCGTCTCACCACCATCAGGGTGTTCGACGATCGCGGCAACATTGCGTCGGTAAGCGAGATCTTCGACGGTCGGACTCTCACGTACCTCTATGAGTACGACGAGTTCGACCGCCGCACCGTCGCGACGGGCCCGACAGGGGGTCGTAGCACCGTCGAGTACGGTCCGAAGGGCGAGATCGTCCACCATATCGACGCCGACGGCGTGACCACGGACATCGACTACGACGAGTATGGCTTTCCGACCATCGTGACCGTCGACGGCGCCGTCCAGGAGCGCTACGAATACGACGCGTCCGGGAACACGACGGCCATCGAGTACGCCGACGGATCGCGCCTCGCATTCGGCTACGACTCCTCCGGGCGACTCACGTCGAGCACCGACACCGCCGATCGCACCACGTCGTATACGTACGACGCCGACGGGTTCGTCGACTCGATCACGAGCCCGTTGGGCACAACGACCTTCGTCAACGACGAGGCGGGGCGGACGATCGCAACCACGACGCCGGACGGAGCAACGACCCAGTACGAATACGACGGAGTCGGCAACCTGACTGCGGTGATCGACCCGCTCGGCCACAGGACCGACGTGACGTACGACGAGTTCTACCGCATCACGTCTGTGACCGATCCGCTCGGTGACGTTCGGAGTCTTTCCTATGACGCCGCCGGCCGCCTCGAGTCCTTCGTCGACCGGAACGGTGTCACTACCACCTTCGTGCACAACCCATATGGCGAGCCGCTGCAGCGGACGACCTCGGACGGATCGAGCACGACCTACATCTACGACGCCGTCGGTCAACTGCTGTCCGCCGAGAACGCGACGGCGACCATCACGCTCGGATGGGACGATGCAGGCAACCTCAGGAGCGAGACGGTGGCTCCGGTAGGTGCCCCCTCACAAGGCGTGATGCTCGAGTACGACGTCAGCCCCGCAGGCCGACTCCTCTCCGTGACCGATCCATTCGGGACTACCACGCTTGGCTACGGAGACCGTGGTGTGCTCGACACAGTCACCGATAGCGTCGTCGGTCAGTTTGCGTTCGACGTCGACGCCACCGGCCGCGTCGAATCGGTCAGTCGGCCCAACGGGATCACCACGACCGCGGTGTACGACGACGACAGGTTGGCGTCTCTTAACACGCCGGGGGTCGTCTCGAGGACTTTCGAGTACGACTCGTCCGGACTCCCGCAGGTCATCACCGATGACGACGGCGCCCACGTCATGTCCTACGACAGCGCGGGGCGGCTCGTCGGCGTCGATCATCCGGACGCGAGCGGGTATGTCGATGAGTCATTCACCTACGACGATGCCGGCAATCGAACGAGTTGGGCGGGCACGCCCCTGGGATCGACCAATTACGACGATGCCAATCGCCTGCTCGGCGACGGGGTAGCCGAATACACGTACGACGACGAGGGGCGTCTCCTCACCAGAACCGATACGGCGACCGGAGTCGTCACGACGTATGTCTGGGACGCTGCCGGCCGGTTGACCGCCGTCGACGCCTCCGACGGAACGACGGCGAGCTTCGGGTACGACCCGTTCGGGCGGCGCGTCGCCGAGACCGTCAACGGCAACGAGCGGTGGGTCACGTTCGACGGGCTCAACGAGCGACTGGTGTGGGACGGGAGCGGGCAGCTCGACGCTCGCCTCGTGCAAGCACCCCAGCTCGGCTCCGTCCTGAGTCGAACCGACACCACGGGGACCGTGTTCCCGGTGCTGGACGAGGCCGGTACGGTTGTTGCCCTCACGGACACTGCCGGATCTGCCGTCGGCCGCTACCGCTACTCGGCATTCGGTGAGCCGATCGGCGCAACGGCACCCGACGGTGTGGATCTGTGGCAGGGAATGCCCGGATCCGACCTCGGCCTCGCGCTGTCGTGGGCTCGAGCGTACGACCCATCGACCGGGAGGTTCCTCAGTGAGGATCCCGTCCCTGCTCTGAACGCGTACGCGTACGCACTCAACAACCCGATCACGACCAGCGATTCGACCGGGCTTGCGGCCGCAGCCGAGTACGGAACAAATACGAGCCAGAGTGCCAAGTCGGCCCCGGCGATCTGCACCCAGGGCTCCTTGACTGCGGCGTTCTTTGCCGAGTTCGCTGCAGATTTCGTCTTCGAAGCTGCGCTCAGCGCCGTCGTCCCCAACGGTCCCGGGCTCTACGGTTTCATCGACCAGACCCGGGGGAACCGCTGGTACATCGGCCGGTCGGTCGATCTCCGAGCGCGGATCCTTCAACATCTGCGCGACGCACGACCCAAGCCCGGGACCCGTGGCTTCATCATTCGGCTGGCGGATGAGGCGGTCGATCAGATCGACGTCGCCGAGCAGCTACTGATCAACTCCTGCGGCACCGTTGGGAAGGCGGGAACGCTGGCGAACCGTATCAATGCGGTCAACGCGAAGCGACGAGAACAGCTCGCTGAACTCGGGACGACGCTGATTAGCCTGCTCGGCGGATGACAGGACTGCACCGCAG
>JANTGE010000041.1 GCA_024763085.1 Acidimicrobiia bacterium
AAGAAACCGTCATCTACGACGCCGACGATCCGGAGGCGACGAGGCTGGCCGGGGGCCGACCTGGGGCCGTGCCGGTCTCTGGCCGGCAACGCCCTGAGGGAGGCTGGGGTGTAGACGGCGGCATGCTCGTCCTCCCGGGCGTCTCCGTACCCTTGTCGGAACTTCCGGTGTCGGACGTGACGTTCCTAACCGACCTCGCCGCGGCCGGGGTCGCGGCGACGCAGGCGGGTGTCACCGCCGACGGCATTGTGCAGGCGCTCGCCGAGTTTCGACCTCCGGCGCATCGGCGGACGCTGGTGGCGTCGATCGGTGGGGTCGACTGGGTCGACGACTCGAAAGCCACCAACCCGCATGCGGCGATCGCCGCCGCACAGGCCTATCCGTCGGTTGTGCTGATTGCCGGTGGAAGAAACAAGGGACTCGACCTTGCGCCGCTCGCCCGTGTCGAGACGCTTCGCCACCTCATCGTGCTCGGCGAAACGGCCGAAGCGCTGGCGGCATCGGCGGCGGTACCGGTCACGAGAGTGGACGACATGGAGGAGGCCGTTGGCGCCGCCCGAACCATCGCCGAGCCTGGAGACACCGTGTTGCTCGCGCCCGGATGCGCCAGCTTCGACATGTTCGACTCATACGCAGCAAGGGGCGAGGCGTTCATCGCCGCCGTCGAGAAGGAGGTAGACCAATGACCGCCAGGGTGACCCCGCTCGCCAAGGTGCGCGCGGCTCGAACGGCCGCTGCGTCGAGGCGTGCCGCCAACGCCAGGTTTGCCGTCCTGCTGCTCATTCCTGTGGCGGTGCTGACCGTCATCGGTCTCGGCGAGACGCTGTCTGCCTCTTCGGTCATCGGCCAGGAGCTCTACCAGGATGGGTTCGCGTTCTTCAAGAGACAGCTGCTCTGGGTCGGCCTGGGCATCGTGGTGGCATTCATCGCTGCCCGCGTTCCCTACACCGTGTACCGGAAGGCAGCAGTGCCGCTTCTCGTCATCTCGATCGTCGGCCTGCTCGCCGTCCTCCAGGTCGGAACCGTCGAAGGTGGAAGCCGTCGCTGGATACTCCTTGGGCCCCTGACACTCCAGCCGTCCGAGTTCGCCAAGTTCGGGGTCGTCGTCTACCTGGCGGCCGTGCTCGAACGAAAAGCGAAACTGCTCGACGACGTCTGGCACATGCTGGTTCCTTTCGCCGCGTCGGCAGGACTCGCCGCGTTGCTGATCATGCTCGAGCCCGACCTCGGCACCACCCTGTTGATGCTCGGCACCGCCTTCGCGGTCATGGCTGTGAGCCGAGTGCGGGTCCGGCACCTTCTCGCCACCGGCGTGGTTGGTGTGTTCGCCGCCGTGCTCCTGGCCGTCGCTTCGCCGTACCGGAAGGCGCGCATCCTGTCGTTCCTCGATCCGTTCGCCGATCGCCTCGGATCAGGATGGCAGGTCGTCCAGGGTTACGTGGCTCTCGGCACCGGAGGGGCATTCGGCGTCGGACTGGGTGCCAGTCGAGCCCGTTGGAACTACCTGCCCAACGCACACACGGACTTCATCTTCGCGATCATCGGCGAAGAGACCGGATTTGCCGGTGCCGTGGCCGTCCTTGCCATGCTGGCCATGCTTGGTGTCGTCGGGTATCTCATCGCCTACCGGGCGCCAGATCCGTTCGGCCGAATGCTCGCCGTGGGGATCACCTCCTGGCTGTCGCTGCAAGCCCTCATCAACGTCGGCGGCGTCGTCGGTGTGCTGCCCATTACCGGTATGCCTTTGCCGTTCGTCTCGATCGGCGGAAGCGCCCTCATCATGGCGTTCGGAGCCGTCGGGGTGCTCGTCAACATTGCCCGCCACGGAGTCACCCCGAGCCGATGAGCTACCTGTTCGCCGCCGCCGGAACTGGGGGACACGTCTACCCGGCACTCGCCGTCGCCCAGGCACTCATGGCCAGAGGCGTCGACCGGGACGACATCTGGTTCATCGGCGGACATCGGCTGGAGTCCACGGTCTATCCCCGCGAAGGGTTTGCGTTCGTCCCGCTCGAACTCCAGTCCCTCCAGCGGAGGATCACTATGCAAAACCTCACCCTCCCGTCGACGGTGTGGCGGGCGTCGCAGACGGCTCGCCGGGAGCTGCAAGCCCGCGGCGCCAGGGTGGTGCTGGCGATGGGATCCTATGTAACCGTTCCGGTCGGATGGGCGGCACACCGCCTCGGCGTGCCGCTGCTGTTGCACGAGCAGAATGCCGCACCGGGACTCGCGAACCGTTTCATGAGCCGATGGGCCGACGGGATCTTCACGTCGTTTCCCGGGACTGGGCTGGCCGGCGCCACCGTGGTAGGGACGCCGGTGCGGCGTGACCTCGTCGAGCTGCGGCGAGCCGACCTTCGGGCGAAGGCGTTGCAACGGTACGGGCTGGCGCCGGGGGCAGCTGTCGTCGGTGTTGTCGGCGGCAGCCTCGGCGCCGGAGTGCTGAACCAGGCGGTAGCTGCGATGGCGAACTCGTGGAGCGGGCCTCCCCTGCAGATTCTTCACCTCGTAGGGGCCCGTAACGTCGGTACCATCGACACCTCCGGATCTCGGGTACCGTGGACCGTCGTGGGCTATGAAGACGAGATGCGCTGGTTCTATGCGGCCGCCGACCTGGTCGTTTCGCGAGCCGGAGGGCTTGCCGTGGCGGAACTTGCCGCGACCAAGACCCCCGCGGTGCTCGTTCCAGGAACCTTCGGGGGCGGCCATCAACGCGCCAATGCGGTGCGAGCCGCCGAAGATGGCTACGCGGTCCTCCTCGAAGAAACCGAACTCGACCATCTGGCCGACGTCGTGGCCCGACTCGTCGACGACCCGCTGCTACGACTTGGCATGAGCGAAGCGGCGCCGTCCGTGGGATCGGCCGCCGATGACATCGCCGAAGCCATGCTGCGAAGCCATGGATGACCTCACCGCATACCGTAGGTTGCACATCATCGGAGTTGCCGGCTCCGGGATGAGCGCCCTTGCCAAGCTGCTTGCCGGACTGGGACACCAGGTGACCGGATCAGACCTTCGGCCGAGTCCGGTCCTGGATCGGCTCGGGGACGCCGGTATCGAAGCGTGGGCGGGAAGTCGGCCCGATCAGGTGATCGGCTCAGATCTGGTCGTTGCGTCATCTGCCGTTCCATCCCGGGACCCGGAGATCGTCGCCGCCGGCCGAGCAGGCATCCCGGTGTGGGAACGACCCCGCCTCCTGGAGGCCCTGACCCGGCAGATGCCGGCCGTGGGAGTGACCGGAACACACGGGAAGACGACGTCGACGGCGATGCTCGTGACGGCGCTCCGTGGCGCCGGCGAGGACCCTTCGTTCGTCGTCGGAGGCGACATCGAAGGGTTGGCGACCAACTCGGCGGTGGGTACGACGGCCAGGTTCGTACTCGAGATCGACGAGGCATTCGGCACCTTCCTCAACCTTCGGATCGGCGGGCTCGTCGTCACCAACGTGGAGGCCGACCATCTGGACTTCTACGAGACCGTCGACACGCTCGAAGACGCTTTCGTCGACGTTGCGAGGCGAGTCGAAGGGCCGCTGGTGGCCTGTGCGGACGATCCCGGGTCGGCACGTCTGGCCCAACGCGCCGGTGCGGTCACCTACGGTACGTCCGAAGATGCCGAGGTGCGTATCACCGACATCCGTCAGACAGCCGACAGCGTCCGGTTTGTGCTCCTCGACGGCAGCGACCACCTGACCGTCGAGGTTCCGCAGCCCGGCATCCACACGGCTCGCAACGCGACCGGTGTCCTCGCCCTTGCCAAGCGTCTCGGCGCCGACCTGGAGTCAGCCGCCAAGGCGCTCGCCGGGTTTCGCGGTGTTCGGCGCCGCTTCGAACGGCGAGGCGTCGTCGCCGGCGTGACCGTGATCGACGACTACGCGCACCATCCGACGGAGATCACCGCGACGCTCTCCGCTGCGGCAGCCGCAGGGACGTGGCGCAGCATCTGGGCGGTGTTCCAACCTCACCGCTACTCGCGGACGCAAGAGCTCTACCGGGAATTCGGCCCGGCATTCGCCCATGCCGACCACGTCGTGGTTACCGACATCTACGCGGCCGGGGAGGCGCCGGTGCCCGGCGTCACCGGCGAACTCATTGCCGACGCGGCCCGAGCCAGGACCGAAGCCGACGTTCACTACGTACCTCATCGCTCGGCTCTCGCTGCGTTTCTCGCAGAACGGGTCGAACCAGGCGACCTCGTCTTGTCGCTTGGCGCCGGAGACATCACCTTGCTGGCCTCGGAACTCCTGCCGCTGCTGGAGGCCAGATGAGTTGGGGGTCCCTCGTCGAATCCGGCCTCGTCGTCGAGCAGGTTCCACTGGCACCGCTCACCACCTACAAGGTCGGGGGCGCCGCACGATACTTCGCCGAAGTCGCCGATGAAGGTGGGCTGATCGATCTCGCCTCCGCCCTGCAGGAACATCCGATCGATGTGGTGGTACTTGGACGAGGCTCCAACGTGCTGGTGGCAGACACCGGATTCCCCGGTTTGGTCGTCAGGCTGGGGGCAGGGTTTACCTGGGTAGAACCTGGGCCGGTTACCACCGCAGGCGGCGCCACTCCGTTACCGCGTCTTGCGAGAGCTTGCGCCGAAGCGGCGAGGGCCGGGTTGGAGTTCTTCGTGGGGATTCCCGGGTCGGTCGGAGGTGCGGTCCGTATGAACGCCGGATGTCACGGGTCGGAGACAAAAGACAGACTGGAGCAGGTACGGATCGTCGACCTGCGGCACGGCGGTGTGCGCGTCGCCAGGCCGGAGGATCTCGAATTCGGCTATCGCCGGTCGAACCTCGCCGACACCGACGTCGTCGTATCTGCCTCATGGCGCACAGAGGCCGGCGAGCGACCCGACATCGAACGAACCCTTCGAGAGATCACCCGCTGGCGGAAGGAACACCAACCAGGAGGGACCCGAAACGCCGGGTCGGTGTTCAAGAACCCCCCGGGGGAATCCGCCGGCAGGCTGATCGACCACTGTGGGCTCAAGGGCCTGTCGGTGGGCGGGGCGACGGTGTCGAGCGTCCACGCGAACTTCATCGAGGCAGAAGGTGCAACGGCGTCGGATATCTACGGCCTCATCCGAACCGTCCAGCAGCAGGTGCTCGAGCGAGCCGGGGTAAAGCTCGAACCCGAAGTCCGGCTCATCGGGGCGTTCTGATGGACCCGCGCCTAGCCCGACGGCGTCAGGCTGTGCGTGAACGCTCTGCGAGACGGCGGCTGCGCAGTCTTCTGCTCCTGATTCTCGTAGGGGCGATTGCCGGAAGTGCCGCGTGGCTGGTGCAGTCTCCGCTCCTGGCCGTACACACCATCGGTGTCTCGGGGGCCGTCCACGCCGACCTCGCCAAGCTC
The DNA here is from genome assembly GCA_024763085.1 of Acidimicrobiia bacterium. Taxonomy (GTDB): domain Bacteria; phylum Actinomycetota; class Acidimicrobiia; order Spongiisociales; family UBA4744; genus JANTGE01. The sequence continues at coordinate 5,343 of JANTGE010000041.1, forward strand.
GACACAGCAGGGCTCCGAGAGGGTGTGCCGATCGTGCCGCTGCAAACCCGAAAGATCGAAGAGGCGCTGCTCGATGACCCGTGGGTAGCCGAGGCCACGGTGCGGAAGACCTACCCTGACATCGTGGAAGTGTCCGTCACCGAACGGGTACCCGTGGCCGCCGTGCAGCAGCGCGCCGACTGGGTCCTGCTCTCCGAAGACGGGGTCTATCTCGCAACGCTGGAGTCGATCCCGAACGGTGTGGTCCCGATCGCCGTCGACGGCATCAGGGCCACGCCCGGTGGATCCGCCACCGACGAGCGGATCATCGGAGCTTTGGCGTTCGTGAAGCGGCTGGATCCGGAGCTGCGTGTCGAGGCGAGTATCGCCGAAAGTGGGGGAGAACTCTGGGCGAACGTCGCCGGGCACAAGGTGCGTCTGGGCTCCCCTACGGACATGGAGGCGAAAGCCGTTGCGCTCGAAGCAGTACTTGCCGACGGTGTCCCCGAAGGAAGCCTCATCAACCTCCTCGCGCCGACCCGGCCCGCCGTCCAAGTCGAACCCTCTTCTTGAGGGTTAAACCTCAAGGCTTTACGGGATGATCCTCATCACGTAAAGTTCCAGTCGAGCTAGAAGGGACCGAGCATCATGAGTACGAGGCGATCAACGTCACCGCAGAGCTACCTGGCTGTGATCAAGGTGGTTGGAGTCGGTGGAGGCGGGGTCAACGCGGTCAACCGGATGGTCGAGGGCGGTGTACGTGGCGTGGAATTCATCGCCATCAACACCGATGCTCAGACGTTGCTCATGTCCGACGCAGACGTGAAGCTCGACCTGGGCCGAGACATCACCCGTGGACTGGGGGCGGGCGCCGACCCGGAGGTCGGTCGAGCCGCCGCGGAGGCGCACCGTGAGGAAATCGAAGAGGTCCTCAAGGGCGCCGACATGGTGTTCGTCACCGCCGGCGAAGGCGGCGGTACCGGCACCGGCGGAGCGCCGATCGTGGCGCAGATCGCCAAAGACCTCGGAGCGCTCACCGTCGGTGTCGTGACGCGGCCGTTCGGTTTCGAAGGACGGCGGCGGTCGGTGCAGGCCGAACAGGGCATCCAAAACCTTCGTGAGGCGGTCGACACGCTCATCGTCATCCCCAACGATCGCCTGCTCGAACTCACCGATCCGAAGACGCCCATGCTCGAGGCCTTCAGGATGGCCGACGAGGTCCTCACGGCGGGCGTGGCCGGCATCACCGGGCTCATCACCACGCCTGGTCTCATCAATGTGGACTTCGCCGACGTGCGCACGATCCTCACCGAGGCAGGCACCGCCGTCATGGGCATCGGCCGTTCCTCTGGGGAGGGAAGAGCCGCCCAGGCGGCACAGCGAGCCATCTCGTCGGGTCTGCTGGAGACTTCGATGGACGGAGCCCGCGGTGTGCTGTTGATGGTGGCAGGTCCCGACGACATGACGCTGCACGAGGTCAACGAGGCAGCGACCATGGTCGGGGAGCACTGCTCCGACGACGCCGACATCATCTTCGGAGCGGTGGTCGACTCGTCACTTGGTGACGAGGTTCGGGTCACGGTCATCGCGGCAGGGTTCGATCGGGCGCGCCGGTCGAACGTTACCGGCCTTGCTTCGGGTCGCGCCGAAGACGACCTTGGGATCCCCAGCTTCGTCCAAGGATGATCCACTTCACCGTCGCATCTGACGGTGACATGCGTGGGGATCTGGCCGCACGTGCCGAGATATCTGCCCGTCTTGGGATCGATTCGTCATGGGCGACCGTCGACCAGGTCCACGGTGCCGAGGTCCGGTATGTGGACCGACCTGGCTCGGCGGGTCCGGCCGACGGCCTCTTCACCGATCGTAGGCGCCTGCCAGTGGCGATCTTCACCGCCGACTGCTTCCCGGTCGTGCTCGTGGCAAGCGGCGGGATAGGGATCGCTCATGCCGGATGGCGGGGGACGGTGGCCGGCGTGGTGAGTTCACTGCGAGGGGCCATGGCAGCCGCCGGTCTCGAACCGGTTCACGCCAAGATCGGGCCCGGCATCCACGCGTGCTGCTTCGAAGTCGGGCCCGAGGTTTCCGCACGCTTTCCGGAGCATCTTTCGGAGACCACCTGGGGGTCACCGTCGGTGGATCTGCTCGGTGCCCTGCAGGATCAGCTCGCCGACCTGCCGGTGGTCGTCGAAGGGAGCTGCACCTACTGTGGCGACAACACGTTCTCGTACCGGCGAGACGTCACGACCCGGCGCATGGGAGCGATTGCATGGATTCCTTGACGGCAGTTCGGACCCGGATGGTCGAAGCGGCGCGGCGAGCCGGCCGGGACCCGGCCGGGATCACGCTGGTGGCCATCGGAAAGACCCACCCTCCCGAAGTGCTCATGGACGCCTACAACGCCGGCCAGCGGGTATTCGGGGAGAACCGGGCCCAGGAACTCGCCGAAAAGGTGAGGGTCATGCCCGAGGATGTCGAGTGGCACTTCGTAGGCCATCTCCAACGCAACAAGGTGCGTCTGGTCCGCCCGGTCGTGTCGCTGCTGCATTCGATGGACAGCGTCCGACTCGGCGAGGCGTGGCTCAAAGGTCCCGGTCATGCTCCTCCGGTGCTGGTCGAAGTGAACGTCGGTCGGGAGCCTCAGAAAGCCGGCGTCGATCCTGATGAGGCTGCGGCCGTGGTGGAGCAACTGATAGGGCTGGGCGTCGAGGTGCGTGGGCTGATGACGGTCCCTCCGCTCGCACCCGACCCCGAACTCGCTCGACCGTACTTCCGGTCGCTGGCCCGGCTGCGGGACCAGTTGGTATCCCGCTGGCCGAACGTGCGCGAGCTGTCGATGGGCATGACCGACGACTTCGAGGTGGCAATCGAGGAAGGATCGACACTGATACGCGTTGGACGGGCTATCTTTGGGCCCCGCGAATAGAAGGGGACGCATGAGTTCGTTGTTTCAGAAAGCGATGCTGTACCTGGGGCTCGTCGACGAGGAAGCCCTCGAAGATGAGCAGCCAGTCGCGCCGCAAGAGCCTGCCGTGCGTCGTCCCGTTGCGACCCAGTCCAACATTCGCACCGTTCCTTCGCCAGAGCCCCCGGTCAGGGGACGCCGTGTCGAGCCGCCGGCGGACGCACGCCGCTCCGCAGGATCGGCGGTCGCCGCTGCTGCCGACGTCGAAGTGGTCGAGGCCAGGGGGTTCGACGATGCCAAAGTCGTCGCCGACCGAATCCGCGCACGCCGCCCGGTGGTACTCGACCTTCGGGCGACCGACCCGGACATGGTGAGGCGGCTCGTAGATTTTTCAAGCGGACTTACGTACGGTCTCGACGGGACGATGCGCAAGATCGCCGAGGGAGTCATCTTGGTGCTGCCGGCTCGGGTCACGCTGGGACGGGAAGAGCAGCGCAGGCTGGCCGAGCTGGGCCTCTACGCGGTCGAGGACTGAATGCTCTGCACCCTCATCAACCTCTACATCCTGGTGGTGTTTGCCCGGGTGCTACTCGAGTGGATCCGCGTGCCAGGCGACCATCCGGTTGCGGCGGTGCGGCGGGCGCTGGCGGCGATCGTCGACCCGCTCCTGAACCCACTCCGGCGCGTCATTCCTCCCCTGAGGCTGGGCGCGACGGCGCTCGACTTGTCGCCGATCGTGCTGTTCGTGGCCCTGTCCATCCTCGCCGGATTCGTCTGCCAGTAGCGTCCCGAGCACACCCGACGGTCGAGGTCCGCCGGATCCGGATTGCCCACAGACTTCAAACGGTGCAGTAGCCTGCATGCCGCTAAGCTTCCACCAGGACCCCGTCGCGAGGTGAACAGATGCCGCTCACGCCATTGGACATCGAACAGAAAACGTTCCGGGTAGCTCTCCGCGGCTACGCCGAAGATGAAGTCGACGCGTTTCTCGACGAGATCGTCGCTTCGATCCGCGAGTACGAACAGCGGCTCAACGAGGCGATGGAACGGATCCGCGTGCTCGAGGAACAGCTCGAAGTGAATCAGGAGTCCGAGGAGCGGCTGAAGAAGACGCTGATGATCGCCCAACGCACCGCCGACGACGTGATTCGCGACGCCCGGGCGGAAGCCCAGCAGATCATCGCCGACGCCCGTTACCAGGCGGCCGAGTTGGAATCCGAACGGGACAGAGCTCGCCACGAACTCGAAGCCGAAATCGACACGTACCGGGGAGCGCAGGCAGATCTGCGCACTGCGGTGCAGTCGGCACTCGAGCGCATCTCGGGGAACCTCGAGGAACTCGATGCCGAAGTCCACGACTTACTGCCCGACGACGTCGTCGCGGAGGAGATCGTGGAGGCCGAAGCGGTGGTCGAGGAAGCCGCGTACGACGAGTCCCCTTCGTACGAGTCGGAGATCGTCGAGGATCTCACCGAGGACGAGGGTGCAGAGAGCGGAGCGCATGAGGCGCCGGGCGAGGCGTTTCTCGGAGGTGCCGAGCGGCGCCCCTGGGAACGCTACGACTGAACCTCGACGCTGAGCTCCGAACCGTCGATGTCGAGCTTCGTGGCGTCGCGCACGTCGGCTTCTTCGAACGTCGAAGCCAGCACCTCCGCAGCGATCATCGGCGCATGATCTCGGACGGCAGCGGCTAGGTCCGGGTCTCCGGTGGACCACCGAACTCGAATCCGGTCCGACACCTCGAGCCCCAGCTCACGACGGAGCTGCTGCAGCCGGTTGATCACCTCCCGGGCCAGGCCTTCAGCCAGAAGTTCAGGGGTGAGGGTGGTGTCGAGCACCACCGCGACCGGACCGTCTGCCGCCACGGCGGTGCCCTCTTGGGGGATCCGGCGTATCTGGACATCGTCCGGGGCGATGGTGTGGCCCTCTACCACGACGTTGCCACCCTCTTCGAGGACACGGATGGTCTCTTGGTCGAGTCCTTCGATCGCCCGAGCCACCCTGCCCACTTCTCGGCCAAGCCGGGGACCCAACCGCTTGAAGTCGGCTTTGGCCTGCAACGTGACGAAGGCACGATCGTCAGAGACGGTCGAGACCTGTTTCACGTTGAGTTCGTCGGCAATGATGTCGCCGTGCCGTTCCACGGCGCCGATCACGGCCGGATCCTTCGTCAACACGGTGAGGGAGCGCAGCGGGCGCCGAACCTTGATGCCGTGCGTCACCCGAAGTGACCGGCCCAGAGACACGACCTTACGAACGGCCGCCATCGCCGCTTCGAGATCGCTGTCGATGAGTTGACGGCGGGCCGTCGGGTAGTCGGCATGATGCACCGAACGGGGCCCGTCGCCGTTGCGGGTGGCAACCACGAGGCCCTGATACATCGCCTCGGTGACGAAGGGCAGTACCGGTGCGATGACCTTCGAGAAGGTGACCAGGACGTCGTAGAGGGTCGCGAAGGCGGCCAGTTTGTCGGCGTCGTCGCCGCTACGGGCACGCCAGAACCGGCGCCGAGATCGACGGATGTACCAGTTGGTGAGGTGGTCGATGAACTCCACCATCGGCGGCACCACCGCATACAGGTAGTAGCCCTCCATCTTCTCATTGACGGTGGCGATGAGGCTCTGGAGCATCGACAGGATCCACCGATCCAGCTCGGACCGGTCCTCGGGAGCGGGGGCGGCATCCAGGTCGGAGCGGCCGATGCCGTCGGCTTCGGCGTAGGTGGTGAAGAACGAGTACGCGTTCCAGAGGGGGAGAATCACGGTTCTCGTGACTTCGCGTACGCCCTGCTCGGTGAATCGCAGGGGCTCGGCCCGAAGCAGCGGGGAATTGATGAGGTACGCCCGGAGCGGGTCGGCACCGTACTCGGTGAGGATCTGCATCGGGTCCGGATAGTTCTTCAGGCTCTTCGACATCTTGCGGCCGTCCTCGGCGAGGATCAGGCCGTTGACCACGCAATTGCGGAACGGCTCCTGATCGAAAATAGCGGTCGACAAAACGAGCAGTGTGTAGAACCAGCCGCGAGTCTGGTCGAGGCCCTCGGCGATGAAGTCTGCGGGGAACTTCCGATCGAACGTGTCGCTGTGCTCGAACGGATAGTGGTGTTGCGCATAGGGCATCGATCCGGACTCGAACCAAACGTCGAGGACCTCGGGGACCCGGTGCATCGGGTCCCCACAGGTTGGGCACGGGAACGTGACCTCGTCCACGATGTGCTTGTGGAGGTCGGTGAGGCGGATGCCGGCGAGTTCGTGGAGTTCGTCGATCGATCCGACCGCAACCTGGTGACCTTGCCGGCACTCCCAAACCGGGATGCAGCTTCCCCAATACCGGTTGCGGGAGATCGCCCAGTCGCGGGCGTCCTCCAGCCAGTTGCCGAACCGGCGTGAGCCCACATAGTCGGGCACCCAGTGAATCTGCCGGTTGAGGGCCACCATGCGCTCACGGATCTCTTCGACCTTCACGAACCATGTGGGGATGGCCTTGTAGATGAGCGGAGTACCGGTCCGGTAGCAGAACGGATACGAGTGCCTGATCTGTTCGCGTCTCAACAGCAGGCCCCGGCTCTTGAGGAGGTCGATGAGGACCTGGTCGGCGTCTTTGACGTACATGCCGGCGACGTCCGGTACGTCGTCGGTGAAACGCGCCGAAGCGTCGACCGGGTCGACGAGCAGGTCGAGACCGGCGTCGTGCATGGCGTAGAAGTCGGCTTCGCCGTAGGCAGGGGCCATGTGCACGAGGCCGCTGCCTTCCTCGGTGGTGACCTCCCTGCTCGCGATCACCCGGAAAGCCCCCTCTTCTCGCAGCGAGGCGAAGTAGGGAAACGGGGGCTCATACTCCGTGCCGACCAGCAGGTTGCCAGGAGCTGTCTCTTCGATGACTCCGTCGGGGAACACCTCTTCCTTGCGGTCGGCGGCAACCCAGTAGCGATCGCCCTGATGGCGCACCGCGGCGTATTCGATGTCCGGACCGACCGCGACCGCCAGGTTGCCGGGAAGCGTCCACGGTGTGGTGGTCCAGATGACCAGGTAGTCGCCTGCTCTGGCCGGACCGTGATCGCCAAGCACACGGAGCCGGACGGTGATGGCCGGGTCGTCGACCTCCCGGTAGTCCTGGTTCGCCTCGAAGTTCGAAAGCGGGGTAGAAGCGCCCCACGAGTAGGGGAGTACCTTGAACGCCCGGTACACGAGTCCGCGGTCCCACAGCTGTTTGAAGACCCACCACACGGACTCCATGAAATCGACGTCCATGGTCTTGTAGTCGTCTTCGAAGTCGACCCAGCGCCCTATCCGCCTCGTGATCCGCTCCCAGTTTTCGGTGTTCGTCTCAACCTGGGCGCGGCATGCCTCGTTGAAACGGGCAATCCCGTACTGCTCAACGTCCCGGGGTCCGTTGAGTCCGAGCTGCTTTTGGACTTCCATCTCGATCGG
>JANTGE010000042.1 GCA_024763085.1 Acidimicrobiia bacterium
ACGATCCCCAACACGATGGACACGACAATGAGCAGAATCCCGACGTATCCGAGGCCTTCCATCGTGCTCCCTTCGTTTCAGCCCATGCTACGGGATCACGACACTCGCCGTTGCTGAGCAGCCCGCTCTTTGCGGATGCGGCGGCGCTCCCGTTCCGACAGGCCTCCCCAAATGCCGAACTTCTCGCTGTGGATGATGGCGAACTCGAGACATTCGTATTTCACCTGGCATGCCCCACAGATCGACTTGGCTTTCCTCGTCGAAGCCCCCCGTTCCGGGAAGAACAGGTCGGCATCGGCGCCCCTGCAATTGGCGTAGTCCTGCCAGGAGAGATCGTCGATCGCGAGCGCCTCTATCAAACTGCGGTGCACGACGCCCTCCAAGCGTGTAATTACACGTATGTAATCAAATGGCGCGCGCGCTGTCAACCCCAACGTCGAAGGACCCGCTCGCGGAGACCCTCGGTTCCGGCGTTTCGTCGCTCGTACCTTGTACCTCGTATCGCAGCCGACGACAGAGAACGCAGCCGAGGGCTCATAGGTCGGTACTTCGCTCTTCTCCCCCGAGGCTCAGCTCCTCGAATCGAGAGGGCAAAGGCCCTCCTGCTAGCCTGCCGCACGACCACATCCACGTGCTCAGGAGGCTCGCAGTGACGACCACCAGAACAGGCACGGACGGAGGGACGACCTCCCGCCCGAGGACGTTCTTCGGGGAGTTCTACGCTTCGGATGTCGGGAAGAAGTGGGTCATGGCAGTCACCGGGATCGTGCTGCTCACGTACCTGTTCGTGCACATGCTCGGCAACCTCAAGATCTATCTGGGTGCCGAGCATCTGAACACGTACGCCGAGTGGCTCCGCACGATCCTGGAGCCATTCATGCCGCGCACCGCTTTTCTCTGGCTGTTCCGCATCGTGATGCTCACCGCGTTCGTGCTTCATATCCATGCGGCATACGTGTTGACCGTCCACAACTGGAAGGCCCGAGGGTGGGGCTCCAGACCGGTCCGCTACCACACTCCGAGGGAGTACCTGGCGGCCGACTACGCGTCGAGAACGATGCGCTGGTCCGGTGTGATCATCTTCCTGTTCGTCGTCTGGCACCTGCTGGACCTGACGATCGGGTCGGTGAACCCAGACTTCATCGCCGGTGACGTCTACCACAACGTGGTGGCGAGCTTCTCGGTGCTGTGGATCTCCCTGTTCTACATCGTGGCGAACCTGCTGTTGGGCATGCACCTCTATCACGGGGCATGGAGCCTGTTCCAGAGCCTCGGTTGGAACAACCCACGGTTCAACCCGTGGCGGCGATGGTTCGCGACGGCGTTCGCCGTGATCGTCGTCGCCGGCAATGTCAGCTTCCCGATCGCGGTGCTGACCGGGATCGTTGGATGAGAGGAGGGACCGCATGATCACACTCGAATCCCACGTCCCGGACGGACCGATCCAGGAAAAGTGGACGAAACACCGTTTTGACATCAAGCTGGTGAACCCGGCCAACAAGCGGAAGTTCAAGATCATCGTCGTCGGAACCGGCTTGGCCGGGGCGTCGGCGGCGGCGACATTCGGCGAGCTTGGCTACAACGTCGAAGTCTTCACCTTCCATGACTCGCCCCGCCGTGCCCACTCGATCGCGGCGCAGGGCGGCATCAACGCGGCGAAGAACTACCCGAACGACGGCGACTCGATCTTCCGGCTGTTCTATGACACGGTCAAAGGCGGCGACTACCGCTCACGTGAGGCGAATGTGTACCGGCTGGCCGAGGTCTCGAACGAGATCATCGACCAGTGCGTCGCCCAGGGGGTACCGTTTGCTCGGGAGTACGGAGGGTTGCTGGCAAACCGTTCGTTCGGCGGCGCGCTCGTGTCACGGACGTTCTACGCCAGAGGCCAGACAGGCCAGCAGCTCCTCCTCGGTGCCTACCAGGCACTGCTGCGTCAGGTGCATGAAGGCAAGGTGAAGCTGCACACCCGCAAGGACGTCCTCGACCTGGTCACTCATGAAGGCCGAGCGGTCGGCATCGTTGTGCGGGATCTGCTCACCGGCGAACTGACGAGCCATTCGGCCCATGCGGTGGTTCTGGCGACCGGCGGGTACGCCAACGTGTACTACCTGTCGACGAACGCGATGAACTCGAACGCCACGGCGATCTGGCGGGCGCACCGGCGGGGCGCGGCGTTTGCGAACCCGTGCTTTGTGCAGATCCACCCGACGTGTATTCCGCAGTCGGAGGAGTTCCAGTCGAAGCTCACCCTCATGTCGGAGTCGCTGCGGAACGACGGCCGGATCTGGGTGCCGAAGGATCCGAACGACACCCGGCCACCGCAGCAGATCCCGGAGGAGGACCGGGACTATTACCTGGAGCGCCGCTATCCGGCGTTCGGGAACCTGGTCCCTCGAGACGTCGCTTCCCGGGCGGCGAAGCAGATGATCGACGAAGGTCGCGGCGTCGGCCCGTTGAAAAACGGCGTCTACCTCGACTTTTCGGATGCGATCGCTCGGCTCGGCAAGCAGGCCATCGAGGAGCGGTACGGGAACCTGTTCGAGATGTACGAACGGATCACCGACGAAAACCCGTATGAGGTGCCGATGCGGATCTACCCGGCCCCCCACTACACGATGGGTGGCCTGTGGGTGGACTATGACCTGCAGAGCACCGTCCCGGGTCTGTTCGTGCTCGGCGAGGCGAACTTCTCCGACCACGGAGCCAACCGGCTCGGTGCGAGTGCGCTCATGCAGGGCCTCGCCGATGGCTACTTCGTGATCCCGTACACCATCGGCAACTACCTGGCGCCGATGCTCGGCACCCAGCCGCTGCCCACCGACCACGAGGCGTTCGTCCGGACGGAGGCCGACGTCATGGCTCGGATCCGACACGTCCTCGAGGTGGACGGCTCTCGCAGCGCCGCCTGGTTCCACAAGGAGCTCGGCAAGATCATGATCCAGCATGTCGGCATGGCCCGCAGCGAAGAGGGCCTGACCGAGGCGATCAGCCAGATCAGGGCGCTGCGGGACGAGTTCCATCGGGACATGAAGGTGCTCGGCACGAACGAGAGCTTCAACCAGGCACTTGCCAATGCCTTGCGGGTGTGGGACTTCTTCGAGCTCGCCGAGTTGATGGCGATCGACGCCCTGCACCGGCGGGAGTCCTGCGGCGGGCACTTCCGGCTCGAGAGCCAAACCGAGGACGGCGAGGCGCTGCGCGACGACGAGCACTTCTCGTACGTTGCCGCCTGGGAGTTCAAAGACGTCGGGGACTGGGAGCTCCACAAGGAGCCGCTCGAGTTCGAGTACGTCGCGCTGTCGCAAAGGAGCTACAAGTAATGGACGTCACACTCAAAGTTTGGCGCCAGGACGGACCGGATGCTCCGGGCCGGTTCGAGACGATCCAGGTGCCTGATGTCAGTGAACACATGTCGCTCCTGGAGATGCTCGATGTGGTCAACGACCGGCTGACGGTCGCCGGCGAAGAGCCGATCGCGTTCGACAGCGACTGCCGTGAGGGCATCTGCGGCATGTGCGGCATGATGGTCAACGGCCACGCGCACGGTCCGCAGCAGGGCACGGCGACGTGCCAGTTGCACATGCGCAAGTTCAAAGACGGCGACACGATCACGATCGAACCGTGGCGAGCGGAAGCCTTTCCGGTCGTTCGGGACCTCGTCGTCGACCGGTCCCCGTTCGACCGGATCATCGAAGCCGGCGGCTACATCTCGGTTCGGACCGGCGCTCCCCGGGACGCCAACATCCAGTTGGTGCCGAAGCCGGCGGCCGACTGGTCGATGGACGCGGCGGCATGCATCGGATGCGGCGCCTGCGTGGCGGCATGCCCGAACGGCGCGGCGCAGTTGTTCACCGCGGCGAAGATCGCCCACCTGAACCTGCTGCCGCAGGGCCAGCCGGAACGCTGGCAGCGTGTGGAGGCGATGGTCGACGAGATGGAGAAGTACTTCGGGTCGTGCACCAACCACGGCGAGTGCGAGGAGGCATGCCCGAAGAGCATCTCGTTGGACTTCATTGCCCTGATGAACCGGGACTACATCAAGGCGAAGTTCAAGAACCGCAGGCTGGCTGCCCAGCGCGGCTAGCGCCTCGACCGACCGTATGGACCCGCCCTCCGGGGCGGGTCCGGCGCGTGTCTCAAGGTGGGACACCCCCTTGTCGACAATCACTTTGCGTGGTATTCTTGCCACACAGTGCGGTGGCTGGACCGTCATCGGGTCTGGGAGGCCTGAGTGAAGCCCTTCGGGGCAGAACAGGTCGAGACTATGCACTGGTGGATACGCAACGACGAGCGGGGTGCGGTCCTCGTCGAAAGCGCTCTTGTCTTCCCGATGCTCGTGATGCTGGTCCTTGGTATCTGGAGCGTCGGCCGCGCCTACAACGTCTACCTGACCATGGATCACGCGGCCCGGGAGGCTGCCCGCTTTGGGGCGGTGAATGCCGAGACGAACTGGGTCGACGAGGTGAAGGCCAAGGCGATCGCCGAGGCGTCACCGTCGATAACGCTCACATCGAGCGACGTCTGTGCCGCGCTGGTCGACGGGCCGTCCGGCAATCCGGGTGACTGCCTCGACGGCACCGATGACCCCCGGTTGGAGAAGCGAGGTCAGGTGGTGATCACCCGGACCGTCCCCCTCGATTTCCTCATCTTCCGGCTCAACGTGACGTTGCACGCACGGGCGGTGGCCCGGTGGGAACTGGGGACGGCATGACGGACGAGCGGGGCGTCGCCGCCCTGTGGGTGGCGATCACCATGGTTTTTCTGCTCGGCATGGCTGCGCTCTCGGTCGACGCCGGGGGCTTCTTCTCCCGCTCGGCCGAGCAGCAGCGAGCCGGTGACTTCGCATGCCTCGCCGGCGTCGTCGAACTCCCTGACAATCCGCAGGCCGCCCGTACAGTCGCCGCCGGATACCTGGCGACCAATCTCGACATCCCGCAGCCGAGCTCGTCCAACGGGTTCGACCCGGCGGTGAACACCTGGGATCTGACCGGCGCCGGATTGCCGTGGGTGTTCGAGATCGACCCCTCCTGGGGAACCAACACCCAGATGCGGGTGCACGTGACCAAGTACGAGCCGACCAGGTTCGGCAAGGCGTTGGGCGTCAAGCAGGTGAGGATCGACGAGACGGCCTACTGCGAGGTGTTCGGCGCGGTGCCGGGCGGGATCTTCCCGGTTGGCGTCGAGACCGGGTTCACCGGCGGCAAGATCAAGTTCTCGGCCAGCGACTGCTCCACCGAGTCGCCATCGGGCCCCGGCCAGTGCGACTACATCGACTTCCCCCGGGCCGACGAGCCGGCAGGGACCTCCTCCAGCTCGGCTCCGCAGCGACTCCTCTACAACCTGATGCTCGGCTCGAATCAACGGCTGGCAACCACCGGACAGATCGGTGACGTCCCATGTGGCGTCGACTGGGACCCGGGGCCCTGCAGCATCCTCGAGATGGCAGGCGTCGCCGGCAACCGCGCCTCGTACGCCTACTCGGGGCTCATCCAGGGTGAGAACAACGGGTCATCGACCGGGAAGTTCCTCGGCCAACTCGAGTACGGCCAGCAGCCCGCCCCGGCCTCACGTCGCAACAATCTGCCCGGCGGGTGGACCCAGACCCATGCCAACAACACCTGGAACACCAACCTGCTGCACAATTCGGCAACCTGCAAGAGTCCAAGTGGGTGCGCTGACGACGACAAGCCGATGGCAGGCAAAACGTTCCAGATCGAGACGTATGATTGCCGGGACCGACGCTTCGTATGGATCCCGGTCGGCGACTTCATCGGTAGCGGCGCCAACCAGGACTTCTACATCCGCGGCTTCCTGACCGCCTACCTGGTGGATCCGATTCCCGAAGACACCGTCGTCGACGGAATACGAGACGACAGTGACGCCGACCCGATCTCAGGCAACGCCGTCCATGAGATCTCGGCGATCGTGGTCGACCTGTCGGATGCGAAGTTCATGTACGGCTCGCAGGGATGTCCGACGAGTCCGTTCGTCAACGGCTACCCGCAACCGGTGATCCCCAAGCTCATCGAACCCTGACTAGTCCCCTGGAGGCAACCACCACTCACCCCTTCCCAGCGGCAACTCACTGTGATACTCTTGCCACACAGAGTGATGGTGCCGTCGACCCATTGCACTTCACGTAGAGTGGAGTAGATTACGCAGGTGGGCGGCGGCGCCTGGAGCCGCTGTTGCGGAGGAACGACCAGCCAGGGGAGGACAAGTGAGCGGGTTTCATCGCAGAAACCGTGACGAGGGTGCCGCCCTCGTCGAGTTCGCGCTGGTCATGCCGCTGCTCCTGCTGCTGATTTTCGGCATGGTCGACGCCGGCTGGGCCTTCTTCCAAAACCTCGAGGTGCGCCATGGAGCCCGCGAAGCAGCGAGGTTGGCGGCCGTGGACTTCGGTACGGCAGATGAGATCATCCGGGAGACCTGCGCAAGAATGAACGTCCCCAGTGGTAGTGCCGCAGTGGCGGTAACCTTGAGCAAGACGGGTGCCGACATCGGCGACAAGGCGACCGTAACGGTGACCAGGCCGAACCATCAGAGCCTCACCGGACTCCTTCCCTTCTTCGACAGCATCTCCCTGGACTCCACCGTCGAGATCCGTATCGAGCAACCGGCTGGCTGGAGTGACGTCGCCAATAGAACATGCGCTGCAGCAGGATGGTGATCATGAGGAAGACCTTGAGGAGTGACACCGGAGCCAGCGCCATCGTGATTGCCATCACCATGCTGTTACTGATGGGTTTCACAGCGATCGTTGTCGACCTCGGAGCCGGCTTCAACGAGCGCGCCCAAGACCAGAGCGCAGCCGATGCTGCCGTGCTCGCGGCTGCCGGCCAGTCGACCGGAGATGAAGCTGCCATCAGAGATGCTGCTCTCGCCTATGTGGCCAACAACCTCGAACGTTCCTACGCGTCGGGAGATTGGCAGGCCCTTTGGGAAGGTTGCGCCGATCCGGACAAGGGGGCCGACTTCCAGCCCGTACCTTCGCCCTGGACGACAGGAGTCGATCTGGACTGCATCAGCATCGACCCTGTGGGTTTCGTTCGGGTGCGCGTACCCAACCAGATCCTCGACACCACGTTTGGCAAGGTCATCGGTTTTGACAGCGTCGCCGTGAGCGCAGCTGCGGAAGCTCGAATTGCTCCGGTCGGAACAGGTGGTGTGCTCCCGTTCGGGCTCGCCAGTGATGTAGGAGCCGGCGACCATGTCTGCCTGAGCTCCGCACCGACCGGCCTCGCCGACGATCCCTGTGTGGGATCGGACTCCGGAAACTTCGGGACCTTGAAGGGTCGCCAGTTCGGCAATCCCCTTATCCCCACAACCGAAAACTGCACCGCCTCACCCGTTGGCGGAACCCTGGCCATCAACATCGCTGTCGGTCTCGACCACTGGGTCACAGTAGATGACGATCACGACGTGACCAACGAGGTCCGTGACTACTGCTTCAACGTCGGCGTCGACACGCTGAACACCGATACCGGCTTCCCAAACAACGGTGCCGAACAAGGACTGGCTCGTGGACCAATCGCCGGTGGCCTGACCCCGAGACTGCAGCAGGGCACCTTTGACAAGGCTTTCAGATTCGGGGACCAGCTCGACGACTACGCGCTCTGGGAGTTCCTCGGTACTCCAAGCGGCGGCGACTACCGAGACCCGACGGAACCTCTCAGCGACACTACGGTCGACTTCCCCCGCTCCTGCGCCGGCTTCGACTCCACCGGATACGACTGGGACAACGACGGCACGGTCGACTCCGGCATCGATTGGGACGGCGATGGCACCAACGACGACAACGAGTCCTGGCAGCACATGCAAGCGTGCCTGGAGGACTACGTAGCCGGCGGCTACTCCAGTGTCATGTTCACCACAGACGGGCCCACTGCAGGAGCTGACAGAGGTCTCGAGGATTCACCCCGTTTCGGATACGTTCCCCAGTTCTGGGAGGACGACCTCGGCACCGGCAACTCCTGGCTGCACGTCGAGCGGTTCCGGGCCGTGTGGCTTCAAGGCACCTGGTGGAAGAGTGGCAACACCGTCAAGGTGTTCAACCCCGGCGAACAGTGCACCGCGTGCAACCAGTCGAACTACGGCATGATCCAGCTCTCCGCCTGGGTGATCCCTGACGCTGCCCTCCCCGCGCCATTGCGAGGCGACCCGCCGCCAGGGACACAGACGCTCAACCCGTTCCGAGTCGAGCTGTACCGCTAGCCGCTAGCCTCGCCGGGATGAAGACTGCTCCGCGACTCCTTCCCGCGCTCGTTGCGCCGTTCACCCGGTCCGGCGAACTTGACCTCGACGCACACCGGCACAACCTGGTCACGCTCACTGAACGGGGCATCAAGGGCTTCCTCGTCGCCGGATCGACCGGCGAGGGACCGTATCTGGAACCCGGCGAACGCCAGGCGCTCCTCGAAGTAGCGAGAATGACACTCGGCAAGCGTCCCTTTCTGCTCTGCGGCATCTCGGCAGAAACAAACCGGCTTGCCCTCGCGCAAGCGAATGAGGCAGCAAAGAGCGGCGCCGACGCCGTCCTTGCCATGACCCCAACGAGCCTCGCCCGCAACAACCACGAGGCCATGCGTCGCTTCTATCTCGCCCTCGCCGACGCCTCTCCCCTGCCGGTGATGATCTACTCGGTCCCCCCATACACCGCGTATGCGATCCCCACCGACCTGGTCATCGAACTGTCCGAACATCCCAACATCGTGGGGATGAAGGACTCCGGTGGCGACGTTGCCCGCATGGCCCGTCTGGTGCATGACACACCCGATGGCTTCCTCATGTATACCGGCGCCACCCGTGCCATCACCTTCGCCATCGCCGCCGGCGCCTACGGGGCCATCACAGCCTCGTCGAACTACCTGGCGCCGATGGTGCTCGACGTGATCGCCAAAGCCCGACGCTCCCCCAAGAGCGCTCTCGACGCCCAGGCAGAACTGACCCGGATCGCCTCTGCGGTCGAGGCGTACAAGGTCCCCGGGGTCAAAGCCGCCGCCGAACTGGTCGGGCTGCAGCCTGGTTACCCGCGGGCACCGCTGGCACGCCTTGGTGCTCGAGACCGGCGCAAGATCGCCGAGCTGTTGAGATCCGCGGACATCATCAGGTAACAGACCTGACTGAACCTTCGCCTCTCGGCCGGCCTCGGCCAGGACTGACCCCCTGCCCCAGCGGCTCCGCCGCTGCGGGACCTTCCCCCTCGGCCGGTATAGCCGGCCGCCCCCCTACCCCGGAGCTGCGCTCCGGCGGTACCTTCCCCCCCAACACTCGCTTCGCTCGCTGGGGGACCAACCGCGGTCCGTTCGCTGGGGGGACTAGTGCTTGCAATCGCAAGCACCTACCCGGAGCCTGCTAGCATGAAAGCGATCTCGAGAAAGGATCCCGCATGAAGTTCCTCACCGATGAATGGGCAGCCGCCGTCACCGAAGCCCTCCGCGCCGACGAGAACTTCAAGAACTCGGCCAACCTCAGCCTTCAGTTCGTCGTCACCGACGGACCCGACGGCGACGCCAGCTTCTACATGGACGCCACCGGCGACGAACCGGTCCAAGCGATAGGCACGATGGAAGACCCCGACGTCACCATCACCGCTACGTACGAAACCGCGGCGAAGATCTTCAAAGGCGAGTTGAACACCCAGATGGCGTTCATGACCGGCAAGATCAAAGTGTCGGGCAACATGGCGAAGCTGATGACCCAGCAGGCCGCCCTCGGCCACTACGCCAACGCCGTCTCCAAACTCGACGTCGAGTACTAGATCCTCCCGGCCGTACATTCGGCCTCCAGTAGCGAGTCCCCCCGGTTTCGGGGGGACTCGTCGTTTGGTGCGTGCCGAGGTCGATGGGGGTGTCTTGGAAGCTGCCAGCGGCCGGCCGCCGGCCAAGAGCGCGAGCTTCGTCCTCTGCGAAGCACGCACATCCCTACCCCCAACGGCGCCAAGCATCAGCTTGGCGCCACTTCCCCCTCGAGGGGGAAGCATTCAGGTGAGAGACCCCAACCACAGCTTGGAGACGACGCAAGCGTCCAACTCCAAAGCCGCGTCGCGCCAGATGTACGCATCCTTCCCCCTGCAAAGGGGAAAGTGGGCTCGGCGAGGAACGAGCCGAGGTCGATGGGGGTGTGAACCAGCGCCCAGCAGCCAGCAGCCAGCAGCCAGCAGGAAACGCGAGCTCCGTCCTTTCCGAAGCACGCACATCCCTACCCGCCCATCGGACCAAGTACCGGGGCGAACCGCGACGTACTGGCACCCGCATCCCTACCCCCAACGGCGTCAAGAGCCCCCTCCGCCCCTAGCGGGGCACTTCCCCCAACGTCGGGCTTCGCCCTCCTTGGGGAGGAAACCCTTGGCGCCACCTCCCCCTCGAGGGGGAAGCATGCAGGTGAGAGCCCCCGCCACAGCTTGGAGGCAATGTGGCGTCCAACACCAACACCGCTTGAGCCAGATGTGCGCATCCTTCCCCCTGCCAAGGGGGAAGTGGGCTCGGCGAGGAACGAGCCGAGGTCGATGGGGGTGTCTTGCAAGCTGCCAGCGGCCAGCCGCCAGCCGCCAGCGCGAGAACAAGCTCCGTCCTTTGCGAAGCACGCGCATCCCTACCCCCAACGGCGCCAAGCATCAGCTTGGCGCCACTTCCCCCTCGAGGGGGAAGCATTCAGGTGAGAGACCCCCACCGTAGGTTGGAGGCAATGTGGCGTCCACCTCCAACGCTCGCTCCGCTCGCTGGGGGGACCAACCTGGGTTCGCTCGCCTGAGAGGACCACCCTCGTTGGGGGACCAATGGGCGCGAGAGGGGCGCCGCCCCTCCGGCGGCGCCCCAAGCAGTACGACGGCTGCTACAGCGTCAGGCTGTGCAGGTCGTCGATCTTTGCTTTCACAGCAACGGCAGCTTCCCGCAGCGCCTCCAGCTCGGAGTCGGTCAGGTCGAGTTCGACGATCTGCTCGACGCCGCCCCTGCCGAGCTTGGCCGGCACACCGAGGTACACATCGGTGATGCCGTACTCGCCAGACACCCAGGCGCTCACCGGCAGCACCTCTTTGGTGTCCTGGAGGATGGCGTTCACCATGTGTGCCGCCGCCGACGACGGGGCGAAGTAGGCGCTGCCTGTCTTCAACAGCGCGACGATCTCGGCACCACCACCACGGGTGCGCTCGACGATCTCTTCGATCTCCTCCGGGCTCAGCACGTCAGACAGCGGTTTGCCCGCCACCCGGCACTGCGACGGCACCGGCACCATCGTCGGGCCGTGGCTGCCCAGCGTCAACGCCTCGACGTCGAGGACGTCCACATGAGCCTTCTCCGACACAAAGTGGGCGAACCGGGCGCTGTCCAGCATGCCGGCCTGGCCCATCACCTTGCTGTGAGGGAGGCCCGACACTTCCTGAGCGAGCGTCGTCATGTGGTCGAGCGGGTTCGTGACCACCACCAGGATCGTGTCCGGTGAGTACTCCATGATCTGCTCGGTGACCTGCTTGACGATCTTGGCGTTCACCTCGAGCAGGTCCATCCGGGACATCCCCGGCTTGCGGGGCAGCCCCGCGGTGATCACCACCACATCACTGTCGGCGGTGTCCTTGTAGTCGTTGGTGCCTACCACCAACGTCCGATACTTCTCGATCGGCCTGGACTCGTTCATGTCCAGCGCCAATCCTTGCGGCAGACCTTCGACGATGTCGGTCATGACGACCTCGTCGACGATGTCGAGAGCGGCGACCCGAGCCGCCGTCATCGACCCGTACTTGCCTGCCCCCACTACGGTGACCTTACGCATATGCCAGCTCCTTGGCTCGCGGTCTCTGACCAAAGGCTAGTGCAATGAATGAGGCCCTCGGCCGTCGGTGCTTCGACCGGCAACCAGGTACCATCCGGGCACCCGTGCGTACCGTCATCGCCCTCGTCATCGCCGTGCTCGTAGCTGCCTGCACCGGCGTCGCTACGCCACCGGCCACGACACCGTCGACCATCGACCTCACCGACGAGGCCCTCATTGCCAAGCTCGGATCGCCCCCTGTCGACAACGTCCAGTGGCGCCGCACCATCGACGGGATCACTGTCGAAGGGACCACCCAACGGCCGGATGCTTCCGAACTCGACCTGCTCGAAGCCGCCATCGACGACCTGCCCGAGCGGCTGCTGACCGCCGGCGAACCACGCACCATCCTGCGGGTCCCCGAGGCGCCCGACGTCGAACAGGTCGGCTCCCAGGCCGTCGCTTTTGCCGCCGGACCCGACGTCTACCTCGTCGACCGGACGTTCACCGACAACGCCGGCCGGCTCGACCTGGCCCGGGCGCTGGCTCACGAACTCACCCACGTCGCCCAGTTCCGGACCCTCGACCCCGCCTACGTCACCGCCGTGCTCGACGGGTCGATTCGTCGGGTGGACCCGGCCGACGGTTCCACTCTCGTCCGGGACTTCGCCGCCGCCACCGGATGGGTCGACCGCTCCGACGATCTCCTTCAGCCGAGCTGGTCGCTGCCGGCGTCGGTGAACGCCGCTACCACCTATGGGCGCACGAGTCCGGCCGAAGACATGGCCGACACCGTCGCGCTGCTCGTCGCCGGATGGACCCCACCGGC
>JANTGE010000043.1 GCA_024763085.1 Acidimicrobiia bacterium
ACCAGCGCCACGCAACCCAGTGCCGAGTCCGCCACACCAGCCACGCGTACGGCACCACATACAGCGGCATGAACACGAACAGGACCGGCGCGCCGACACGGGTCGAGATCGCCACCCACCAGACGAGAGAGGTGAAGAACACCAGGCCGAACAGGTAGCCGAGCACAGACGCCTCGGCGCCGCTCTTGGCCGACCGGAGGGCCAGCAGCAGCGGTACCGGAGCAACGAACACGAGCACACCGAACCCGACCGGCGGAAACGCCAGCCACAGCAGGAACGCCGCTGCCAAAACCCCGAGAATGCGCACGGGGCAACGCTACTCGGACACAGACGCTGTGGTACCAGGCGGCGCGGCCGGCACCAGCACCCTGAGGGGCTGCTCCACTCCCACTCCCTCATCGAACCGAGCGAGTCGCTCGATGCGCGCCTGGGTGAGCCCCTCCCCATCCGGCAGCAACAGGCGGCCGTCGACCAGGCGAACGTCCTGGTCCAGCACCATGCCTGGCTCCAGTTCGCTCAGACCGACAACGGCCGGCACCAGCGTCGATCGGGCCCCAGCGGCCCGTTCGAAGGCGTCGATCGCCGCCAGCCGAAATGCTGGACCTTCGCGCGTTCGCATCTGGTGGAGAATTGCCTCGATGTTCCCGCTTGCGGACCCGAGTGCCTCCTCGTACTCGCCGGCCAGGTGCAACAGGTGGGCTCCCATCGCTACCCGGTCATTCTCGTCCGTCGCGTCGAGACTCCTGGGGCGGTTACCAGGGGGATGTCTCTGTGCCCCGATCATCGCTGCAACGTGTTCGAGACGCGGGATTCTCCTGAGGAGCCCCTCCGCCCACTCGGGGTGACCGTCGACGAGGGCTTCTTCGTCGGCTCGAAGCTGCGTCCCGGATTGGAACTTGTGGAGCAGCGACTGTGGAAGGGTCAGTGCCCCGATCTGGCTCAACATGGCCGCGAGCTCGAACTCCCACGCTCCATCGAGTCCCAACTCGGTCACAACCCGCGAAACGAAGTCTTTGATTCTCACGCTCGCCCGGTAGGTGTCGGGGTCAACGAGTCCGAGCACCTCGAGAAGGACCTCGACCGATCCCGACAGGGTCTGCTCGAGCAATTCGCGTTCGGCTTGCACCAAACGGAACTGCTCGACCGCTGCCTCGATGGCGGATTCGAGGCGTTCGACCGGACAGGGCTTCGACAGATATCGAAACACGTCCCCTTCATTGATCGCAGCGATCGTGGCCGCCTGGTCTGCCTGACCTGTCAGCAGCATCCGGACCGTGTCCGGGCTGCGTCGTCGCGTCTCGGCAAGGAAGGTGACTCCGTCCATCTCCGGCATCCGGTAGTCGGACACGACGACGGCGTACGGATCACCTGCATCGATCAGGGCAAGGGCTTCACGGCCACTCGAGGCCGTCTCAACCTCGAACTTCCGGTACAGCATCCGTCGATATCCGGCGAGCACCCTCGGCTCATCGTCGACGAGCAGGACGCGGCGGTTCATGGCTCCAGAGACTCCAACGTCTCGATCCACCCCTGGATGTCGGCGCCGCAACACCTCTCGAGGTATCCGCGGTCGAGCGTCTCCAAATCTGGATCTCGAACGAACACGTCGGCCACATGGACGGCTGCAAGCGGTGTAAACCCGTCCACGCCGCTCTCCGACGGCAGATGGTGGTAGGTCACAGCTTCGACGACTTCGTCGGGCAGACCCCACGTCGACAGCACATACCCGCCGATCAGCCCGTGGTCGACGCCGAACTGTTCACGCTCCGCCTCCTGTGACGGCGGTAGCGCGAACAAGTCGAGCGCCGTGTCAGGAAAGCCGGCAGCCGCCACGATCCAGCCGATGTCATGGAGGAGACCGGCGGTCGCGGCGGCCGAGACCAGGCCCTTCGATCCCCCAGCGTGCAGGGCAATCGCCCTGGCACCGGCAGCGACGCGTACCGAGTTCGACCGCACCGACTCGACGAGCGGAGCGATGCGGCCAGTCGCCGAGGCGAGAACGTGAGCTTGGAGCGCCAGGGCCCTGATGGTGTCGGTGCCAAGCAGCTTGACGGCATCATGAATGTCGGAGATCTGCCGCCGGATGGCAAAGAACGACGATCCGACCATACGAAGGATCTCGGCGGCGAGGGCCGGATCCTCGGCGACGATGTCGGCTACCCGCGATAGCGACGGCTCCTCCGACAGCAGCTCCCCCGTCAGACGGTTGAAGATGGTGGGTGCCGCAGGCAGCTTGAGGTTCCCGTTGATCCGCTCGACGACTGCATCTTCCCGGAGCGCCTCCCGGAGTCGAATCGCCCTGTCGACCACGTCATGCACCGTCTCGGCCGTGCAAGGTTTGGCCAGGAACTGGTGCGAAACGCCCGTGGCTCTCACCTCCTCCATCCGGTCGGCCTGGCCTGAAAGGATCATCCTGATCGTTCCCGGGTGCCTTCGCTGCACCTCGGAGAGAAGTTCGACGCCGTCCATCCCTGGCATCTTGATGTCGCTCACCACGATGTCGAAGGGGTGCTCTCGCATCTTCTCGATGGCAGCGGCGCCGGAGTCGACGAAGGCCATGTCCCACTCGTTCCGGTATTGCCAGAGCATCCGGCGAAGAGCCGACAACAGGTGTGGCTCGTCGTCGACGAACAGAACCGACCTCACGATGCGCTCGTCTCTCGGATCGGCAGCTCGAGACGGAACGTTGTGCCGACCCCCGGTCTGCTGTCCACGCCGATGCGGCCGCCGTGCTCTTCGACGATCACCTTATGAGCGATCGCCAGTCCCTGGCCGGTACCCTGCCCGACCGGCTTGGTCGTGAAGAACGGATCGAAGATTCGATCGCGAACTTCGTTCGGGATTCCCCCTCCGGTGTCCTCTACCGCGATCTCGACCCACCCGGGACGGTGGCGGGTAGCGAGGCGAATCACGCCTTTCGTGTCGCCGGAGGCGTGCTCTTTGATCGCCTGTGCCGCATTCACGATCAGGTTCAGCATGACCTGACGAAGCCTTCCTGGAAGACCGACGACAGACTCAACGTCGGGATCGAGTTCGGTCTCTAGATCGGCTACGTACTTCCATTCGTTTCGCGACAGCTCGACGGCCGAAGCAATGATTTCGTTGATATCAACCGATTCGGGGGTGCCGGAGTCAGGATGTGAGAACTCCTTGAGTGCTCTCACGATGGTGGCCACATGCTCAACACCTTCGAGGGACTGCTGCATCGCGAGAGGCATCTCCTCCAACCAGAAGTCGATGCCGGATCTTGATATCGCGTCCTGGTAAGCCCCGGCCTCCGGGCGTTCGCCGGCAGCTGCCGCCAGCTTCTCTGCAGCTTCATGGATCTCCGCGAATTCACTGAACGCCGTCTCCATGAACCGCAGGTTGTCGCCGATGTACTGGATCGGCGTGTTGATCTCGTGGGCGATGCCGGCAGCGAGCGACCCGATGGATTCCAGCTTCTCGGCCCGCAAGGCCTCTTCCTGCATTGCCTGGAGCTGTTCATTCTGGGCTTGCAAGGCTGCCACCATCTCATTCCTTCGGGTGAGGTCCGAGATCCAGACGAGGGTGTGGGCGAAGTCCCACATGTCGTCTATCTGGGGAACGGTGATCTGGAGCAGCGCCGGGAAGCGGCGGCCCTTCCAGGTTTGCAGTTCGACCTCCAATTCCACTCGGGATGAACCCCGCCAAAAGGCAACGACCTGACGCTTGATGGCCGACATTCCCTCTGGACCGAGCAGATCCGGATCGTGAGCCGCGACCAGGTCATCTGTGCTCCCCGCCTCGAACAAGTCGACGGCTGCAGTGTTGGCTCCCACAACCATCAGGGAACGGACCAGGCCATCAAAAGAGTCCGGATGCTCATCGATGTAGCGATCCAGGTCTTCGACACCCTCGGCTCGTAGCTCATCGAACCAGGAACCGACGGCACTGAAGTCTTCGATGAACATCGCCGACCATGCCTCGTCGAAAAAGGCACGCATGCGACGCTGCGCGTCCGCTTCGGCAGTGATGTCTTGCACGACGCCCTGTCTGCCCACCACCCCGCCGGCGGGGTCATGCTCGATGCGGCACGTGTCGATCAACCACAAGACCTCGTCACCCGTCGCATAGGCAAACTCGCAGACGGTCTCGTTCTCTCCGTTGCGGTACGAGAGCGACTCGCGACGATGCAGCGCATACCGCTCAAACGCAGCCTCGAGCCGGGAAACGTCGCCATCGGTGCCGAGGATGCGGCGCATCTCTCGGTTGAGATAGGTGCACGCTCCGGCGGTATCCGTGGTCCACAGCCCGACCGGCAGGCTGTCGAGGAACTGTCGATACTCGACTGCCTCCCTGCTGCGCCTCCAGGCCCTCTTGACCCGTGCGGTGAGCTCTTCCGGATCCACCGGTTTGCGGACGAAGTCGTCGGCCCCACCGTCGAGCACTTGGGCGGCATTGCCGCCGCCGGCGAGCACCACGATCGCCACGTGGCTGGTCGCCGGTCGTCGGCGCAGCTCCCCGATCAGGTCCATTCCATGCATGTCCGGCAGGTTCAGATCGACGATGACAGCATCGACCCGCCGACGTTTGATCGCTTCGATAGCGGCGGCGCCGGTCTCGCATGTGACGAGATCGAATACCGAATCGAGCCGGCTCGAGGCCCATGCCCGAACCACCCGGTCGTCGTCGACGAGCACGACTGACAGACGGGACTTGTCCATGCTGCGAAACTCGAATTCGGGCATGGCGTCTTCCTTCCGCTCAGCAACGCCTGTCGGTTGCCGGGCACCGGCCTTTAGACGCCAAGAAGAAGGGTGTCAGAAAGCGGCCTTCCAGCGGCAGACAGAAAGACGCAAACCCCGCGAACGTGCCGGGGACGCGGAACCCTCTCTCAGTCTTCGATGTCTTTGGCGTTTGCCAGGATGTCGGCCAGCACCGCCCGAGCGTCTTCGCCTTCGATCCGCCCGAGCAAGTCCCGTCGCATGTGGTAGGTGAGCACGGCCACCGAGTCCATGATGTTCACCCGCTCCTGGTCGGCGATTCGGCCGTCCTTCGTGGCCCGGTCGAGGTGTTCCAGTACGTCACGGAAGTGACGGATGACCTCGGCGCTGGCGAACATCGTCAGTTTGTGGTTGAGCACACGAAGCTCTGCCAGGGCCTCCTCGTCCATGCGTTCTTTCTCGATGATCTCCCCGATGTGTTCGATCAACGCCGAGTAGCTGTTGCCTTTGTGGTCCAGCAACAGGACCTGCCCTTCCTTGCGCAGCTCCAGGTCCGTCTGCTGATTGAGCAAAAGAGCGGTGATCAGCACGGTCGCGACTGCTCCGATGAACACCAGCAGGATCTCCTGTGTGAACGGGTAGTCGCCGGCGACGCCGTAGAAGTAGCGGAAGGCAAGGTAACCCACGCCAGACGTCAACAGGATCAGTACGAGCAAGACAACCCGATTCACAAACAGCCTTTGCATGAAGATTCCCCTTCCGGTTTGCGCGGCTTTTCGACCGGAAGATCCTATGTCCGACGATGGCTGCCTCACAAAGCCGGACCGCCGGGCTCAGTCGCGGCTACCCGGCAGCCTCGCGGCCGGCGTCGCGCCTACGCCGGCGGGCGATCGCCCAGATGGCGAACAGTGGCAGACCGACGATCAGTATGAGCGGCAGGACGTAGACGACGATCCAGATACCGGCGGTCGCGAGGTTCTGGAGGGCTCCGACGAGTCCGCGGACGGCACGCCGGACGATGGACCCGGCGCTCCAGGATTCGGCGATCGGTTCGGCTGCCTCGGCAGGAGACAGTGACACGTCGATGGTCGCCAGCGACGTCAGGTTGTCGTAGAGGCGAAGCCGGCCTTCGATCTGTTCGATCTCGCCTCGCACCGACCGGATCCTCTCGAACACGTCGAGCAGGTCATCCGGCTTGGCATTCGAACGGCTTCGCACCTCGGTGAGAAGCGCCCGGAGTTCGTCCTCGTAGGCGCGCAGATTCCGAAGCTGCGCGTCGAGGTCTGCATACTGTTCGGTGATGTCTTCCGAGTTCAGCGACTGCGAACGCACCTCGACCGCCTCGTTGGCGGCAGCGTCGAGGAACGCCTGGAGCCGGTCTGCCGGGATCCTGACGGTCATCTGCACGAACGGCAGCGAGTCGGTTCGCCGCAGATCGGCGCCGGCGACGTACCCGCCCATGTCCCCGGCGATGGTGCCGAGGCGCCTCATCGACGCTTCGGGGTCGTTCACCTCGAGGTCGATCGACGCCCGGACGATCACCTTGCGGTCGGTGGGTGGGGTTACGTCGCGAGACGCGCCGGCCGATTCGGCAAAGGCGGCGACGGTCGTGGTCGGGGCAGGAGCGCTATCAGCCTCGACAGAGGTCAAGGCTTCTTGACCGGCGCAGGCCGATCCCAACAAGGCCAAGGCAAGTACCAGGGTCCAGATCTTCATGGTCGGGCCTCCTCTCGGAGGTTCGACGCTGCGGCGTTGCGGTCAGGTTCCCGCCAGGCTCACCAGCAGCCGGCGGATCTGGCCCCTGGCCCGCTCGTCGACCAGGCGACCATCGGCGAACTTCTCCCGGGCCCGGTCGATGTACACCTCCGGCCCGGCTGCTATCCGCACCCGGTTGTGGAGCAGGGTGTCTCGCAGATGCATTTGGGCGCGCACCGTGCCGAAGCGTCCGCCGGCGCCGAGCAGCGCCGCCGGCTTGTCGTCCAGCGGCGAGTCGGAACCGCGGGACAGCCAGTCGAGGGCGTTCTTCAAGACGCCCGGTATCGAATAGTTGTATTCGGGTGTGGCGATCAGCATGGCGTCGGCGGCGCGCAGCCGTTCCCGCAGATCGACCACCGACGGCGGGTATCCATGCAGACGCTCATCGTCGGCGTTGAACAACGGGATGCCATGGAGTGTCACCACGTCGATGGTCATCCCCGCCGGTGCCAGCTCCTGCGCAGCTCGAAGCGCCGCCGTGTTATACGAGCCTTCCCTGAGGCTCCCCGAAATGCCAAGTACCTTCATGCGTCGTTCAACTCCGCCTCTGAGATCGCCATTCCAGGGTAACCTCGAACCCGTGTACACCATCACTCGAGAACTCGATCAGCTCAACGCGCCGGCTTTGCTGGTCGCCATGGAAGGATGGGTCAACGCGGGCGAAGTCGGCACCGAGACTGCGTCCCGGATCGCCGCGGCCGGCGAACAGGTGGCGACGTTCGATCCTGACCTGTTGTTCGACTATCGGGCGGCCAGGCCCGAGATCGAATTCGTGGAAGGCTCCCTCCAGTCGGTCCGTTGGCCCGAGCTCACGTTGTCACTCGTCAGCGGGGAACGCGATCTGCTCGTCCTGCACGGCAAGGAGCCGGACTTCCGCTGGCGCAGGCTGAGTGCCGAGGTAGCCGACCTTGCGCAACGCATCGGGGTGGTGCAGGTCGTGTCACTTGGAGGTGTGCCTGCCGCGGTCCCCCACACCCGTCCGGTCCGGCTGCTCACCACCGCCTCGAAACCAGACTTGATCCCCGATGATGAGCAACTCCCGGTCGGTGAGCTGAGAGTGCCCGGAGCGGCGCTGAACATCATCGAACACGCTGCCGTCGACTCGGGAATCCCGGCTGTCGGGTTCTGGGCCCAGATTCCCCACTACGTGGTCGGCACCTACTACCCCGGCGTGATCGCCCTCACCGAGCGGGTGGCCCGGCATCTCGGCGTCGACCTGCCGCTCGGCGATCTGGTCGACCGGGCTGCAGATCAACGGCGTGAACTCGACGAGACGGTCGCCGCGAAACCGGAGGCGCTCGAATACCTGCAGCGCCTCGAACAGATCGCCACCGATCAGCAGACCCTTCCGAGCGGCGAAGAGATCGCCGCCGAAGTAGAGCGATTCCTGCGCGAGGCCGGCCCGTTCGACGAGTGAACCTGGCAGACTTGAGGTGTGGCAGCGTTGGCCGACCTCCTCACGGGCCTCCGGGCACTCCTGGCCCTGCTGCTGGTGGCGGTGTTAGGGGCTCAGCGTCTCGATCTCGCCGCGGCCGTGCTCTCCGCCGCCTGGATCACCGACTTCTTCGACGGTAAGTCCGCCCGACGGGCCGACCATCCCACCCACCTCGGCAAGTGGGACATCTACGTAGACACCCTCGTCGGAGCCGCCGTCCTCGTCGGGCTCGCCTACGGCGGTTACGTGTCCTGGCTCACCTCGCTGTCGCTGGTCGTGGTGCTGGGAGGCGGCTGGATTCTGATCGGCAACGACGCCCTCTCCTCGGCGTTGCAAGCGATCGGTTATGCGTGGCTGATGTGGCTGCTCTACCGGCAGGGGGTCTCCGACTGGTGGCTGCCTCCGCTGACCGCGGTGTCAGCAGCCGTGCTCAACTGGCGCAAAGTCGTCACCTACTCGGTGCCCGGGTTCCTCCAAGGCGTCGCCGACCTGTTCCGGTCGGCTGCGGCGGCGCTTCGTCACCGGGAGGCGTGAGCCGCCTCGCCCGTTCGAACATCGGGTCGGACCGTGTACAAGAACCCGACGAACATGATCACGGCACCGAGGAATTCGCCCACGTAGAGGGCCACCGGAATGCCGAAGCGTTGGGCGGCGCCGCCAAACGCGGGCATCATCGCTCCGAGCGCGATGAGGATGTTGCCGACCATCCGGTTGGCTGCCGTCCTGGTCTTCCAGAAGTAGTAGGCCGAATACAGCGCGCCGCCGACGAGCATGATCACTCCGTAGAGGTTGAAGAACGGGGTAAGCACACGCACGCCTGAAGAAACGATGGCGTGGCCGCTCAACTCTCCTTCGAGCATCTGTGTCGGATCCAGTTGCGCTCCGAAGACCTTCACCGCGGCGTAGACCGAACCGACGGCAAGGACGGCCATCAGGATGTCGGCCAGCTTTACGGTGCCGATCCGACGATGCACCAGCAAGTAGACGGTGCCTTGGCCCAGCCAGGCAGCCACCAGCACGGCGCCGAACAGGTACCAAAGACGGAAGACCAGCGGGTTCCATCCTCCGAAACCGTAGAGGGCCTCCATGAGTCCTCCGATGCCGTACATCGAGAGGCCGACACCCCACAACAGCAAGAACGGCGCCCTCCGGTTCGCCCACTTCCTGAGCACCATGGTGGCGAACACGAACGACACGATCGACGACGCAAGCGGCAGGTAGCTGCTCAGGACCTCTTGCATGGCTGACTCCTAGGCGGTGGCGAGTACGTACAGAGCGATCACGATGAGGGCGATCATGCCGACCGCGAGCAGGCCGAGAATGATCGGCACGGCCTTGCTGCGGGACTCATCGCTCATGGAGCAGACGTTATGTGACCCTTTGGGTCGACGCCAAGTCGGAAAGAGCTTTGGCTATCAGTGTCGCTCAGGCTGAGGACTGAGCGCTACATCTGGCCAAGCAGTTTCGCCTTCTTCTCGGCGAACTCTTCGTCGGTGAGTACCCCGTCACGGTGCAGACGTGCCAGCGCCTCCAACTGTTCGACCGGGCTCGCCGACTGGGCCGGTCCCTGCAAGGCCAAGGTACGGGCCTCCCGAAGCCGGTAGATGAGCGCCTGGATCTCGTCCGGGTCGGGAATGTCGAAGAAGCGGCTCTGGCCCATCTCACCGGCAGACTCGATGCGAAGGTCGCCCGAGTGGAGAAGGCGCTCCCACACCGTCTGGCTGAAGGCCACGTCGTTGATGACCTCCAGCGGGATCTCTTTGCTTTGGCGGGCGATCATGCCCCGGCGGGTGATGACCCGTTCGTTGGTGACCACATAGTGCGTGTACATCCACTTGATGAACGATGGGAAGAACAGGATCGCCCAGATGACACCGACCGCCGCGAGGCCCGCCCACAGCCAGGTCCCGCGGACACGAGTGGCAAGCACCACCAGCCCGATGAGGGCGACCAGGGTGACGAACCCGGGCCAGATCAGTTGCTTCCAATGGGGGCGAAATGCCCGCTCGACCGTTTCTCCTTCGCTCAGCAGCTTGTCGGGATACTCCATCGTCTTGCACACTACCCGGAGAGTGGCCACCACCGGTGGAGAAACCGGGAACCTTATGCCGATCGGTCATGTTGACCTTTCCATGAAACCCATAGCCGCCGTCGCCGGTATCGCCGCCATCGCCGCACTCTTCGTGGTCTACCTCAACCGGACGCCGGAACCGGCGGCACCTGCACCAACCGAAGCCTCCGCGACCACACCGACGTCCTCGCCTGTCTCTTCCGGCGACACGCCGCTCCCGACCGCCGGCGGACGCGACGAGCTGCCGGAGACACTGGCACTACTCACCGACAACTGGCTGACCAACTGGTCCGTCCGCTCGATCGACCTCAACGAGCTCGACATCGGCATCCGGGTCCGGGACCCAAGGGACCGCATTCCACCGATCGACGAGCCAGACTTCATTCCGGTGGCCGAAGCAGGTGACTGGCCAGATGACCGAGAGCCCGGTATCGCGTTGACTGTCGGCGACACGTCTCGTTTCTACCCGTTGTCGATCCTCACCCGGCACGAGATCGTCAACGACAGCATCGAGGGTCGGCCCGTCGCCGTAACGTTCTGCCCGCTCTGCAACACCGGCATCGCGTTCGATCGGGTCATCGACGGGACCACGTTCCGGTTCGGGGTCTCCGGGCTGCTCCGCAACAGCGACCTCGTGATGTGGGACGACCAGACGCAGTCGTTGTGGCAGCAGATCACCGGCGAGGCGATCGTCGGCGACCTCACGGGGACTCGCCTGCCGATCCTGCCGGCTCCGGTGGTGTCCTGGGGCGACTTCAAAGCCGGCTTCCCGGACGGCGAGCTGCTGTCGCAGAATCAGGGATTCGGCATCCAGTACGGCCTCAACCCTTACGTCGGTTATTCGACGTCGGCGCGGCCGTTCCTGTTCTCGGGCGAGATCGACGACCGGTTTCCGGCCCTCGAACGGGTCGTCGGGGTGACGATCGGTGACGAGTCGAAGGCATACCCGTTTTCGGTCATTAGTAGCGAACGCGCCGTCAACGACACGGTCGGGGGAACACCTATCGTGGTGTTATGGGGCTCGCCGGAAACCGCCGACGCCCTCGATGGCCGTGTCGTCGCCGACAGCCAGGCGATCGGCAGCGGTGTCGCCTACAACCGGACCGTCGACGGCCAGGTGTTGACGTTTGCTCCGCTCGGCGACTCGACATTTGCCGACGCCGAGACGAACTCCGAGTGGAACATGCTTGGCCAGGCCGTGTCAGGACCTCTCACCGGTTCCCGCCTCGATCCGGTGCCTCACCGCAACGAATTCTGGTTCGCCTGGCAGGCGTTCTTCCCCGACGCTGCCGTATACGGGCAGTAGTCACCCCGACACCACCAACACGACGCAAAGGAGCACACCATGCAACGCGGACGTCTCCGCATCGAACAGGGACGCAAGCGCGTCCGCACCTATCTGGCCGGTCAACTCGTCGCCGACACCCGGCGCCCGCTGCTGGTTTGGGAGAAGCCCTATTACCCCGTCTACTACTTCCCCGAAGCAGACGTGTACACCGACTTGCTGGTTCCTACGGAGACGACACGACGCTCCCCGAGCAGAGGTACGGCCCGTTTCTTCGACATCAAGGCGGCACGATCCGCCGGAGAGGCCGCATACCGGTACGAGGAAACCGACATCGATGACCTGCGCGACCACTACGCGTTCGTCTGGGACTCGATGGATGCGTGGTTCGAAGAGGACGAAGAGGTCTATGTCCACGCCCGTGACCCGTACACCCGCGTAGACGTCCTTTCCTCGTCACGGCACATCGAAGTCGTCATCAACGGTGTGAAGGTCGCCGACTCGACCCATCCGACGCTGCTGTTCGAAACCGGACTGCCGACCCGCTACTACCTACCAAAGGTCGACGTTCGCATGGATCTGCTGACACCCACCGACCTTCACACTCGCTGCCCCTACAAGGGAACCGCCGACTATTGGACCGTGCATGCCGGCGGCGAGGACTTCGAAAACTACGCCTGGGGTTACCCATTCCCCGCGGCGGAGGCGGCGAAGGTCGCCGGCCTCGTTGCCTTCTACGACGAGAAGGTCGACGTGTATGTCGACGGCGAGTTGCAGGACCGGCCAAGGAGCGTGTTCGGCTAGTGAGTACCTAGTACCTCGTACCTAGTACCTGGTACGGCCGAGCCCGAATTGCTGACGCCTGGTGTGACCGGCCGTAGCATCAAACCATGTCCGTCCGCCGGCTGCTCAATACCCGGGGGTACCGGCGCCTGCTCGTCGCCCAGGTGGTGTCCGGTTCCGGCGACTGGTTCGCCACCGTCGCCCTCCTCGCGCTCGTCTACGAAATCTCCGGATCGGCAATGGCGGTCGGCGGCATGCTCGCCCTCCGTCTCATGCCGGGAGCCATCGCCGGACCCATTGCGGCACGACTCGCCCACCGGTGGGACCGTCGGAAGACCATGGTGGCGATGGACTTCGCACGGGCGGGCATCGTCATGGCCGTCCCACTGGTCCATGAGCTCGCCTGGGTGCTCGGATGGGTGTTCGCCATGGAGATGGCCACGCTCATCTATCTGCCGGCGCGCG
>JANTGE010000044.1 GCA_024763085.1 Acidimicrobiia bacterium
TGGATCCGCCGAGCCCAGGGTTCAGGGGGAGGGTGTTGTCAGCCGCCGTAGGTGCGCGGCTTGGCGACCCGCACCGTCAGGTCGCGACCTTGCAGGTCGGAACCGTGGAGCGCTTCGATGGCCGACGCTGCGTCCTGCTCGGGCATGTCGACGAAGCCGAACCCTTTGGACCGGCCGGTCTTGCGGTCGCTGATGACGGTTGCCTGGTGCACCTGACCGTGGCGGGAGAACAGCTCCTCGATGTCGTCGGCGGTGGCGTCCCACGGCAGGTTCGCCACATAGACACTGAGTCCATTGCCGGAGCGGCTCCGCGACTGGCGTTCCGGGCGGGTCTTGCGAGTCGGCCGCTTCGTCCGAGGGGTCTTGGAACGTGGCTCCTCATGTCGCCAGCCGGCCGGGGCCGGGTCGCCAATGCGATGGCCGCCACCGTCGAGATCGTCGATGTTGGGCCTCTCGATGGGGGCCCGCAGGTCGAGATCTTTCTGCATCCGATACGCCGCCTTGCGCTGCGCTCCGGTGATCAGACTGACAACGGTCCCGGCAGCGCCGGCGCGCGCCGTGCGGCCAGATCGGTGCAGGTAGTCCTTGAAGTCGGCCGGCGGGTCGTAGTGCACCACCGACGCCACCGCGTCGATGTGAATGCCGCGGGCGGCCACATCGGTGGCGACGAGAGCTTTGGCAC
Source organism: Acidimicrobiia bacterium (assembly GCA_024763085.1). GTDB lineage: Bacteria > Actinomycetota > Acidimicrobiia > Spongiisociales > UBA4744 > JANTGE01. The sequence continues at coordinate 683 of JANTGE010000044.1, forward strand.
GCCCTGACGAGAACGCCTGAAGGGCGCGCATGCGCTGGGACTGTGAACGGCCGCCGTGCATGGCGACCGCGTCGACACCCAGCCTGCCGAGCTGTTTGGCGAGACGGTCCGCGCCGTGGCGGGTACGGGTGAACACGATCGAGCGGCCGGCGGTCTCGACCAGGTCGGCCGTGTGTTGCACGCGGTCGTGATGGTCGACGAGCCAGAAGTGATGGCGGGCATCGATCGTCTCGGGCTCGATCGAGCCGGCCTCGTGACGCACCGGGTCTGTCTGATAGTCGCGGGCCAGCACGGCGATGTCGCCGTCGAGGGTCGCCGAGAAGAGCAACGTCTGGCGGTTCCGGCCGGTCTGGTCGAGGATTCGCCGTACCGCCGGCATGAACCCCATGTCGGCCATACGGTCCGCTTCGTCGATGACGACGATGTTGACCTCTCTCAGGTCGATCGAGCGCTGCTCGATGAGGTCTTCGAGTCGTCCCGGGGTGGCGACGAGCACGTCGACGCCGCGCCGCAGCGCATTCTTCTGCGGTCCGTAGCCGACGCCGCCGTAGACGGCGAACACGTACCGGTTCATCCGTTTGGCCAGCGGAGCCAGCTCTTTCTTGATCTGTTCCGCCAGTTCACGGGTCGGCGACAGGATCAGCGCCTTCGGGCGGTTCCTGGACGCCTTCTCGACCCGGGCCAGCAGCGGCAACCCGAACGCGAGGGTCTTGCCGGACCCGGTCGGGGCTTTGCCGGACACGTCCTTGCCGGCCAAGGCGTCGGGGATGGTGGCGGTCTGGACGGGGAACGGTTCGACGATGTCCTTGCGGGCGAGTGCGTCGACGAGTGGTTTGGGCAGCCCAAGCTGGGCGAAGGTGGTTTCCATGATGTCTCCTGGCCCTGATGGGCCGATGGTTGGATATTCCGATCTCTCGCTCGACCGCGCGGAGTATCCCGCCAGGATCGAGAATCGGCCGAAGAGGCAATCCAACCGGATGAGAAACTGAGCCTTGTGGCTCGGTGCCGTAAACCACCGGGGAAGCGACGTTGCGCTGGCCTCCACCCGGTGCGGCGGTCGGAACAGTAGCAGGGGTTCGGGATTTGTCGAACGATCCGGCAGGCTCGACCGGGGTGGCCCCGAGCAGTCGTGGTTCACCCGGACGTCAGGAATCGAAGCGGCGTCGGCGCTTACGCCTGTTCGATGTCCCCGGCCAGCTGACGGGCGCCCCGGAACATGAGGAAGGCTCCGGCGTAGACGATGAGCCCTCCGAGGATGTCTCCGAGGTTGTCGAGCACCCCGTTGCGCAGGTCGTACAGCAGCTCGACGAGTGCGAGCGTGCCTGCCGTGTAGCCGAGTAGGCGCATGGTCCATCCGTAGGGGATGGGCCACGATGCCTCCGGATGGTTCCTGCGCATCCAGTGCCCGAAGAGCGCAAAGAGTGCCGTCAGGAGCAGGATCGTGGAGAAGAAGTACTCGTCGAGGATCACCTCGAAGATCAGATAGTCGGCGACGAGCAGCAGCGCGCCGAGCCCGATCAGGTTCGCCACACCGGCAGATGTGCTTTCCGAATGCTCGCTCATAAGTCCTCCCTTCCCGAGGTTCCCGGCGGGACAGGAGATTTCGAGGGTCGTTTCGCCCGATCAGGTGCGCCCGTGGATCGTCACCCCGGGGATCTGTCGAGCGGTCCGGGCATGCCGTCGGTCGAGTCGGTACGATCGCTGGCGCGAAACAGGGAGGGAACCGGTGAGACGTGTGAAGAAGGTGCTGCTGGGGATCGTCGGCGGCTTGGTCGCTCTGGTGCTCGGTGGCCTCGGGTTTGTGTACTTCGCGTGGGGGAAAGCACCGCTGCCGCAGGTCGACGGGGAACTCTCCGTGCCTGGGCTCGACGGGCCGGTGACCATTCACAGAGACGACTCCGGGATCCCGCACATCTTTGCCGGCGACGCACACGACGTGTTCTTCGCACAGGGTTTCGTTCACGCTCAGGATCGGTTGTGGGCGATGGAGTCGACGCGACGCGCCGCCCACGGCACCCTCGCCGAGGTCATCGGCGACAAGGGCCTGCCCAACGACCGGATGATGCGGGTGCTCGGCATGACGGAAGCCGCCGAGGCCGACTGGGAAACCCTCGACGCCGACACCCAGGCGGCACTCGAGGCGTATGCAGAAGGGGTCAACGCGTTTCGCGATGTGGGCAAGCTTCCGATGGAACTCAAGATCCTCGGTCTCACCCCGGACCCGTGGAAGCCCGTCGACACCCTGGTCATCGGCAAACTCGTCGCCTGGGGGCTGAGCAACAACATGCAAGACGAGCTGATCATCACCCAGCTTGCCGATGCCGCCGACTGGGAGACGGTGTTGTCGCTGCTACCCGACTATCCGGGACCTGACGTCATCCCCGACGCCAACCTGGTCGCCTCGGCGGACACCGCAACCGGCCTGTTCGACACCTGGGCGCTTGCGCCTCCCCTCGCCCGCCCGGATCAGGGCAGCAACGCGTGGGTGGCCGGTGGCACCCGGACGCTGTCTGGCCGGCCGATGCTTGCCAACGATCCCCACCAGGCGCTACTCATGCCGACCCTCTGGTACGAGGTCGGGCTGCACACCGACGACGGCACCTACGACGTCGCCGGCGCATCGATCCCCGGCATTCCCGGTGTCGAGATCGGGCACAACGCTTTCGTCGCCTGGGGTGTCACCAACGCCCGTCCTGACGTTCAGGATCTCTTCGTCGAGACGATCGACGGCGACCGGTACCTGTTCGAGGGAGAGTGGCGGGACCTGACGATCCGGGAGGAGACGATCGCCGTGAAAGGCGCCGATCCGGTTTCGTTGACCGTACGGGCGACCCACCACGGCCCGATCGTCTCCGACGTCCTCGACGACGCCGACCAGGACCTCGCGTTGCAATGGACCGGATTCGACCAGGGGCGACCCCTCGCCGCGGCGATCCTCGCCATCGACCGGGCCCAGAACTGGGACGAGTTCCGCGACGGTCTGCGCTCATGGCAGCTTCCTGGCATGAACTTCGTCTACGCCGACGTCCACGGACACATCGGATATCAGATGTCCGGCGCCGTTCCGATCAGGGCAAACAACGACGTGTATGGCCTCCTGCCTGTTGACGGGTCCGACGGCGCCCACGAATGGACCGGGTTCGTTCCCTTCGACGAGCTCCCGTCGGATCTCGATCCTGCAGCCGGCTTCTACGCGTCGGCGAACAACCGGCCGACAGGACCCGACTACCCGCACTTCCTGTCCCACTACTTCCAGCCGCCCTACCGGGTGCAGCTCATCAGCGACACACTGCGAGCATCAACCGAAGCCACGCCGGAGGATTTCGCCGATTTGCAGGCAAGCTGGTTCAGCGACCTCAACCGGCAGGTCGCCGAAGCGGTCGCCGCCGCGGCGAAACCGAGGACCGACCAGGAGCGTCAGGTGGTCGATGCCCTCGATGGGTGGGACGGGACCATGGCCCCGGACAGCGTCGCCGCCTCGGTCAGCGAGGCGGCCCTGTGGCGACTCATCCGCTCGACGGTCGAACCGGTCGTCGGCGCCGACGCCACCGACGCCTACCTGCGGCTGGCCGGCTACCCCTACATGTACCTGCAGAACATCCTCGACGACCCGAACTCGCCGCGATGGCATGGCGACCGAACCGGCGTTCTGCAGGGTGCATTCCAGGGAGCCATCGAGGAACTGACCGCCCGGGCCGGCGACGACCCGGCCGACTGGACGTGGGGCAACATTCACCAGATGACGTTCTCGCATCCTTTGGGCAGCATCGGACCGCTGGCACCGATCTTCAACCGTGGCCCATATGCAACCGGCGGAAACTGGAACACCGTCAACAGCGGCGCCTACCTGCCCGAGGAGGCCTACCAGATGAGCCTCGGCCCGGCGTACCGGATCATCTCCGACGTCAGCGACTGGGATGCCACGATGTCGATCGTCCCGAGCGGCCAGTCCGGGCAGCCGTTCAGCCCCCACTATGACGACCAGATCGAGCCGTGGCTCGGCGTCCAGTATCACCTGCTGCCGTTCAGTCGGCTCGCCATCGAAGCGGCCACGGTGCACGAACTGACACTGATGCCTGCAGGCTGATCAGCCGGTCGTGGCCTGCCGTCTTGCCCACCACGACCCGAGGAACAACGCCCCGGCGGCCAGGAAGGGGCCGCCGGCGAACGCAACCGCGATCCAGGCGTTCCTGCCGGCGGTTGCGAGGGCGAAAACGGAGAACGCCACACCGACGATGAGGGTGATGATCCCACCGGTGCGCTCGTTCACGAACGCCCAGGCGACCCCGACGGCGCCGCACGCGCTGAGCGCAATGATGAGGTAGCCCTCGGTGGTGAGCGGTTCCGGGTTCTCGGCCAAGAGCCCACCGACGAAGATCATGATCCACAACGCGACGGCCAGTACCCCGATGACCCGGGCAGCGAGTCGCATCGCCGTTGCCGCCGACGGAGCGTCTGGGTCCACTGTCTCCACCTCCCTCTTCAAGTATGCACTTCCTTTGACGGCTTGACCAGGAAAGATCCCGGGTAACGTTGCCCGCTGTGAAGGGTTGGATGCTCCGCTCGGTACTCGCCGGGGTCTTCGCTGCCGTCGTGGTCGGTGGTTGCGCGCCGGCGGGCGGCAGCCGGATACTCGTCTCGGCGGCCGCGTCGCTCACCGATGTGTTCGGCGCGATGGAGGTTGCTTTCGAGGAGGCCCATCCGGGTTCGGATGTCGTGTTGAACCTCGCCGGCAGTTCGATGCTGCGGGAGCAGATTCTCGAAGGTGCACCGGTCGACGTCTACGCATCGGCGAACAGGGAGAACATGACCCAGGTCGCCGCTGCCGACCGTGTCGACGGGGAGCCGGCTCTGTTTGCCCGCAACCGGCTGCAGATCGCGGTCCCGTCGGGGAACCCGGCAGGGATCACTGGTCTCGATGACTTCGCCCGAGACGAACTGCTGCTCGGGCTGTGCGCACCCGACGTGCCGTGCGGTGCCTTCGCCGAGAAGGCTTTGGCGAACGCCGGGGTGACACCGGCGGTCGACACCTACGAACCGAACGTGCGGGCGCTACTCACCAAGGTGGAGACCGGTGATCTGGACGCGGCGATCGTGTATGCGACCGATGTGCTGTCGGCCGGCGGGAAGGTCGACGGCATCGACCTGCCAGAGTCGGTGCGTGCGGAAACCGACTACTGGATTGCGGTGATCGCCGACGCACCCGACCGGGACGGTGCCCGACGGTTCGTCGACTTCGTCCTTTCGGATGCCGGCCGAGAGATCCTCACGTCGTACGGATTCGAGACGCCATGAGCCGTCGAAATCGCCCCCCCGTCGCACTTCTGATCCTGGCGCTTCTCGGCCTCGCCCTGTTCGCCGTTCCGCTCGTCGCATTGCTCATCCGAACCCCCTGGGGTCAACTGCCCGCCCTGCTGCGGAGCGACATCGTCGCCGATGCCTTGCGACTCTCCGCGGTGGCGTCGGTGTCGGCGACGCTGATAGCCGCCGTCGTCGGTGTCCCGCTCGCCTGGCTGCTTGCCCGGGTGGAGTTTCCGGGTCGTGCGCTCGTCCGCGGCCTGGTGCTGCTGCCGCTGGTGCTGCCTCCGGTTGTCGGTGGCGCCGTCCTTCTGTTTGCCCTCGGTCGTCGCGGCGTCGTCGGACAGGCATTGGAGCAGGCAACCGGGCTGGTCCTGCCGTTCTCCACCTGGGGCGTCATCGTCGCCGTGACGTTTGTGTCGATGCCGTTTCTGGTGGTGACCGTCGAAGGCGCGCTGCGGAATCTCGACGCCCGCTTCGAAGGAGCCGCGGCGACGCTCGGCGCGAGCCGCTGGACCGTCCTTCGTCGGGTGACGTTCCCGATGATCTGGCCGTCGGTCGCCGCCGGTCTCGTCCTTACCTGGGCGAGGGCGCTCGGCGAGTTCGGAGCGACGATCACGTTCGCAGGCAACATCCAGGGCCGCACCCAGACACTGCCGCTCGCAGTGTTCGTAGCGCTCGAAAGCAACCGGGACGCCGCCGTCGCGTTGAGCCTGATCATGGTCGCCGTCTCCCTCACCGTGCTGGTGGTTCTGCGAGAACGTTGGTGGAAGGCACTATGAGCGGTCTCGACGCACAGATGGTGGTGCGCCGCAACGGCTTCGTTCTCGACGTTGCCTTGGAGATCGAACCTGGCCGAACGGTCGCCCTGCTCGGCCCCAACGGGTCGGGGAAGTCGACCGTCGTCGCTGCTCTCGCCGGGCTGCTGCCGGTCGACGAAGGCAGCATCGTGCTCGACGGTGCCGTGCTCGACGATCCGACCGGCCGCGTCTTCGTCCCGCCGGAGGACCGCCGCATCGGGGTCGTCTTTCAGGACTATCTGCTGTTCCCGCACCTGTCGGTGATCGAGAACGTCGCCTTCGGGCTACGCAGCCGGGGAGTCGGCCGCTCGGAGGCGACCGACACCGCGGCCGGCTGGTTGGAGCGTCTCGGCATCGCCGAGCTTGTAGAGCGTCGACCGGGCGACCTCTCCGGGGGGCAGGCGCAGCGAGTGGCGCTCGCCAGGGCGCTCATCACCGATCCGAAGATGCTGCTCCTCGACGAACCACTGGCCGCTCTCGACGCCACCACCCGGGTGGAGCTGCGGCGGATCCTGGCCGATCATCTCGCCGCGTTCGCCGGGCCACGGCTGTTCATCACCCACGACCCTACCGAGGCGTTCCTCCTCGCCGACGAGATCCACATCATCGAACACGGGCGAGTCACCCAGGTGGGATCCGCCGACGACATCCGTCTGCGGCCCCGGACCCCGTACATCGCCGACCTCGGCGGATCCAACCTGTTCTCCGGCGACGCCGCCAGGGGAGTGGTCGACGTCGGCGGACATGCGCTCCACATCGCCGATACCCACATCTCCGGTTCGGTGCTCGCCACCATCCACGCCCACGCGATCTCGCTGCACCAGCACCGACCCGAAGGCAGCCCGAGGAACACGTGGGAGACGACCGTGACCCGCGTCGAGCACTTTGGCGACCGGGTTCGGGTCCAGACCGGCGCGCCCCTTCCAATTACGGCCGAGGTGACGCCGGGCGCCGTCGCAGATCTGGAGTTGCGAGAGGGATCGGCGGTGTGGGTGTCGATCAAGGCGACCGAGATCGGCGTCGAGGCAGGCTGAGGCGGACCGATCGACGCTCAGTTTGCTGCGGGCAGGTAGGAGGGTCGAGCCGCACGAGGGCCCGCAACGCCGGGTGTCCTTATCGATAGCGGTTGCCCACTTGTACACTCCGCCGATGCCCCCCGTATCACGCCGAACGTTCCTCGCATGGTCCGGCAGCGCCGGCCTGGCCCTGCTCGCCGCCGCATGCGCTCCCAAGACGACTTCTCTGCCCGGGTCTTCCGCGACTTCGTCGACGGTCCCGGTGACATCCCCCACGGCCGCCGGCGGGTCCGTGGATGTCGAGATCTCGATGAGGGCAGTCGCCGACCAGATCGAGATCCGTCCGGGTTCCTTGACGGACGTGTGGCGCCTCGTCGCCGAAGTTACCGAGGGTGATCCGGCAGTGGTGCAACCAGTCGGCGCTTCCTACCTTGGTCCGACGCTTCGATTGCGACAAGGTCAGCGGGTTCGCATCGTGTTCGACAACGAGATCCCCGACGAGACGATCGTTCACTGGCACGGCCTCGACGTGCCGGAAGACATGGACGGCCATCCCCGCTTCGCCGTTCCCGAGGGCGGCCGCTACGTCTATGAGTTCACCGTCGTCAACCGGGCCGGAACCTACTGGTACCACCCGCACCCGCATCGGCGCACCGGACCACAGGTATATGCGGGAATGGCCGGGCTGTTTCTCGTATCCGACAACGAAGAGGCGGCGTTGGGCCTACCTGACGGCGAGTTCGATCTGCCGATGGTGGTCCAGGACAGAGTCTTCAACGGTGACGACCTCGTTTACCTGCAAAACGGGCGCATGGACCAGATGCTCGGTGTCCTCGGCGACGAGATCCTCGTCAACGGACGACCGGACGCCGAGTTCACCGTCGCCGACCGTTCCTACCGTCTCCGAATTCTGAACGGGTCGAACTCCCGGATCTACAAGCTCGCTTGGGATGACGGAACCCCACTCACGGTGATCGCCTCCGACGGCGGCCTCCTGGAGGCGCCGATGACCCGCCCGTACGTCACTCTTGGCCCTGCGGAACGTGTCGACCTCTGGGTGGATTTCGGACCCGCCGGCGTCGGCTCGAGCCGCAAGCTCGTCAGCCTGCCGTTCAGCGCGCAGCGAATGATGGGCGGAATGATGGCGGACGCTTCGGGTCTCCCGCTCGGGGTTGGTTTCGACGTTGCCGCCTTCAGGATCGATCGTGAGGCGACCTCCAACGCCGTGCTGCCCGACCGGCTGTCCGATCCGGGATTCGTGCCGGCCGAGGACGCCGTAAACCTCGACTCGGCGAGGGTCGTGACGCTCGGCATGGCTCAAGGCGCATGGATGCTCAACGGACGCACGTTCGAGATGACCGACGTCGCCCCTGACGAGCAGATCCGCTTCGGAACCACAGAGGTGTGGGAGTTCCACAACGTCGGTGGCATGGGCGGAATGGGTGGCATGGGCGGTGGGATGGCCCACCCGATGCACATGCACGGCCAACAGTTCCAGGTCCTGTCCCGAACGGTCGACGAGAACGGTCTCAACTCGTGGCAGACTTTGCAGGAGGGGTTCGTGGACGAGGGCTGGAAAGACACCGTGCTCGTCATGCCAGGGGAAAAGGTCCGGGTGCTGCGGCGGTTCACCAGCTTTCCCGGCCTCTTCCTCTACCACTGCCACATCCTCGAACACGAAGATCTCGGCATGATGCGGAACTTCCGTATCGACGCCTGACCTTCTCCGACGGCGGTTCGCAACTCCGTATCTGCGATACGCTGATCGTCTCTACGATAAGCGGAGAGCCATGAGCCACACCGCCCCCATGCCGACCCTGTTCCTCTCCCACGGTGCGCCACCCCTGGCCGACGATCCGGTGTGGACGGCCGAACTGTCAGCGTGGGCCGATCACTTTCCCCGGCCCACGGCGATCCTCGTCGTGTCGGCCCACTGGGAGGCAGCCCCGTTGACCATCGGTGCCACCACAACCGTTCCCCTCTTCTACGACTTCTACGGCTTCGAACGCCGCTACTACGAGGTCACCTATCCGGCGCCGGGAGCCCCGGAGCTGGCACGGTCGGTCGCGAAGCTGCTCGGCGGTTCTGCACTGCATCAGGACCCCAATCGTGGCCTGGACCACGGCGCCTACGTGCCCCTGGTCGAGATGTACCCGGAGGCGGACATCCCGGTGTTGCAGATCTCCATGCCGACTCTCGACCCCGCCGAGCTGTTCCGAATCGGCGATGCGCTGGCGCCGCTGCGCGACGAGGGGGTGCTGATCGTCGGCAGCGGGTTCAGCACCCACAACCTACGGTTCGTCGACATGTCCCGACCTGCCGACGCCCCACCACCGTCCTGGTCGAGTGAGTTCGACGACTGGCTCGACCGAACGCTGGCGGCTGGTGAGATCGACGACCTCGTCGATTTTCAGACCAAGGCACCGGCGGCGTGGCTCGCCCACCCCCGAACCGAACACTTCGCGCCGCTGTTCGTCGCGTTGGGGGCAGCGTCGGAGAAGTCGGCCGAGAGCGCCATCGATGGCTTCTGGTACGGCCTGTCCAAGCGGTCGGTACAGATCGGCTGAATCAGGTGGTGGTGGGTGGAGCATCGGGAGGCGGACACTCGACCGAAGGACGCCTCGTAGCCGGCCGTACCTCGTAGGCTCGACCCATGGCACGTTCGACACCGGCGCGGATCGCTACGTTCTTGGCATCCCATCCCGACTGGCAACTCGACGGCACGGCCATCGTCCGCACCTACGCACACACCGACTTCGTCGAAGCGATGGGCTTCGTGACCCGGGTTGCGCTGCTGGCGGAGAGAGCCGGCCACCACCCGGACATCGACATTCGCTGGAACACCGTGGTCTTGCGACTTTCGACGCACTCGGAAGGGGGCGTCACCGAACGAGACTTCGATCTGGTCGACGCCATCGACTCGTAGCGGGTTTCCGGGGGTGTGGGTGCTCGGCTGATAGCGACGACTTCGTGGGTTCGAGTGTCGGGGCAGGCCGGGCAGAGGTCCGAGTGTCAAGGTACCCGTCAGGGAGGATCGGGTCCAGCAGGCTTGCGGAAGCGGATCCGTTGCGGTGGGCTGTCCGGGTCGATGGTGTAGCCCTTGCCGTGGATGACCACATGATGGTGGTACCAGCAAAGCGTGACCAAGTTGTCGGGATCGGTGGGCCCACCGGCGGACCAGGGGATTCGATGGTGGACCTGGAGTCGGTACCGACTGGTGCAGCCGTCGGCGGCGCAGGCGTGACCGTCGCGGTGCAGGATCGCACGCCGTAGCGTAGGACTGATCGTGCGGGTCGTAAGGCCGGCGGCGAGGGGTTGACCGTTCGCAACGAGGATGGTTTGGCGTTTCGTGTTGCAGAGGACCTCGTCGAGGGCACCGGGACCGACGTGCAGGCCGGACTCGAGCGTGGCCGAGATCGCCTCGCGGGTTGTGGCGTCGAGGTCGATGAACATCGACACGATCGGTGTCTGGCTGTCTGCTGAGCCGGTGGTGCCGAAGCTGTCCGCGGCGATGGCGACCAGGGCGTCGACTCTGCGCTGGGTGAGCGTGTCGCGGGTTCCGTCGGGCAGGGTGGGGAGCTCGTCGGCCCGTTTGGTAAGTGCGGCGTCGATGATCGTGCCGTCCGCTGCCGGTAGGAGGCCCCAGAGTCTCCAGGCGGCATCACCGAAGGACGGTTGCATGACGAGATGGCGGCTGTCGAACACGTCCCGTTCGTCCTGCCGGGTCGCCCGGCGGCGGCGCGCCGCGAGGCGTCGGAGACCGGCAACATCCCATCCCCAGGCGCCGCTCTCGGCGGTGTCCGGATCGATGGCTGCGAGCCGGGCGAGTTCCACGGCACGATCGAATGTGATCGTGGCGGTCTGGAGCATGGCGGCGACCTGCGGATGGTCTTGTAGCGACCGGGCGGTCCGAGACAGGGTTGCGGCCGTTTCCGGGGCCACGTCGAGCCGACCGGTGGCCCATTCGGCCAGGCTTCGGCAGCCGTCCGCTGTGGGGGTCTGGCGCCGGTCGATCTCGGCGAGCAGGGTCATCTGCCTGGAGCGGGCCCTTCCGATGAGGGCTTCCAAACCGGCGAGCTCCTGCTCGATGGCGTCCGTCGTTGCTTCCTTCATACCGACAAGGTATCAGGCGGGTGTGACAGAAAACGACCGATGACGATAGATAAGACTTCGAAACCTGCGACCTGCGACAGTCACCCGACGGCCGGCTTCGGGTTTGTTGGAAGGCCGGCGGGATTCGTTGTATCCCTTTCGCCGGTTCGTGCGTCTCTATGGTGAAAGGAAGGAGAGACTCATGAAGGATTTCATCAACGAGGCAGGCTGGGACCGCATCGTCAG
>JANTGE010000045.1 GCA_024763085.1 Acidimicrobiia bacterium
TAGTTGATCCTTTGGTGGTAATACCCGATCAGCGCGTCGACGAACGCCTCTTTCACCCTGGTGAGCTCCCCCAGCGTCAGATCACATTCGGAGAGCTGACCGTCGGCGACTTTCTCCCCGACCACACGCCCGACAACCTCCCGGATCTTCTCCGGAGACGGGTCCTCTTCGGCGAAGACGGCCCTCGTTGCACCCTCGAGGGCGTCTGCCAGCATCAGAATCGCCATCTCCTTCGTCCTCGGTTTGTGGCCCAGGTGCCGGTACTGGTCGATGTCGACGTTATCTGCCCCATATCGGTCACACGCTTTGTGATAGAAGTAGCGCATGATCCCGTCACCGTGATGGCTGAGAATCCCTTCGATCACGTCGGTCGGGATGCGGTACTTCTTGGCGAGCTCCACCCCGTCGACCACGTGGCGACGAATGATCTCGGCCGACTCTTCAGGAGGCAGACTGTCGTGCGGGTTGGAGATGCCGAACTGGTTCTCGATGTAGAACTGCGGGTTCTCCGTCTTGCCGATGTCGTGGTAGTAGGCGGCGGCTCTTGCCAGCAGGGTGTTGGCACCGATCGCGCGGGCAGCCCGGTCGGCGAGGGTGCCGACCATCAGCGAGTGGTTGAACGTGCCTCGGGCCTTCTCCTCGATCATCTGCAGGGCAGGATGGTTGCGGTCGGTCAGATCGAGCAGCCGCAGGGTCGTCGTCACGTCGAACATGACCTCGAGGAACGAGATCGCCGCGATCCCAATCAGCCCTGACAGGAACAGACCGTTGGCAAACCCAAAGGCGCCGGCGGCGAGCGCCGTGTCCGGGCCGTCGAAGTACCAGGCGATGCCGGCGGCCATCGGGGTCATCGTCAATGCGGTGTAGGTGACCGCCCTCCGCAGGTCACCCCGTGCCGAGATGGCAGAGACGAACGGGATCGGCGTCAACGCCGACAGAAGCGCAAAGAGGGTCAACCCGAGGTCCTGGGTTGCGAGACCGGTGAGCGACCCGACGGCCATCGCCATGATCACCGCTATGCGGGCGTCGAACAACACCGACGCGATGAACCCGAACATGGCGGCAGGGAGTAGATATCCGACCGCCGGGTTGTCGACAGGGGTCAGAAGGGCGGCGCCTCTCGCGACGAGACCGGCGAGGACGATCAGCAGCCCGAACAGCATCACCCTCCGGGTGTTCCCCCAGAACTGCGCTCGGAATCTCGCGAGGTAGAAGATGAGCATGCCGACGATGATGACGACCACGATGAGCATCGCCCCTCGTTCCGGGCCGGTCTGGCGGAGCAGACCGAGCTCTTCGATCGCCTTCGCCTGGACATCGGTGACCGGCTCCCCGGCTGCGACGATCAGCTGACCCTGTTGGAATTCGACAGTTTCCGGGCTGACGGCTGCTTCGGCTTCGAGCCGCTTCGCCTCTGTCGCAGCGTCGTCTTTGAATTGGTTGATCTGGATGAGCGTTGACACCACGTCGCCGGCAGCCCGGCTGGCCTCGCCGTCGAATCGGTCGTCGAGGAACACCGGCGGCGGCGTGAAGTCCAATGCGGCCCTCGCCGCCGTCAAGTCGTCGGCGTCCTTGAGGCCTGCCTGGAGCAGTTGGTCGGCTCTGCCGAGCGCCTGTCGCCGGATTTCGGCGAGATGGGACGGCAGCGCGAGGGCATTCCGCATGACGTCTTCGCTGGCAACCCGCACGAGCAGCTGTCGGGTGGTCGGCTGCAGGTTGGGGTATTCGGTTGCCAGCAGCTGCTCCTGCGTCTCGAGGTCGCGGAGCACCGGCGTGAACCCGATCGCTTCGACTTCGAGTGGGTCGCCTTCTTTGGCTTCGAGCGACTGCGGGTCTGCACCGGCGGAGAGGGCGAAGTAGTCGGGCAGCGTGGCGTTGTCGACATCGATGACGACGGTACCGACGGGGACATTGTCGATGGTGAACGAGCCGTTGGTATCGGTGGTCGCGGCATAAGTCATGCCGTCGGTGGCGGTCACCACGACCCTCACTCCCCGGGCTCCCGCATCGCCGGCCTCCGGGTCGAGCACCCCGTCCCCATCGGCGTCGTAAAACACGCTACCGGTGATCGAGGTGACCTTCGGGGCTTCGGTCGTCGTGGTGCTGTCGGTAGCGCCACCCTCACCGGTCGTCGTCGTGGTGGAGGCGGTCGTCGACGTGGTGGTCGGCTCAGGCTCGGTCACGGTCGTCGTCGTCTCCGTAACCGGGGGCATCTCCGGGTATACGTTGGCGGCAACCGTGTCGAACAGGTTGCTGATGGCGACAAGGACCTCTTGGGTCCGTTCGGCGTCGGTTTTGTATTGGTCCGGAACGGCATCGGCGGCTTCCTGCCGTTTCGCCTCCGTCGCCTGCTCGTCGACGACCTGGACGAACCTGGTGGCGATGAAGTCCTGCGGAGCCGGCTTGCCGACGGTCACCGTCACATCCCGGCGTTGCTGGTTGATCGACAAGGCACCCCAGGTGGCGGCAATGGTCACCACGACGATGAGGAGCCGGACCAACGTGGAGCGGGTGGCATACCTGCTCACGAGCGTTCCTCGTACCGCTGGTAAGCCTCGACGATCGCGGCGACGATCCGATGACGAACCACATCTCGGGCTGACAACTCGACGAACGCGACGCCAGGGATCCCGCCAAGGACATCCCGGGCCACCCGCAGCCCGGAGCCGGTACCGGAAGGAAGGTCGACCTGGGTGATGTCACCGGTGATAATCATCTTCGAATTGAAGCCGAGACGGGTCAGAAACATCTTCATTTGCTCCGGCGACGTGTTTTGTGCCTCATCCAAGATCACGCAGGCGTCGTTGAGCGTGCGTCCTCTCATATAAGCGAGCGGAGCGATCTCAATGGTTCCCCGTTCGATCAGCCGGGCCGTCTCGTCCGGTCCAAGCATCTCGTAGAGAGCGTCGTAGAGTGGGCGCAGATACGGGTCGATCTTTGCGGCGAGGTCGCCGGGCAGGAACCCAAGCCGCTCCCCTGCCTCCACCGCCGGTCGCGTCAGAATGATCCTGCTCACCGCGCCGCTGCGAAGCGCCTCCACGGCTGCAGCCATCGCCAGATACGTCTTCCCGGTACCGGCCGGCCCGACCGAGAAGACCAGGGTGTTGTCGCGGATCGCATCCAGGTACCGGCGCTGACCAATGGTCTTCGGCAACACGACTTTGCCGCGTCCTACCGGAACTCCTTCGGTGAGTACCCCCGCTGGACTGGGCACGTCGGCTTTCACCATGTCGATGATCCGCTCCACCCGATCACGATCGAGCGCCTGGCCTTCCTGGATGAGAATCAGCAGCTCTTCGAGTGCGGTCTTGGCCTGTTCGGCGGACTCGCCGGTAATCGTGAACTCGTTGCCGCGCGCGACGATCCGGGCGTCAGGAAATGACGCCTCGACCGTCCTCAGGTAGACGTCTGCCTCACCGACCAACTCCTGCATCAGATGGTTGGACGGAACGCGCAGACGAACCTCCTGTGTAGGGGATTCGAGCAGAGAGTCCTTGCTCATCAGGTCGCTCAAGTATAGGGGCACCCGCCCTGGAAGTCACTAGCTCTCCCAGTACCTGGTATCTGGTACCTGTGGGAGCTCAGTCCCAGGTCCGGCGGTCCTCTATGACCGGTCCTTCGTCCAGATGGTCGACCGGCTCCACTTCGGCCCGGAACCGAAGCACCGACCGGATGCGCTCGGCGACCTTGCCGGCGAGCTCCGCAGGATCGACCCCTCCTTCGGGTACGACGGCACAGGTCAACCGGTCTTTGTGCTCGAATCGATCGATGACGAACCGGAAGGCTGCCAACCCGGGCAGGTCGGCAAGGGCCCGGGCAGCTTGGAGCGGGTGCAGGAACATGCCCCGCACCTTTATCGCATCACCGACCCGACCAAGCCAACCGGCAAGCCTGGGAGTGACACGTCCGCACGGGCACGGTTCGGTCATGAACCGGGACAGGTCTCCGGTACCGAACCTGACCAGCGGATAGTCGGGTTCGAACAGGGTGACCACGACCTGCCCTTCGCTCCCGTCCCACAGTGGCAGGCCGGTGTCGAGCGCGCACACCTCGACGAGCGCGTCACTGGGAACGTGAAACCCTTCACCCCGTTCACATTCGTATCCGAGATTGCCCGCTTCCGCCGTTCCATATCCCTGCCTGACAACCGGAATCCGCTCCTCGAGCCACGTGCGCAATGACGGCGGCAACGGCTCTGCGGTCACGAACGCCTTCTTGATCCCCAACGGCGTGTTGCTGGCCTTCTCGAGGAGTGCCTTCAGATAGGAGGGCAGTCCGATGAACGCGTTCACGCCCAGGTCCTGACAGGCCTGGATCTGCAGATCCATGTTGCCGACTCCGGCCGGAACGACGATCGCGCCCACCGCTCTCGCGCCTTCTTCGAACATCGCGCCGGCCGGCGACAGGTGGTATCCGAAAGCGTTCAACACCACGTCTCCGGGACCGAACCCGGCCGCGGTGAGTGCGGAACTCCAGCGCCACGGGTCGGGCCGATTCAGTTCAGGTTCGTAGAGGGGACCCGGTGACTGGAAGTATCGGCGAACATCGGCTTCGGGGTCGAGCATCCCGCCAAAGGGCGGATCGTCTTGTTGCAGCGCCAACAGAGCGTCCTTGGTCAAGGGGTCGATCCTGTCGAGCGAATCGAGGTCGATCACCTCGCTGGGCAGGAGTCCTGCCGACTCGCATCGCGCCGCGAGCGGTTCGATCCGCTCGGCGGCGTCGCCGATGAGCTCCTCGATGCGCGCATCGAAGCTCCGTCCGTACTCTTCGGGTGTCATCGCAACCTCACAACCAGCGTTTCCGTCGCTTGTAGTGTTTCACGTCGCGGTAGCTCTTGCGTTCCCCCGACTCGCTCATCCCCAAATAGAACTCCTGCACATCCGGGTTCTCGGCGAGTTCCCGGGCAGGTCCTTCGAGAACGATGCGGCCGTTCTCCATGATGTACCCATGATCGGCGATTTCCAGTGCCAGGTGGGCGTTTTGCTCGACGAGCAGAATCGTCGTACCGAGATCCCGGTGCAGCCGCACGATGATGTCGAAGATCTCCCGAACCAGTAGCGGCGCCAGCCCCAACGACGGTTCGTCGAGCATCAGCAGCTTCGGCTGCTGCATGAGTGCGCGCCCCATGGCCAGCATCTGCTGCTCTCCCCCCGACAGGTAGCCGGCGACCTGATTGGACCGTTCCTCGAGCCTCGGGAAGTACTCGTAGACGAGCCGCATATCGTCGCCGGCGGTGCCTTCCCGCCACCGCGTATACGCAGCGGCAACCAGGTTCTCGTGCACGGTCAGGTGCTCGAAGACGCGCCTTCCTTCCATCACCAGCGAGATCCCGCTCTTGACGATCTGGGCAGGATCGAACTCGGTGATCTCTTGGCCGTCGAAGGAGATGTGCCCTTCCGAGATCTCGCCGTCTTCGGAGGGCAGCAAGCCCATGATGGACTTCAGCGTGGTCGACTTCCCCGCGCCGTTGGCGCCGAGCAAGGCCACGAGGCTTCCCCGTCGCGCCTGCAGCGACAGGCCGCGCAGCACCAGGATGACTTCGTCGTAGATCACCTCGACGTTGTTGACGTCGAGAAGGACGTCGGTGGCAGGGGCGGATGTCGCCGCCCCTGCCACATCGGTCATCGACCGTTCGGTCACGGAGTCATCTCGGCGACCATCTGTGTCCAGATGCCGCCACTCACCTTGAACACGCCGGCACCCTTCATGCCCTTGTGGCTCGTCGAAGTGAACTTGATCGGCGCACTCACACCGCCGGTATCGAACTCTGGCATCGATTCCAGCGCTGCCTTGATCGCCGGACCGGTGACGTCGCCACCGTCGGCGACGATCTGCTTGATCGCTTCGGTCATCACCGCCATCGTGTACCAGCCCTGTGTGTAGTGCAGACCGGCCTCTTCGAGCGATCCGCCCTTCGAAGCCAGGTACTCGCTGGGCGTCTTGAAGCCGGAGGCTCCGGACTGGACCGATGCCCACGGCAGGACGCCCATGACGCCTTCCGCTGCGTCGCCGGCAAGCTTGACGAAGCCTTCGTCGGCGCACCAGTTCAGGCAGATGATTTGGACGTCGAGGCCCTGTCCTGCCACATCGCGGGCGAGCAACGCAGCCGGGCTGGAGACGTTCTGCACCACGATGTGGGTGACGCCCTGGTTCTTCGCCTGCGTCAGCTCGGCCAGGTAGTCGGTCGCCCCGCCAGGCATCGCATAGTCGGCGTAGCCGATGTCGAGGCCCTTCTCCTGAATGTAGGACTCCCCGTCGGCGACCGGCGACATCCCGAACGGGCTGTCATGGTGGAACACCGCCACTTCGGCGTGGCCTGCGTAGTTTTCGCTGATCCACTTCAGGGCGATCCGCATCTGGTCGGAGTAGCTGGTCGCAGTCACGAAGTTGTATGGCGTCTCCGCCGGGTTCGTCAGCGCCTCCGAGTAGCTGGCAGACATGAACGGAATCTCATCTTCCGTCACCCTCGTACGGAGCGCCTCGGTGTCGCCGGTGCCCCATCCCTGAAACGCCACGACGCCTTCAGAGACGTACTGCGAGTAGAGCTGCTCTGCAGTGTCCACCTTGTATTGGTAGTCCTGCCATCGAAGGTCGATCTGTCGACCGTCGATACCGCCGTTGGAGTTCAGCCAATCGACGTAGCCGCGGACGCCGTCGCCGTACGGGGTGCCGACGTCGCCGGTCGGACCGGTCAGGTCGAACACAGCCCCGATTTTGATCGGCTGGTCGGATCCTGCGCTGCCTCCTCCACAGGCAGCCGCCGCCAGGGCAAACACCAGCCCCAGGGCGATGATGGTTACGGTTCTCTTCATGGCCGTCCCTCCTTTGCTCAGTACCTGAATGGCCACAGTCGGAAGTAGTCGCGAATGCGTTCCCAGATGCGGGCGAGCCCTCGAGGCTCGAAGATCAGGAACAGAATGATGACGAGACCGAACACACCGAGTTGGACCGCGGGAAGCTGCTGTGAGAGCCCGGGAAGCACGTCCCGGATCGCCTGGCCGGCTCGTTGAATCAACGCCGGAAGCACCGTCATGAACGCCGCCCCGTAGATGGACCCGGCGACGCTGCCGAGACCACCGACGATGATCATCGCCAGGTAGGTGATCGACACGTCGATGGTGAAACGTTCCCAGGTGACGATGGACCGATAGTGCGCCAACAGGGCGCCGGCCAGACCGACGAATCCCGACGAGATGGCAAACGACCACAGCTTGTACTTCCAGACCGTCACACCGATGACGTCGGCAGCGATGTCCTGATCACGGATCGCCACGAACGCCCTCCCGAGTCCGGTGCGGAACAAGTTGAGCGCCGCCAAAGTGGCAACGACCACGAAAGCGAGGATGACCCAATACCAGATGAAGTCGCTGCGGATCGTCGTCCCGAAGACCTCAGGACGGGGCACGACCAAGGAGTCGACGCCGCCGGTCACTACATCCCAGGTCCGGACCAGGTAGATGATCATCACTTGCGCCGCCAGCGTGGCGATGGCCAGATAGAGACCTTTGAGTCGAACAGCGGGCAGGCCGATCACGGCCCCGACTACCCCGGTCAGCAGGACGGCGGCGACGATCGCCAGTGGCGTCGGCCAGTGCAGCCTGGCGACCAGGATCCCCGACGTGTAGGCGCCGACGGCGAGGAATGCCCCCTGCCCGAGGCTGATGAGTCCGGTGAACCCGGTGAGGATGTTCAATCCGATGGCACCGATCGCAGCGATGCCGACGAGGTTGAGGATGGTGAGCCAGTAGGGAGAAGCTACGAACGGTGCCACGACCACGAAGAGGACGAGAAGCGCGAGCCGAACCCAGTCGGCGCGCGTCTGGCGGAGGGCCAGATCTTGTCGGTAGTTGGTGTGGTAGATGCCCGTCGCCGTAGCCATTTACACCCTCTCGATCCTCACCTCGCCGAACAGTCCGTATGGTTTCACCAACAACACCAGGACCAGCACGATGTAGGGGATGACCTCCCCAAGCCCAGGGTCGATGTAGCCTCCGACGTATTGCCTGGTCAGACCGATGATGAGGCCGCCGAGCAGCGCCCCCGGGATCGAGTCCAAACCCCCGACGATGACAACGGCGAATACGAGCAGCCCGAACGTGGCGACTTCGATCGAGACGCCGA
The DNA here is from genome assembly GCA_024763085.1 of Acidimicrobiia bacterium. GTDB lineage: Bacteria > Actinomycetota > Acidimicrobiia > Spongiisociales > UBA4744 > JANTGE01. The sequence goes on from JANTGE010000045.1 coordinate 8,122, forward strand.
TCATGATGGCGACCAGCGTGCCGCCGAAGACGGCACTCACCGCGGCCAGCGCCCACGACATGGCAAAGATCCGCCGGACACTGATGCCCATCACCATGGCCGCCTGCTGGTCGTCGGCGACGGCCCGCATGGCGACGCCGTAGTGGGACTTTCGGAAGAAGAGCGCAAAGCCGCCAAGGGCTACCAGCGCGATACCGATGGCCCAGAGGCGGTTCACCGGGAACGGCGCTCCGAGCAGACTCACCGACGTCTCCGGCACGATCTCGGGCATTCGGCGCAGCGTCGTTCCCCAGATGCCCTGCACGAGCGAACGGAGGACCGCGGACAGACCGATCGTCACCATGATCACGGCGATGGCGCTCTCCCCCACCATCGGACGAAGCACCGACCGCTCGATGACGATGCCCATCACCACCGCCACGGCCACACCGAGTAACACCGCGACGACCCAGTGGAGCCCGAGGGTGACCACGCCTGCCCACACGATGTACGCCCCGATCAGAAGGAACTCGCCCTGGGCGAAGTTCACGACGCCGGTGGCTTTGAAGATGAGCACGAAGCCGAGAGCGGCCAGAGCGAGGATCGCTCCGTTCGCGAGACCGTTGACGGTCAGCTGGATGAAGGTACTCATCGGTGTCTGCTCCAGGCGTATCGGCGTCGACGACCACTGAACTCGTAGTCGTCCATCGAGAAGATGCGCAGATTGACTTCGCGGTCCACGGTGGTGCCGTCCTGGTAGGTGATGGTGCTGGTGATCGTCACCGTCGACGCGTCCGGGGCATAGAGCGCCTCGATGAGGCGGGCATAGCGCTCCCGGATCGTCCTTCGGCGCACCTTGCGGGTTCTGGTGATCTCGTCGTCGTCCGGATCGAACTGTTTGTGGAGGATGAGAAAACGACGCACCCGGGCGCTCTCGGGGAGATCCTGGTTGGCCCTGGCGACGTCTTCGGCGACCAGGTCGTAAACCTGATCCATCTGGGACAGATCCGTGTAGGTGGTGTAGGCGAGATGTTCCCTCTCTGCCCAGGCACCGACCGTCGACCCATCGATCGTGATGATCGCGGCGACATAGGGGTAGTCGCCTCCGAAGATGACGGCCTCTTCGACGAACTGGGAGAACTTGAGTTTGTTCTCGATGAACGCCGGCGAAAACGCTGTGCCGTCGGGGAGCCGCATCACGTCTTTCGCCCGGTCGATGACGATAAGGTGTCGGTCTTCGTCGACCATGCCGGCGTCGCCGGTGTGGAGCCAACCTTCGGCGTCGAGGGCGCTCGCGGTGGCCTCCGGGTTGCGGTAGTACCCCTTGAACACCGCCGGCGACCGCAGCAGGATCTCACCGTCTTCGGCGATGCGCATCTCGGTTCCGGGGTTGGGCTCACCGACGGTGTGGAACTTGATGTCGGCGTCCCGGTGCAGGACGGCGATGCCTCCGATCTCCGTCTGGCCGTAGATCTGTTTCAGATTGACCCCGATGGTGTGGAAGAAGCGGAACACGTCGGGTCCGAGCGGCGCGCCGCCCGTGTAGGCCCGCTTCAAGAACGTCAGGCCGAGCTGGTCCCGCACCGGACGCAGCGCCACCCATTCGGCAATCGCATGTTTGATCCGCAGTCCCAACGGCAACGGCTTGCCCCGTACCCGCAGCTCCGCGGCGGCCTCCCCGACGTCGTACCCCCACGAGAACACCGACTTCTTGAACCAGTCCGCCTCACCGATCCGCACCTGCACCTGCGACAGCATCGACTCCCAGATGCGAGGAGGCGAGAACATGACGTTCGGGCCGACCTCGCGCATGTCGGTCTGTACCGTCGACGCCTCCTCGGGGAAGCTGATCGTCAGCCCCACCTGAAAGCCGCAGGCGACGGCGATCATCTGCTCGCCGACCCACGCCAGCGGCAGGAAACTGACGAACCGGTCGTCAGGCCCGATCGGATCGACTTCGAGCAGGCTCTGGCCCATGGCGAGCAGGTTCCCATGGCTCAGCATCGCCAGCTTCGGTTTGCCGGTTGTCCCGGACGTCGTGCACAGCACCGCCACGTCGTCGGCTTTGCCGTCGTCGATCCGCTGGTCGAGCCAGCCGGGGTGTTCCGCCTCGAAGATGTCCCCCATGGTTTCGACTTCGGTGAATTCGAGCAGCGCCGGATGGTCGTAGAGTTCGAGGCCCTGCGGGTCGTAGTAGATGATCTTCTCGATCGTCGATGGGAGGTCGATGAGCTTGTCGACCTGTTCCTGATCTTCGGCCACCACGAAGCGAACACCGGCGTGGGTGAGCACATGGACGATCTCCTCGCCGATCGACGTCGGATAGATGCCCACCGACATGCCGCCGACCGACTGCGCGGCCAACTCGGCAATCAGCCACTCCGGACGGTTGTCCCCGAGGATGGCGATGACCTCGCCCTGCTCCATGCCAAGCGATGCCAAACCCTGGGCGAAGGACCGCACCCGGCTGTAGAAACCGGCCCAGGAGGTCGGTTGCCAGATGCCGTAGCGTTTCTCCTGCAGCGCAATCCGATCGTCTCCGAGGCGGTCGGCGAGGTCTCGCAGCAGTTTCGGGAACGTGTCACTCATCGTGCCGCCGCCTCCCCGAGGTATGCCTCGATCACCTTCGGGTGCTGGGACACCTCATCGGGGCTTCCGCTGGCGACGAGCTCGCCAAAGTCGAGCACGCTCACCGAGTCGGAGATGTCCATGACGACGCCCATGTCGTGCTCGATGAGAATCACCGTGATACCGGCGAGCTGGTTGACATCGAGGATGTACCGGGCCATATCCTCTTTCTCTTCGGCGTTCATCCCGGCCATCGGTTCGTCGAGCAGCAGCAAGGCCGGTTGCATCGCCAGCGCTCTGCCGAGTTCGACACGCTTCTGGAAGCCGTAGGCCAGCGAGCCGACCGGCTTCGAACGGACCGCCTGGATCTCCAGAAAGTCGATGACTTCCTCAACCAGTTCGCGCTGGCCGATCTCTTGTTCTCTGGCCGGTCCGACGAACAGCAGGGACCGCCACAGCCGATGGTGCATGTGGACGTGTCTGCCGAGCATGAGGTTTTCGAGCACGGTCATGTGTTGGAACAGCTCGATGTTTTGGAAGGTGCGGGCGATCCCCCACCGGGCCGTCGAACTGGGCGCCGCCTTGGTGAGCTCGTGGTCACGGTCACCGTCGAAGAACCTGATCGAGCCCTGTTGGGGACGGTACAGGCCGGAGATGCAGTTGAGCAGCGACGTCTTACCGGCACCGTTCGGGCCGATGATGGCGTGGATCTCGCCTTGGCGCACCTCGTCAGTGACGCCGCGCAGCGCCTGTACGCCTCCGAAGGCGAGACGTATGTCCTCGATGGCCAACTGTCGTTCGCCGGCCTCGAGTCGGCTCCCGTTCAGGTTGAATCGGTATGCTCTCGACACGCCGAGAGCGAGCGTACCAACGCAGAGGGTGCCCGCGTCGGGCAAAACGCGATAAAGATACGGGTGGGGGTATCTACCTGGTACCTGGTACCTGGTACCCGGTACCTGGTACCCGGTACCGGGGCCTACGGCCCCTACGGCTGCGGGGCCTCCCAACCGCCCATCAGATGGAAGTGCAGATGGAAGATCGTCTGTCCGGCGGCCGGGCCGACGTTCGTCACCACCCGCCAGCCCTCGTCGAGTTCGTTCGCCGCCGCGATCCTCGCCGCCAGCTCGAATAGCTCCCCGAGCAGCGGGCCGTCTTCTGCGGTCAACTCGGCGGCCGAGTCGGCAACATGCTGCTTCGGCACCAGTAAGACGTGAACCGGGGCAACCGGGTTGATGTCATGGAACGCGAGGATGTGTTCGGTCTCGGCTTCGACCCGGGCCGGGATTTCGCCTTCAACGATCTTGCAGAACAGGCAGTCGCTCAACGATGACTCCTTCGACGCTCTCCTCGGTAACCGAACCTACCAAAACGGGCACGGTGCGACCGACCAAAGCCGGAGGCCCGGTGGTGCGAACCCGAAGGTA
>JANTGE010000046.1 GCA_024763085.1 Acidimicrobiia bacterium
CACCAACCCCTGCTGTTGCGGCGACCTGCTCGATGGTGGCTTCGGTGAGCCCGGCCGTGGCAATGACTGCACGGGTTGCCTGCAAGATGCGGGTGCGAACGTCATCGACCGTCTCGTGCCGATCCTCAACCAGTCGGTCCAGTAGCTCTGCCTTGCTGCCGACTCGCCGATAGATCGTGGCCCGAGACACGCCGGCCCGTTCCTCGAGTTGGTCCATGGTGAAGCCGGAGCCGACCTCGTGGAGGAGTTGTTGAGCTGCGTCGAGCACCGATGGAACATCCACGTTTGACATGAATTGAGAGCATAGCCTATCAGAACGTATCGCTCGCAGGTTGCTGGCTCACATCTACCATTGGTCAAATGCAGCGCCACCGCATTTTGATCGTGGAGGACGATGAACGAATTGGTTCGTCGCTCCTACGAGCACTCGAAGGTTCGGGCTATGACGCCGTGTGGGAACAGACAGGTCAGGGTGGGCTCGCCAGCATCGAGGCCATCGAGCCCGATCTCGTTTTACTCGACCTCGGGCTTCCCGATGCTGACGGGGTCGACGTCTGCTCCCGAATCCAGGAGGCTGCTCCGAGAGTCGATGTGATCATGCTTACAGCCCGAGATTCTGAACTCGATGTGGTCGTCGGGCTTGACTCCGGCGCTGTCGACTACGTGGTTAAGCCGTTCAAACTCGCCGAGCTGCTCGCCCGGATTCGTGCTCAGTTTCGGCGTAGAGGCGAGATCGCCAACGCTGCTAAGCAGACGATTGGCCAGCTGGTACTGGACCGAGCGTCTCGGCAGGTCTGGCTTTCAGGACAAGAGATCGAGCTGCGACCGAAGGAGTTCGATCTGCTGGCTCGGCTCGCCGAAGACCTCGGCCGGGTCGTGCTTCGTGAGGAACTGATGAGCGATGTGTGGGACAGCCACTGGTATGGCTCAACGAAGACCCTCGACTTCCACGTCGCCGCGTTGCGTAAGAAACTCGACAAGTCGGGCGAACCGAGTCGGATCTCGACAGTTCGCGGTGTTGGCTACCGGCTCGAACAGCTATGAGGAGGCGCGTGCTGGGGGCGGTGCTTGCCGCGACGGTGCTGGCGATCTTCCTGTTTGGTATCCCGCTTGTCGTGGTTGTCGGGCGCCTCCTGGATGAGTCGGCAACGCTGCGGATCGAGAGAGAAGCGGTGCTGGCGTCGCGATCGGTGCCCATCGGCTTCGTATCGAGTTCGGACCCGGTTGAGCTGCCGACCTCTGCAGATGGCGTTGCCTTCGGTCTGTACGACCTGGAGGGCGCATTGGTTGCCGGCGAGGGACCCGCCCGGGCGGATGCTGTGACCGAGCGTGCGCTTCGGGACGAGGTAGCAGATAGCGAAGTCGGCGAGGCGAGGGTGGTGGCGATACCCGTAACGATCAATGAACAGGTCGTAGGGGCAGTCCGCGCTGAACAGTCGACGGCGCTAGGCGATGCTCGCACTCGACGGATTCTTGGATGGTTGGCCGGCTTGGCCGCAGGGGTTGTTGGAGTTGGGCTGCTGGCAGGTTGGGTTGTGGCCGGCCGGCTCACCAGACCGGTGCTCCGCCTGCGGGATGCAGCGGTCCGACTCGGGGACGGCGACTTCGCTGTCGCTATCTCGCCTAGCGGGGTGGAAGAACTCGATGAAGCAGCCCGCGCCCTGCAGGCGACCGCTCTGAGGTTGGATGAGCTAATTGCACGCGAGCGCACCTTCACCGCCGACGTATCGCATCAGTTGCGGACGCCGCTCGCTGGGTTGCGGGCCGCGGTGGAGACCGAGCTGGCCTTCCCGAACGAAGACACGTCGCAGTTTCTCGAGGACATACTCGATGACGTTGACCGGTTGGATCGAACCGTTACTGATCTCCTAGAGCTGGCCAGATCGTCGCGCGCAACCGTCGGTTCGTTCCGCTTGTCAGAGGTATTGGAGGAACTCGAGCAGACTTGGAAGAAGCCATTCCAGCAAGCTGGAAGGGTCCTGCAGGTCGAGTCCGGCCGGTTCTCTCCGCCGGCAGTGGGAAGTACATCGGCCTTCCGCCACATTCTGGATGTGCTCGTGGCGAACGGGCTGCGTCACGGAAGAGGGATGGTGAGGGTGTCGGTGCGGGTCCAAGAGGACTCCGTGGCGGTGTACGTCACCGACGAAGGAGCAGGATTCTCAGATTCACCGTTCGACCCTGCGCGGCCGCTTGGCGAAGGTCGGCAGCGACTCGGGCTGCAGCTTGCGAAACGCCTGGCGGATTCGATGTTGGCGCGCATCAGTCTGACCAGGCTCGGCCCGCGTCCTGAGATCGTCGTCACCCTGCGGCGAGCTGACGTGCGGAGTCGGTCGGACTAGCGCCTTGACAAGGAACCTTTCCGCTGTGTACTCAACAGCACCGCTCGCTGCGTGGATCGGCCTTGACGCAGCTTCTCACCTTCGTTGTGCGGGGATCTACGATCGATACACGGGGAACCGCAGTCGTTTCCGAGCCGGGTCGACTCGTGTAGAACCGGCGACCCTGCCTCGCCATCGACACCCGCACCTTGCTGGGCGAGGCACGAGCGGGCCGACCGGCAGCGCGACAGATTCTGGTCGAATGCTTACTTTCTCCTCGCTGTTCTCTTGCCAGGAGTTCTCTACGTTTCTTCCAACCGCAAGAGAACTAAGGAGGCGACTATGGACGGTCCTGCCATCGAGATGCGAGGGCTTGGCCACAGCTACAACGGAAGCCCGGTTCTGCACAACATCGATCTCACCATTGAACGCGGTGAGGTGTTTGGATTCCTCGGCCACAATGGCGCCGGGAAGACCACAACTGTCAACATCCTGACCACCCTGATCACGCCTACCCACGGAACCGCCTTGGTCAACGGATACGACGTCATCACGGATCGGCGTCGCGTGAACGCACACATCGGCTATCTCCCCTCAGAGGTGCGGATGTATCCACACATGACTGCTCGGGAGAACCTCACGTTTTTCGCCGAGCTGTCCGGTGTCGAGAGTCCGAACCGGGCTGTTGCCGAGACGCTCGAGTATCTCGACTGTTCCGAATTGGCCGATCTTAGAGTTGGGTCGTTCTCCACGGGTATGCGGCAGCGGATAGGCATAGCTCAGGCGATCGTGCACCGTCCCTCGGTGCTGTTCCTCGATGAACCGACCGCCGGGCTTGACCCCGCCGGCATCCGTCAACTCCGAAGGACCATCCTCGATCTCAACGCCGACCTCGGCATGACCGTCTTCATGAACACGCACCAGCTCAGTGAGGTTTCGAAGGTCTGCACGACAATCGGCGTGCTCAACCACGGTGAACTCATCTACAAAGACTCCATGGAAGCGACCATGCGCCGTTTTCCGGATGAGATGTCGCTTGAGGACATCTACGTCCGGATGGGAGGCGTGCCGGCGTGATCGACACGATTGCCTCACAGCAGCTGCTGTCGATGCGCCGGCAGCGAGTGTTCGTGGTTGCCATGGGTTTGTTCGTGGCGATGACGGCGGCTGCAGGTGCGTTGGGTTGGTCCAGTCATCAGACCATCGTCCGGGTCTACGAGCAGGCCGTGAAGCTGCTCGCGGCTCAAGGTCAGCCGGCACCTCCCAACCCGTTCCTGCTGAAACCTGAACTGTCCCTCCTCTCGAACATGGTGGTCTACATCCCGCTGCTTGGAGCTCTCCTTGCCCTCCTAATCGGGCACATGGCGATCAGCGACGACGGGCCTGCCGGTCGGCTCGTGTTTTCCCGAAGTGTCTCGCGCGGCGACTATGCCCTTGGCAAGATTCTTGGGGCCGGCATCGCTCTCGGGCTCATCATGTTGACGGCTTTGGCCATCAGCCTCTTCTCGCTGGTCGTCGTGAACCATGCGGTTCCCGGACTGGCGGTGCTGGGCCGCCTGGTGGTCTTCTACGGGCTCTCGTGGCTCTACGTGATGGTCTTCGCCCTCATCGGGATGGGGGCGGCGCTCCTGAGCCGTCGTCGATCTTTCTCGCTATTGGCCGCCCTGGGAGTGTGGCTCGGGTTCACGTTTGCGATCCCACAGTTCACTTCAGGGCTGAGGCCTACTGAATCATTGAATCCCATCATCGATCCGGTCGGTATTTCTCAGCGCTTCTTCGAAGTCACCGCTCTGGCGAGACCGATCTCGATTGCCGAGCAGTACAAGGCAGCGAGTGGACAGGTTCTCGCAATCGTCCCCGTCGAATCCGCTAGTTCCACTCTTTCGCACACTCTTCCCATTGCCGTTGCTGCGGCGCTGCTGGTCGCTGCCGTGATAGCTCTGGTGCGTCGACACGACTTCTCGAGGAGCAGCTATGAGGACTGAGAGCCGAAGACGGATTCTGGCCATCGCACACCATGAGATGCGGGCCGCGACGCGCAGCGGTGTGCTTCATGCGCTATTGGGGATTCTCATCGTCGCCACCGCCGGCTCGGTCGTCATCGCTTCGGCAGTTTATGCGAGCCGGTTGGCCGACTACCAGGCCTACCGGGCCGCAGCCGTCGCGGGAGGAGTAACCAGAATCGCGCCTTCCCCGCTGGCGCCGTTGTCCCTTCTCAGGGGCGCGTTTGAGTACATCGAGATCATCGGCTCAGTCATCGCCATCACACTCGGATACTTGGCTGTCTCGCGTGAGCGCGCCAACAAGACGCTGCCGCTCCTTCTGTCGCGACCGGTGAGCGCTGTCGAACTTGCCGCGGGCAGTTTCATCGGTGCTCTGGGAGTCATCGCTACTCTGGCTGCTGCCTCGGCGACCGTCGCCGTCCTGTCGGTGGGCCTCATCGGTCACGATTGGCTCAACCTGACGCAGGTCGGCAAGCTTTTCCTAGCCTTCATAGCTGCGATCGTCTACATGGCGACGTTCTACAGTCTTGGCGCGTACACGGCGGCATCGTCGAAAGCAGCGGCCAACGGACTGATGGTCGCCCTTGGTATCTGGCTGATTGTGGTCCTGCTGCTACCGCAGATCGGGGATACGCTCGACGCAGACAACCAGATCCCGGGTGGGCTCTTCGCCGCCTTGGGGCTCGGTCACGACGGTGAGGTGCAGATCCTCCAGCACTTCGCCACGTATGAGACGGTCCGAACCAGCATCGAAGCAGCATCGTTCGCCAAGCACTTTGAGCGTTTCGCGTTTGCCATGACCGATGTCAAGGAGCGGTATCGGAGCTTGAGCTTTCCCGATCTGCTCCTTCAGGTTCGGGCGTCCATCATCTGGATCTTGATCTATGCAGTGACGCTGCCGGCGCTCATGATCCGAGCGTTTCGCAAACAACCATCTATCCCACAAGGAGCAAACCAATGAGAGCCACCGTTCACTCATCCGTCAAGTTGGCGGCCGCCGCGCTGGTCGCCGGAGTGATTCTGTCAGCCTGCGGCACTGCGGCGCCGAACGCCGCTTCTCCGGCGGCGAGCAGTCCGTCGGGCGCTGCAGCGAGCAAACCCGCGGCCACCGCTCAGGCTACTGGCCCTGTCTTGCCGGTCGATTCCGACCCGATCACCAACACCGCGACGGCTCAAACCCTGAAGATTGACTCCGTGCTTGTGGAGAACAACGTGGATGCTTCCGGCAAGCCGGTAGCCGATCATCTCGAGATCGTCGTATCGAACACCGGGTCGACCGAGCTCACCGGGTTCGAAGTCTTCTACACCTTTACGGATCCCACGGCTGGAATCAGCGAGAGCTACTACACCCAGCTTCCCGACACATTCACCGTTCCTGCCGCCGGCCGCCGCATCATTCACTTCGACAACACGGGGGCTCCCGACCACTTTCCGGTCAACGAGTTCAGTCTCTATGCGACATCTACGAACGCGCTCGAGGTAAGCGTTGAGGTGAGTGCCAAAGGCGCCGCTCCGCAGACGGCGACCGTCAAGAAAGACGCCGGCGGAGCGGAGACGTCCGATTAGTCCCTGGGCCGGCGACGTCCGGTGTTCCCGGCCGCCAGAGAAAGGCGGTGGGATGAGGTATAGGCTTCCCAACCGACCGGAACAGGAGTGGGACGGCCATGGCCGTCCCACTCCTGAGTTGAGGTCCGGCGGTCCTTCACTGGGGTGAGCCGCAAGTAATGACGGTTATCGGGCGAAGAAGTGCAACCCGATCCACAGCCACCCTGCAGCCAGTCCGACTCGTCCGGTGTGGGTGGAACGGAGTCGTCTGACGACAGTTCCAAACGTGGCAAGGCGAGAGTCAGATCGCAACGCCGCAACCTCGAGTACTCCTCCAAGACCGAGCAGGATGAGGTAGAGAACAATAGTGATGTCATGCCAGCTCAGTCCCACGCGAGATACCCCCGTGACGAGCCAGACCAGCAGCGCCACCGATCGGCCCTGGTGAGTCGCCAGCACAGGGTCGAGGACGGTGCTTATCGTCGGATGGTCATAAGAGCTGACAATCGGAGATAGCTGCAGGAGGAAGTTGGCCAACTCGAAGAGGGCAATGGCGACGAAAAGCACTCCCCACTGCCACTCGGCCGTCTCGCCAGGTGGAGGCGGATCGCGATCGGGTTCATTCCAAGCGACAAGGTTGGCCACCCTTAGCGTGCAAGAGACCCGGCGATCAGTACGAAGCCGATCACGGTGATGGCGACTGTTGCCTTGCGGCTGCGCCCGAACTCGGAGAGGCCCGTACCGCCCACATCGCGGACTGGCAGCGGCAGCGACGGCAGGACCGTGGGTTCTTGGAGGGCGATGCCAATGCCGATGAGCAACGTCCCGCGCAGCGGGGTTCCGGTATATCAGTCGACCGCTCCCGCAGCCATGAGCACCAAAACAACGAGAGGCTCGTACCGCCGGTACTCGTCAATGCTCTGCCGCCGCGTGTTCCGGCTCATTTCGTCGCTCTACGCGCGGCTCAACTAGGCGGCGTGTTGCTGCTAGGAGGCGTGTCGAGCCGACGACAGGTGAACGCCGGACCCTGATGGGTCCGGCGTTCTGGAGGGAAGTGGGAGGGGAACGAAGCGGCTATCCGTTGGTTCCACTCTCAGCCGCGGTCTCGGCAGACTCATTCGGGCCGGGGACACCGTCACCATTGTTGCCGATCTCCTCGCCCTCGAACTGGTGGTCGACTCCGTCGACGGCCTCGTCTCCGAGTGTCTCCGTCTCGCTGGAGTTGTTCGCTTCCACTTCGCTGGCTTCGTTCGGCCCGGCGACGCCGTCACCGTTGTTGCCGATCTCCTCGCCCTCGAACTGGTGGTCGACTCCGTCGACCGCCTCATCTCCGGGCTTCTCGACCTCGGTGGACTGTTCCGCAGCCACGGTCGGTTGCTCGCTCACCTGCGACTGCTGTTGCTGTACGACCTGTTGCTGGGCCGGCGCCGCCGCTTGCGGAGCCTGGGCTGGCGTGCTTGCTGCCGCCACACCCATCGAGCCGAGCGCGAGGCCGATGGCCGCAGCCAGACTGTAGAGCCTCTTCTTGGTTCTGTTCTCTGTGCTCATCGAGAGCCTCCTTTCTGTGCGACCCTTCTGGGTCGCTTCCAGGCCATTGTGCGACAAGCGACCTGTGAAAATGCTGAGACAAGCTGAGGCGAGGCGAAGAGACGCTGAAGTCCGCGAGTCCCGACCTGAGCCGGCTTGATGTGTTTCCTACAAGTGTCGTGTGTGAGCGCTGCCGCGTCGGTCGTTGGTTGTAGTCTCGATGGTGCTCACAGCTCGTCGACCGACAGTGCACAGGTACCGTCTGCGGGATGGTTAGCGTAGAACGACCGTCTGGATCATCTGTGGAGGCCGTGCCGAAGTTCGCCTCGCCGGCAGGTCGCCTTGACTGAAGCGAGGCAAGCCCGTATCGGACCGAGGTCTCGTCCGGTGATTGGCTGGCGCGGGTGTGTGATGCTGCCCACTCTGTCGCCTGTGCCCATCAAAGCCAAGGTCGACACTGGTGCTCGGACCTCCACTCTGCACGCGTTTGGGTTGCGTATCTGGTTGAGGTGCGAGCCTTCGCAGACGGATCTGATTGTCGCGGTCCGTCTGTGGCGGTGGCACCAGGGGCCTAGGTTCCCTGGTCGCGGAGTCTCTCCAGGCCGTCGAGGATGAGATCGATCCCGAACTCAAACTCCGTCTGGTCGTCGCACCAGCCGAGGGTGGAGTCCGGGGAGTCGTGACTGATCTCGCTGAGCATCCCCACCATGTAGGGCAGTTCGGCCATCATCGCGGCGAACATCTCGTTTGATTCCTGCTCTTCCGCAGAGGTGTCGGGCACAAACAGTTCCTGGTTGAACCCGAGGGCTCGGCTGCCGAGGGTGTGCATGGCATGGTGGGCGAGGTCGTAGCTGAAGCCGCCTTCGATCATCGTGCCGAGAATCGTCTCGAAGTAGCGGATGAGTGACGGCGGCATCTTGGTGCGCGTCTCAATCACCGCGGGTGCCCATGGATGGCGCAGCATCACCCGGCGTGCGGTGAGCATCATGTGCCGTAGCTTCTGTTGCCAGCCCGTTGTGCCCTTTTCGACGGTGAACACTCCGAGTTCGTCCTCGATTTTCCGGACGATCTCGTCGACCATCCCGTCGAGGAGGTCCTCCTTGTTGGCGACGTGGTGGTAGAGAGACATCGCTTCGACGCCGAGTTGCCGGGCGACTCGTCGCATGGTGACGGCGGCGATACCTTCGGCGTCGGCAAGCTCGATGGCGGCGCCCAGAATCCGACGCCTCGTGAGGGGGAGGCGAGGCTGGGGCTCGCGTTCGGCTTTGGTGACCATCGGACTTTCCAGAGCATAACGTACTCTGTAAGGCTTGACAGGCTTACAGAGTACGGCTAGCTTACGCTGTACGGCTAGCTTACGCTGTAAGAGCGACAGGAAGGTTCGGCATGAGTGGCGTGAAAGATCGGAAGGAAGATGGGACGGCACCAGCCGAAACGTGGTCGGAGGCGACGGTCCCGAGCAGGATGCCGGCCATCGTCCAGCGTGTCTACGGGGGACCGGACGTGTTGACGCTCAAGGAGGTCGCCACCCCGATACCTGGCCCGGGTGCGGTTCAGATGCGAGTGGAGGCGTCGTCGCTGAACGTGTACGACCTCCACATGATCACGGGACTGCCCTACCTGGCCAGGGCCGTTGCCGGATGGAAGACTCCGAAACATCTGATTCCAGGTGCAGACGCTGCTGGTGTGGTCACCGCGGTCGGCCCCGGCGTCGACGGTTTCGCGCCTGGCGATCGAGTATTCGGTGACATCGGGCGGGGCGCCTTCGCCCGCTACGCAGTGGCTGACGAGTCTCGGCTCGCTTCCCTGCCCGAGGGCGTCACCTTCGAGCAGGGCGCTGCCGCACCGCTTGCAGGGCTCACCGCCCTCCAGGGGTTGCGGGACGTCGGCCGGCTCGGCCGCGGTGGCCGGGTCCTCATCAACGGGGCCACCGGCGGGGTGGGGAGCCATGCGGTGCAGCTCGCCCGGGCTCTTGGCGCCTCCCGGATAGCGGCGGTGTGTTCCACGTCGAAGGTCGAGATGGTGCGGTCCCTCGGCGCCGACGACGTCATCGACTATGCGCGGCGCGACTTCACCGAGACCGAGCGCGGCTACGACCTATTGTTCGACAACGTCGGGGACCGGCCCTGGTCGCAGACCCGCCGGGTGCTCACCGACGGAGGGATCAACGTGACAATCACCGGTCCCAAGCATCGTTGGCTGGGGCCCTTTCGCCATTTGCTGGCCCGACGAATCATGTCAGTTGCGGGCAGTCGGCGGTTCACCTGGTTCACCGCACAGGTGCGGAAGGCAGATCTCATCACCCTCGGAGACCTGATGGTGAGTGGCGAGTTCAGCCCCGTCGTCGAGCGGACCTACCCTCTGGACCGGGTTGCCGACGCCCTCTGCTATCTCGCCGACGGACACGCCCGCGGCAAGCTCGTCATCTCCGCCTGATCCCATCCCGAGAGGAAAACCATGACCAACATCATCGAGGCGCGCGGCCTCGTCAAACGCTACGGCGACCTGGTCGCCCTCGACAGGCTTGACCTGGATGTCCCCGAGGGGGCGGTGCTCGGACTGTTGGGTCCCAACGGTGCGGGAAAGACCACCGCGGTCTCGATCCTCACCACCCTGGTCGAGCCCGACTCGGGCAGCATCAGCGTGGCGGGGGTGAACGCTCTCGAGTCTCCAGGCCAGGTACGGCAGCGCATCGGCCTGGCGGGCCAGTACGCCGCAGTCGACGAGCATCTCACCGGCTTCGAGAACCTCGACATGATCGGTCGGCTCTACCATCTGGGGAGAAGAAGATCGAAGGCGAGAGCTCGGGAGCTGCTGGAACGTTTCGATCTCGCCGACGCCGCCCACCGACCGGTCAAGACGTACTCGGGAGGGATGCGCCGTCGCCTCGACTTAGCCGGAGCGCTGGTCGCCGAACCCCCGGTGCTTTTCCTCGACGAGCCGACCACCGGTCTGGACCCGCGGAGCCGTACTGGACTTTGGTCGGTCCTCCGCGAGCTGGTGAACCGGGGCACGACACTGTTGTTGACTACCCAGTACATGGAGGAGGCGGATCAGCTCGCCGACGACATCGTCGTCATCGACCACGGCCGTCAGATCGCCCACGGCACCGCCGACGAGTTGAAGACGAAGGTGGGAGGCGAGAGGATCGAGGTTTCCCTCGACTCTGCAGCGGACATGGCAGTTGCGCGACAGGTGCTGGACCGGTTCTCGGTCGGGGACCTGCGCACAGAAGACTTGTCGCTGACCGTCCCTGTCTCCGGAGGCACTCGCTCACTCGGCGCCGTGCTTCGTGCCCTTGAGGCCAACGGGGTGGAGGCGAAGGACGTGGGCTTGCGAAGGCCGACTCTGGACGATGTGTTCCTCAGCCTCACCGGCCACGAGGCCGGCTATGACGACGAGATCGCCGCCACGGTGAAGCGCGGCGGAGAGCTGCAGGAGGTTCGGTGATGGAGAGACTCAAGTACGCGTTCGGCGACGGAATCACCGTGGCCAAGCGGAACGTGATCAAGATCCGACGGGTGCCCGAGGTGCTGGTGTCGGTGTTGATCTCTCCGATCATCATGGTGCTGCTCTTCGCCTACGTGTTCGGCGGTTCTATCGACATTCCAGGCGGTTCCTACCGGGAGTTTCTCATCAGCGGTATCTTCGCCATGACCGTCACCTTCGGCGCGACATTTACTGGTGCTGGTCTGGCCGACGACATGCAGAAAGGAATCATCGACCGGTTCCGGTCCCTGCCCATGTCCCGGTCTGCGGTGGTGTTCGGCCGGACGGCCAGCGACGTGGTCTACAACGTGGCGTCGCTGCTCATCATGGTCGCTGCCGGTCTCGCCGTCGGGTGGCGCATGCACGGTGGGTTGGGAAGCGCCATGCTGGGCTTCGGTCTGTTGTTGCTGTTCGCCTACGCCTTCTCATGGATCATGGCATACGTAGGTCTCCTCGTTCCAAGCGTCGAAGTGATCAACAACGCGTCGCTCATGGTGATCTTCCCGCTGACCTTCGTTGCCAACACGTTCGTTCCTTCGAACAACCTGCCAACTCCACTGCGGATCTTTGCGGAGTGGAATCCCGTGTCCGCTGTAACCCAGGCAGTTCGGGAACTGTTCGGAAACATCCCGCCTGGCACTCCCGAGCCAGCCGCGTGGCCGCTACAGAACTCAGTCCTCTACACACTCGTCTGGGTGGTGATCATCATCGCCGTCTTCGCGCCGCTGGCTGTGAACAGATACAAGAAAGCCGGGGCCAGAAGCTGAAGAAGGGTCGACCGATGGGTTGTGCGGGAGGCCGGGACCAACACCAGGCGGAGACGCACCGCCGTTCTGCTGGCCCGGGGCAGAGGTGATCCTGATTGCCTCCGTTGGAGCTGGATGCACCAGGTGTGAGGATCGCGAAGAGGAGCGTCGCCCCGAATCGATCGGCGACACGGCCAGGTTGTCGAGAGCGCGTCTACGACCCGGGGACGGCATGTCGGGCAAGCCGAAGGAGCTCCCGCGGCTCGCCGGACGCTGAGCGAGGTTCCAAACGGACCGGCCGGTCCCGTCGTGCCATGTCCTACGGCTGGCTCGGGATCACACACCCGGCCGGAGTGGCCGGCTTGCGGCTATCCGAGTAGAGGACCGGGTCCGACGCCGGACCAT